>JABEUV010000069.1 GCA_013044195.1 Elusimicrobiota bacterium | reverse complement strand
CCGTCGCCCTTTCGGGCGACCGCTATCACCCCGTTCTCACGTGTGACGGCGATGCGGCGCGCGCGTAGTCCGGCCGTCGTGCGCGCGCCCCGGGGCGCGGACCGCGGCGCGTTTCTGGACGCGGCGTATCGCATGATCGACCGCGCGTGGGTCCGCGTCGATGAGCGGCGGGGCGCGCTGAGAGTCGTTCTTGCTCCGCGCCGCGGCGCCGCCGCGACGCTGGCCGCGGATTTTCGCGCCGCCTACGCCGCCGCCGCGGCCCTTCGCCGCGGCGCGCGCCGCGAACGCCCGCTGCGCGCGGCGATTGTCGCGCGCGCTCTCGAACTGTCCGGTCATGTGGACGCCAGACGCCGCGAACCGCCGCGGTCACTGTCGGAGGAGAGGTTGGCCGAGATCGCGGCTTTTCTGGCCGAGGCCGAGGCGGCGCCGCGCGATCCCCTGGGTCTGCGCGTGCCGTGGGAAGAACTCCGCCGCGGACGCGAGCCGTGAGAGCCGTGGCCCGGACGTCGGTGCCGAAAAGCGTCTATTCGCGGTCGTCTCTGGCCGCCGCGGCGCTGACGCTCGGTCCGCGCGCGCGCGTCGCCCTGGGCGGCGACGTGCGGCGCTGGCGCGTCGCCGTTTTTTCCGAAGGACGCGGCGACGCGGTCGCCTTGCTGGGCGAGTTGCTCAATGAGGCCTTGTCTCACTCGCGGCGTCAGGCGCGCGTGAAGGAGGTGCGGCCGTTCGCGGCGGCCGTCGTCTCCCGGTTGCTCGCCGACGGATTTCCCGCCGCCGTTTTCGACCCGCTGGAACAGCTCGAGCCTCAGGTCGGCCGCGACCGCCGCGAGGAAACGGCGCTTCTTCTTGAGCGCGCGCGGAGTCTTGCGTGACGCGCCTGCGTGAGCCGCGGTCGGCGGGCCCGGCGCCGGCCCGGACGTTGCCCGGCGGCAAGATTCTGGTCGTCGGGCCGACGGGCCGCGCCGCACTGCTGACCGGCGCGGAACATGCGGCCTTCTGCGCGGGTTTAGAGGAGAGCGATCCGCTGCGCGCCAGGCTGGCGGCGCTGGGGATTTTTGCCGGAGCGGCCGATGCTGCGGCGCTTGCGCGCGAGGAGGTCGAGTGCGGACGTCTCAACTGGTCCGGGCCCGCGACGCATGTGCTCCTTGCCTCCGTGCGCGGGTCCGCGATGTCGCCGCAGACGGCCAAGGACGTCGTGGACTTCGTCTTCTCGACGCCGCGTCCGACTTTGACCCTGGAGATCGTCGACGAAGACGGGCGCGGCTGGCCCGCGGCGTGGTTCGCGGCGGAGTATGCGCGCCGCCGCGCCGAATGGGCGGGCCGCGGCCTGGCGCTGGTCTTTCGCGCTCCGGCGGCGCCGCCGCCCGAGCGCTTAGCGTTCCTGCGCGGGCGCCGCGCGACCGTCCGTGCGGCCCTGTCCGCGGACGGCCCGCCGGAGCCGGGCCGGCTGTTCGGCGCGGAGCGCGCCCGGATCGTCATCGGTCGCGGCGCCCGCGATCCGGAGGGCTGGGTCGACGCTCTGTCGGCGGCGAGGTTCTCGAGCGTGTCGTGGGTCGCCGCTCCCGCGGCGGCGCGTAATCCTGCCGCCGCGCGACACTACGCCCGGTTCGCGGCGCGCGCCCTCGCGCGCCTGATCGACGCGCAGGAGACTTCGAATCTGCGCGACGAGTTGGCGCTGGGCCTTCTGGCCTCGCGACCATGGGAAGTTCCCGGCTTGGATTTGCTTGAGACGCTGGCGTACGCCCCGGATGGAACCGTTTTTTCATCGGAGGAAGGTTGGGAGATCGGCGGCACCGCGTTCCAACTCGGCGACGCGCGGACTCTGCGCTTCCAGGACCTGCCCGCGCATCCCCTAGTGCCGGCGTTGGCCGCGGCATTGACGCGCGAGACCCAGCCGCTGTGCGCGGACTGCGTTTACCGGTCCTGCTGCCAGATTCCGCCTTCGGCTCATTTTCGCGCGCAGGGAACGCTTTACGGCCGGCTTCTTGATTCCCCGCGGTGCCTTGCGCACATGGCGATCTTGGACTCCATATTTTCGCGTTTAGACGATGAAAAATGCTTGAAACTATTGGATAAATGGGGCGTTGACAGCGGCCGATTTACCTGCTAACATCATGGCAATCGTGCGAAAAATAAGGCGTACGGCAAAAACGATGCTACATGTCGCGGTCCGGAAACCCGCCGCTGCTCCTACGCGCTCGAGCGGCGGTGAAATCAGCTTCGAGGTCGATGCGCGTCGCGATGGGCCGGAGCCCGTTCTGGGCGCCGCCTATCTCTTGATGGATCGCGCGTACGCGCTCGTCTCCGGAGACAAAGCCAAGGTTTTGACGGTGACGCTGCGTCCGAAGGGTGCGCGTGGGGCGGACGACCTCGCCGCCCTGAAGCGGGACTTCGAGGCGGAACTGGCGGCGCAGCGGCTGCGCTGGGCCGTGGCCCGCAACAACCGTACGGTGCGCGAGTACGTCGTGGAGAACGCGCTGGCTCTTGCCAAGGAGTTTTCCGAGCGCGCGGCCCCCGGGGCCGCCGCTCCGGCGGCCGAACAATTGACCGCTGATCAGCGCTCGGAGATCGAGCGTCTGATTGCCGAGGTCGAGACCGAGATCTCGGCGATGAACGCCCAAGCCAAGGGCCCGGATCCGAAAGCGTCCGCTCTGTCGTGGGAAGCGGCGCAGAAGGCGGAAAAGGACGGTTCCTCGGCTTGAGCCGGCTGACGAGCCTGCCGAGCGGGGCCAGGACCGATCCCGCGGGACTCGGATTCTTCGGATTTCGGGATTTTGGCGACTGGGTCCTGATCACCAATGACTACGGCCGCTGGCAGATGCTTGAAAAAAACGATTTCGAGCGGTTTCTCGCGGGCGGCGTCAAGCCCGGCGAAGTTCTGCACGAGGAACTATCCGGACGCGGCTTTATCCGCGACCGTATGGACTTCGGCGACCTTGCGGCGAGCTACGTCCGGCAGAATTCCTTTCGCTTCATCCCCGGCCCAAGCCTGCACATGGTCGTCGTTACGTTGCGCTGCAACCAGAAGTGCCGCTACTGTCATTCGAGCGTCGTCGATCCCTCGCGGACCGACACGGACATGGATTTGGAGACGGCCCGCAAGACCGTCGACTTCATCTTCGCGACGCCGAACCCGTCTCTCTGTATCGAGTTTCAGGGCGGCGAGCCGCTGTTGAATTGGCCGATCGTCAAGTTCATCGTCGAGTACGCCCAGGCCAAAGCGAAGGCCCAGAAGCGCCGTCTTCTTCTGGCGCTGGTCAACAATTTCACGCTGATGACCGACGATAAGCTCCAGTTCCTGATCGACCACGGCGTGTCCATCTGCACCTCGCTCGACGGGCCGGCGGACCTGCATGACGCGAACCGTCCCTTTCTCGGCGGGGGCTCGGCCCAGACGAAAGTCGTCTCGTGGGTGAAGCGGATCATGGCCTTGGCTCAAACCGACGATATCCGCAAGCCGTATATGCCCAGCGCGCTGATGACGACGACACGCCTTTCTCTGGCGCGCGGACCGGAGATCGTCGATCTCTATCGCGACCTCGGCATGGAGCAGATTTTCTTGAGGCCGCTGTCTCCCATCGGCTACGCCAAGCGCGTCTGGGGTGAGATCGGCTACGATTATGCCGACTTTCTGCGTTTCTACGAGGAGACGCTCGACTACATCCTGGAGCTTAATGTCAGCGGCCGCTCCGGGATCATGGAACGCAACGCGCTGATCCTCCTGACGAAGATCGTCAAGGGCGAGGACCCGGGATTCATGGACCTGCGCTGGCCGGCGGGAACGGTTCTGGGCTGCCTGGCCTACAACTACGACGGCCGCATCTTCGTCAGCGACGAAGGACGCATGGTCGACCATCAGGGCGACCCGATCTTCAACGTCGGCACGGTCACGGATTCATGGCAGGACGTGCTCGATCACCCGACCTCGCGCGCGTGCGTCGCGGCCTCGAATCTGGAGACCCAGCCGATGTGTGCGCAGTGCGCCTACAAGCCTTGGTGCGGCGCGGAACCGGTCTTTCATTACGAGATGCAGCGTTCGATCGCGGGCCAGATGCCGACAAGCCCGTGGTGCGGCACGCACATGGGCATCTTCGATATCCTGCTCAAGCGCCTGCGCGAGCCGAAGACGCGCGCGGTTTTCGACGGCTGGCTGGAACGAGACCTCTGCCAGTGGCAGGAAAACGGCCCGACGATTCCCGGCCAGCCCGTGACGGAGGCGGCTTCTTGAAAATATCCGTGAACCCGGCGAAGCGTTCGGTCGCGCTGAACGTCCCGCGCAAAATCTACGGCGATGATGCTGTCCGCATCGCCGCACACGTTTTCTCCAATCGCGCCGAGGTCTATCATCGGGCGGGCAAGGCGGCGCATGAACTGACGCTCGTGGCCCGGCACCGCGGCGCGGACGCGGCGTCGTTGGAGGCTCTCGGCGGGGAGTTTCTCAACGAACTGCTGAACCAAGAGTATCGTTCCGTCACGGCCCGCTTCAACCGCAAGATTGCCGACATCATCGCCGCGCAGGCGCTGCTGTCGGCGCGCGGCGCAGAGACGCCGGCCCTGCCCGCGCAGGATTCGCCTGAATTCGAGGCGGAAGTCCAAAAGCTTCTGGCCGCGGCCGGGGACGAGATTGCCCGGACCATGCCCAAAAAACTGTCTCCGCAGGGCCCGCTTTATCCGCCGGAGCCGCGTGCGCGCTGAAGGCTCCCGATTGACCTCGCCGGTCGGGCTTCCGGAGGCCGAGCCGCGGCGCGTCGCCGCGCACGGCGCGCGCGTGATCGGCGGCGGCACGTTGATCACCAACGACGAAGGCCAGTGGCGAGTGCTGTCCGGCACGGACTACCGCCGCTACGCGTCCGGGGAGATTGCCGACGAAGACGCGCTGGGCGCGGAGCTCTCGGCCCAGGGTTTCGTGCGCGAACATCTTGATTTTCCACGCTTGGGCGCGGCGCTGGCCGCGCGTCACCTTCTCGACTGGCCCGGGCCGAGCGTCCACACGATCGTCGTCACGCGCCGCTGCAACTTTAAGTGCGTCTATTGCCACGCGAGCGTCGTCGCCGTCGATGACTCGTCGACCGACATGGACGTGGAGACCGCCCGCCGGACCGTGGACCTCGTCTTCCAGACCGGCAATCCCGAGATCACGATTGAATTCCAGGGCGGCGAGCCGCTGCTCAATTGGCCGGTCGTAAAGTTCGTCGTCGAGTACGCGCGGCTCAAGAACAAGACGGCCGGCAAGACGCTCCATTTCGGCTTGATTTCCAATTTCAGCCTGCTGGACGAAGCCAAGGCGGACTGGCTCATCGAACGCGGCGTCAGCTTCTGCACGTCCCTGGACGGTCCGGCGGATCTCCACGATCGCAACCGGACTTTTTTGGGCGGCAATGGCCACGCGTCGGTGATTGCCGGGCTGAAAATGATCCAGGCCAAGAGGGCCGCGGGCGCGAAGGTGGACGCGCCCAACGCCATCTGCACGGTGACGCGCGGTTCCCTGTCGCGCGCGAAGGAAATCGTCGATCAGGCCGTCGGCTTGGGCTTGGAGCGCATCCAGCTGGGCCCGCTCGATCCGGTGGGTTTCGCGCGGCGCTCCTGGGACGCCGTCGGTTATACCAGCGCGGAGTTCGTCGCGTTCTACGCGGACGCGCTCGATCACCTGATCGCGCTGAATTCACAGGGCGTCAAGGCCTACGAGAAAATGGCGCTGGTGCTGCTGATCCGCATCTTAGAGGGCGGCCGCTGGCGCTTCCCGAACGGCGATGGACTTGCACGTCTTGCTTACGACTGGGACGGCTCGGTCTACACCGGCGAGGACGGCCGACTGCTGGCGGCCGAGGGCGACGCGTTTTTCAAGATCGGCGACGTCCGGACGTCCCGCCTGCCGGAGCTGCTTGAGCACCCGACGGTGCGGGCGTCGCTGTACGCCTCGCTTTCCTGGAGCCAGCCGCAGTGCTTTCAGTGCGCCTACGCGCCGTACTGCACGGTCCAGCCCGTGTTCAACCACGAGACTCAGGGCAGTCCT
>JABEUV010000068.1 GCA_013044195.1 Elusimicrobiota bacterium | reverse complement strand
GCGCCCGCGCCGGCGGTGGCGACGTCCTCGGCGACGGCGGCCGCCGCGCCGTGAGAGTGCTGGGCGTGGAGACCTCCTGCGACGACACGTCGGCGGCCGTCGTGGAGAACGGGCGCGTGCGCTCGAACGTGGTCTCGTCGCAGACGGAACTGCATCGAAAATTCCGCGGCGTGGTTCCGGAATTGGCCGCGCGCGCGCATTTGACGAACATTATCCCGGTCGTGGAGCGCGCGCTGACGCAGGCGGGCGGCGGCCGCGTGGACGCGGTGGCCTACACGCGCGGGCCGGGCTTGATGGGCCCGCTGCTGGTGGGCAAGGTCGCCGCCCTCACCTTGGCGCGCCTGCGCGGCGTGCCGGCGATCGGCGTCAATCACCTGGAAGGCCACGTGCTGGCCTGCGAGCTGGAGCATCGGCCGCGCTGGCCGCTGGTCGCCCTCGTTGTTTCGGGCGGCCACACGGAGCTGACGCTGGCGCGCGGGCCGGGCCGCTACCGCGTTCTGGGGCGCACGCGCGACGACGCCGCCGGCGAGGCCTACGACAAGGTCGCGCGCCTGTTCGGCTTGGACTATCCGGGCGGACCGGAGATCGACCGCCTGGCCGCGCAGGGCGATCCGCGCGCGGTCGCCTTCCCGCGCCCGTCCTTGCCGGGCTGGGATTTTTCCTTCTCGGGCTTGAAGACGTCGGTCCTGTATTATCTGCGCGATCATCCCGGCCCGGTGCGCGGGCGGCGCCTGGCCGACCTGTGCGCGTCGTTTCAGGAAGCCGTCGCCGAGACCTTGGTCGAACGCGTGCTGGCCGCGGCGCAAAATGTCTGCGCCCGCGATGTCGCCATCGGCGGCGGCGTGGCGGCCAACTCGCGTCTGCGCGAACTGCTGAAAGTCCGCGGGGAGGCCGCGGGACTGCGGGTGCTTCTGCCCAGCCGTGTGTTCTGCACGGACAACGCGGCGATGATCGCGCACGCGGGCTGGCGGCGTCTGAGCGCGCGCGGCGCGCCGCGCGGCGGCCGCGTGGATCCGGCGCTGGCGCTGACGAGCTGGGCGTGATCGCGGCGCTGGCCGTGTTCGCTACGGTCTTCGGCCTGGACCTGGCCTGTCTATACCCGACGATCGCGCCGCGCGACTCGGCCGATCTGGCGTCCGCGGCGCTCACGTTGGGCGTCGCGCACCCTCCGGGTTATCCGTTTTACGCGACGTTGGGCCGGGCGTGGATCGCGCTTATGCCTTGGGGAAATTCTGCCTACCGCCTTAATGCGCTGTCCGCGGCGGCGGGGGCCGGCGCGTGCGCGGTGCTGTTCATTCTGGTCCGCCGACGCGCGGGTGCGACGGGCGGCCTGGCCGCGGCGGCGTTGTGGGCGCTGTCGGCGCCGCTCTGGAAGTTTTCTCTTTTGGAAGAAATGTACTCGCTGCACGCGCTGTTCGTCGTCTCTTTGCTTCTCCTTGCCGACGGCGAGAGCCCGGACGTGTTCGCGCGCGCGCGCCTGTCCGGCCTGATTCTGGGACTGGGCCTGGTCAATCATCAAAGCCTGCTGTTTTGGATTCCGGGCCTTCTTGTTTTGTGGCGCGCGCAGGCCGCGCGGGCGCGCATTCCGGCCGCGCGCCTGGCCGCGGCTGCGGCGCCCGGCATGGCGGCGGGCCTGGGACTGTACGCGTTTTTATGGATTCGATTGGGCGGGCCGGCCCCGGCGCTGGCCACGGCTCTGCGCCTGCGCTACGGCGCGGGCGCTTTGTCGACGGCGCTGGCGCGGCCGCTGACGCCGGGCGCGGCCGCAGGACTGATGAGTTATGCCGCGGCGCAAACGATCAAAGCGGCGGCGTGGCCGGCGGCGCTGTTCGCCGGTGCGGGTGTGGCGTTGGCCTGGCGCGCGGACCGCGCGCGCGCGGCGGGCTGGCTTTTGTGCGCGGCGCTGGCGGGGCCGGCCTTCGTCCTGCTGTCGCGCTTCGATCCGTCCGACTGGGTGGCGCGCTCCACGTTGGAGTCCGCGTTCTTGGGGCCGGCGCTGGCCGTGGCCCTGTTCGCGGGCGAGGCCGTGGGGGAACTGGCGCGGCGGCGCGCGGCGCTGGGCGCGGCCGCGGCCATGATTCTGGCGGCGGCGGCGTTCGCGCAAAACCGGACTTCGGCCGATCACCGCGACGATTTCCTGGCTTACGATTACGCGCGCGGTCTGCGGCGGGCCCTGCCGCCGGGCGCGTCGGCGTTGGTCGCCGGAGACACCGCGTCCTTCGGCCTGCGTTGGCTGGAGTTGGTCGCGCCGGAGTTGCCGGCGCGCGCGATTGCTCCCGCCGGTTTGGTGGATCGGTCCGCGTGGCTGGCCGCGCGGGCGGGGGAGGCGGACGTTTTTACGGCCGGCCTGGGTCCCGCCGATTTAGCCGCGCTGGGCTTGCCGAGCCCCGGCCGTCCGCTGTCGCCGCAGGGCCTCGTCCAGGTTTTGGCCGCGACGCCGGCCTTGTCGCCGGCGGAGCCGCCGCGCCGCCCGGCGGCGTGGGGTCGCGAGAGCTACGCGCGCGACGTGCAGTTGTCCTACGCTTTCTCGTCGTGGCTGGCCGCGCGCCTGTTGAGCGCGCAGGGCGCGCCGCCGGCGGCGCTGGAGTCCTACGACCTCTCCGCCGCGGCCGACGATCCGGACGACTACCGATTACGGTAAATCGGGCACTCTATTACCGAACGAGTTTTTGGGGGACGCCTCTTAGAACCAGTTCTCCGTGCGAAGGCCCGAGACTTGATCGAAATGCCGGGTATTATTGGTCACGAGCGTCAGGCCAAGCGCCAGGGCATGCGCCGCGATCAAGGCGTCCATATGGCCGATCGGGGCGCCGCGCCGGCGCAGCGCGGCGGCTACTGTCCCAAACTGATCGGCCGCCTTGGAGTCGAAAGGGCTCACGTCCATGGTCGCGGCAAAGGCGTCGATCAGCCGCTCGAGCCGCTGCGACTGCCGCAGTTCGGCGCCGAATCGCAACTCCGCAAAACTGATCGAGCTGATGCAAAGCTGCGACGGGCGGTGTTCCAAAAGACGCTCCGATACTCGGCCGGCGCCGCGAAGGGCGTAGCTCACGGTGTCCGTATCGAGCATGTGCGTCCGGGTCACGGGAGCTTGTCTTTCAACTTCGTCACCGGAGTCTGAGGCGGCCGCGGAATCTCATCACGCCAGGCCCCGAGGCAGCCGCGGAAAGCCTGCGGCCATTCATCCGGCGGCTCCAGGATCACGCGTCGCCCCTCGCGATGCGCGAGCACCTCATGTTGGTCCTCTGGAAACCGGCATGCGCGGGGCAGTCTCACGGCCTGGCTTCCCCCGTTACGAAACAACTTCGCTCGTGTCGCCATACAGCTAGTATATACATGAGTATATATTCTGTCAAGGGCACGACAGGGCGCGTCCGACGACCGCCCGCGTTAACAATTCCGACAACATTCTGAGACGAGAAGCGGCTATAATCCTGCGATGCCCGAAACGACCCCCCAGGATTTGAGCCGCGAGATCGAGCGTCTGTGGGCGCGCGTTGGGACCACGACCGCCGCCGCCGCGTCGGCGGGGGAGATCGCGGCCACGCCGGACGCGCGCGCGGTCGTGGGCGCGGAAGTGGCTTGGGAGACGGTGGCCTTGCTCAAGCGCCAGTCGCGCGAGCGCGAGCGGTCCTGGCAGGCGGCGTCCGCCGCGCACGGCGAGACGGCGCGCGTGCTGCGCGAGCGTCTGGACGCGGCGGAGGCCGAGCTTTCGCGCCGCCGCGAGAGCGAGTCCGGCGACGAGGAACTGCGCCTATTAGAGACGCTGGACGCGCGCGAGCGTGTGGAAGCCGCCCAGAAGGCGATGGCGGCGGCGCAGGCGCGCCACGACGAAGAGCGCGGTATTTTGGAGGACGCCCTGCGCAGTCTGCGCGACCGCCTGGCCGCCGAGGCCGCGCGCGCGCGCGCCGCCGAGCAGCGCTGGCAGGAACGCGAACTTGAGCGCGAGACCGAATTGCGCGAACTGCGCCTGCTGGCCGACAGTCGTCGGGAGGAAGGCGCGGACGCCAACCGGCGCGCGCAGGCCGCGCGCGAGGGCGTGGCCCAGGCCAAGGACGCGCTTGAGCGCACGCTTGCGGAGTTGTTGCTGGAGCGCCGTCGCCGCGAGGAATCCGAACGCGAGGTCGCCGACGCCCGCCGCCGCGTCGACGAGCTTCAGGCGCATGTCGAGCAACTGGCGAAGCTGTGGGAGGAGGAGCGTGGCCAATGGCGCGCGCTGTGGGAGCGCGAGCGCGCGGCGTGGGAGGAGCGGCGCGCGGAGTTGGCGCGTCTGGAGGACGCGGCCGCCCGCGAGCGCGAGGCGTGGCGCGCGGAACGCCAGGCCGAGGCGAAGTCCCGGGCCGAGCGCGGCGCACCTCCAAGCGAGCCTCCGCCGCCTGCGCCCTCCGCTCCCGCGGACGCCGCGCCGCCGGCCGCGCCGCCGGACCCGAATTTTGTCGCGCCCGTGCCGCGCGACTGGCGCCGTGCGCTGAAAGATCTTTTTCCGTTTGCCGTTTTTTAATAAGCTCTTAATCTTGCCGACGCAGCGATGATATACAATCGAACCCGACGCGCCCGCTTATCAACCATGCCCCGACACCAGAGCCGTCCGACCCGCGTCGCGTTCGCCCTCGCCGCGCTCGGTTTTGCGGCGTTTTTTTCCACCGTCGCGCGCGCCCAGGACGTCAACGTCACCGTCAACACGGCCTTCGTGACGACGACTTTGCCTCTGAATGGGTCGGGCTCTGGAGTCGGAGGATTTTGTGCGCCGTCCGGATCCGCTCCGATCGAGTTCATGTGCCCCATCGCGCAGTCGCCCATCTGTGATCCATTGAGTGCCGGTATTTGCGGCGGTACAGTTAGCTACGGCTTCCCGCAGGGCTTCGGGGACATCTCGAACGATCCGGAGATCAACTTCGAGAACAACTACGATGACGGGCTATTCGCCAACCGCTGCGTCGGCGATCCTCAGGCCGTCGCGCCTTTTTCCCCAGCGACTCTGTCCAGTCAAGCGTTGAGTCCGAACCTGGAATACCCGAGTCTGACTCCGGTCTACCCTCCGGGAGACAACGGTTTCAACGTTTGCAACTCTCAGGTCTATCTGTGCGCCCAGGCCTGCGCGGTGGGCGCTTCGACGGCAGCGCCGGTGCAGATCGACACGCTCGAATTCGAAATTTTCCGTTATGTCGACGGGGCCAATCCTCTCGACCCCACCTCCACGCCGCCGCTGCGCACGTTTTTCATCGACAATCCCGGCACGGTTACCACTTCTCCCGGCTGCGTTCCGCAAGCCAATCCAGCCCCCCAGGGAACCGGCCTGTTCATGGGAACGCCTGCTCAAGATTCTCAGCCCGCGAACTGCGTAGTCTGGGACGGCTCGCAGGCCATCCAGGGCATGTTTGGCAAGGTCAACGGCACCTACGGCTTCCGCGTGACCGTGCAGACGAACCAGCAGGGACAGAGCGGAAATATCGCCATCACCAACGTCAAGGCGTACCCGATCGGGGAGACCTACGACGCGAACTTGACGGCCGTTTCTCAGAAGCCGATCATCGTCAACGTCACCGACGTGCATGTCATCAACTCGACGCCGACGGTGGTCGGAAAAATTACCGGCGTGGCGGCCGAGCCGTACAACTTCACGTACCGGCTCTCCAAGCCCGCGACGATGTATATCACCATCAACCAAAGCGTGCCCGACAGCAACGGACACTACGAAAATATGCGCAACCTCCTAGGTCAGAACGGCGAGCAGGAGCCGGGCGAGGGAAATCTGGGCGCGACCGGAGCCACGCCGCTTCTGGACGGCAGTTCTTGGGACGGCCGCGACAATAACGGAAACGTCCTGCCCCCGGGCAGTTATTTGGCGGTGTTCCAGGCGAATTCATTCAACCAATACACGGCTCCCGGCTACATCACCACGGCCGGCGCTTGCGGAGGTTCCCCACCTTTTCCCGAATATATCTGCGACATGGAAGGCGACCTGTCGAACCCGACGACGTACACGATCGCCCTCGATCCTCTGCAGATCACGGACATCCAGGTGGCGCCGCTGCTGGGAGGCACGACGTCGCTGGCGGTGCTGTCCTACACGCTGACGGAACCGGCGACGGTGTATGTGGACATCTACCCGCCCGGCACTCAGTTCTGCAACGATTCCAGCGGCAGTCCGGCGCTTGCGGATGTCATGAGCACGACGACGGATCCCTCGGGGGCGGTGCCGCCCGCGAAGAATTTCCAGCCGTCGCTGACCGGCTGTACCGGTCCCAACAACACGGCCACGGCCATAGTGTCGCCGCTGCGCTCGATCTCTCAGATGCAGCCGTCGCGGACCACTCAGATCAGCTTCTGGGACGGCCGCGACAGCACCGGCAACTACGTCAACGACGGCGACTACGTGTTCGTGATCTACGCGGCGCTGCCGTCCCAGCGCGGCGTTCCTTACTTGAGCCCCACCAGCAGTGATAAGCGGATATGGACGTCGACGGCCAAGCAGGGCTTCATCTCGGTGGTGCGGGGACTGGTCGGCGTCACGCAGATTTCGCCGACATCGACCGTTATCGGTTCCAGCCCGCCGGTCGGCGGCTTGAATCCGTTCTCGTTCAGCTATCAGCTCTCGCGTCCGGCGACGGTGTCGCTGTTGATCTACGACCAAACCGGCCTGAATGTGGTCAAGACGATCGTCAACCAGGAGACCCAACCCGGACAGCTCACCATCACGGAGACCTGGGCCGACGGCGTCAGCGACAGCGGCACGGTCGTTTCGTCGGGAGTCTATCTGGCCCAATTGACGGTCTTTGACCCCGCGTTTCCGGCGAAGGTCTCCACGACCACGGTCTCCTTTCCCGTGGACCTGTTCCGCATCACCGACGTGGCCGTCACGCCCTTGCTCGCCGTGGTCAACGACACGGCGACGCTGACCTATCAACTGTCCCAGCCCATGTTCATCGCCTGGAACATATACCCTCCCGGCTCCGTCGTCCTGAACAGCAGTACGACGTGGCCGCCGTGCGCCAACCAATTGCCGCCGAACGCGTGCACCAGTTCCCAGGTCGTCTCGCCGTCGGGCGCGCCGGTGGCCCCCGTCATCACCTACTACGGCATGCGGCCGGGTCGGCTCAAGATCACCGAAACCTGGGCCGGCCAGAACCCGAACGGCATCTACGTGCCCGACGGCCAGTATGTTTACACTCTGAGCGCGGTTTCGACGACGACGCCTTCCTACTTCCCGACCGATCACGTCTATGGGACGATCACGGTCGCGCGCGGCTCGGTGCTGTTCTCGAGCTTCAACGTCATCCCGACCGTGCCGACCTTGTTCAACTCCAGCAACACCATCACGCTGGACCCGTTCAGCATTCAATACACCGTCACGCGCGAGTCGTCCGTCACGATCCAGATTCTCAACACGAACATCCCGCCTCAGGTCATGACCACCGTGGTCGCCGGGGCCGTGCGCGAGCCGGGCATACTGAACACCGACGTCTGGGACGGCCGCGACCTGACCGGCAACTTCCTGCCCGTGCCGATCAGCTTCGGCGGCACGGCCTACATCGTGCAGGCGGTAGCACTCGACGTGGCGTCCTCGCTGACGATTCCGTCGACCGCGCAGGTCGTGGTCGCCTACGACCCTCTTCGCATCTACGACTTGGCCGTCACGCCGATCGTCGGCGGCGGCGCCTCGGCGACCATCGCCTATCAGGTTTCCGAGCCGATGAAGGTTTCGCTGAAGGTCTACCGGCCCGGCACGATTTTCGACTATGAGGGCAACCCTTCGCCGCCGGACTCCGTGTCCTTGGTCAAGATCATCACCGGCGTGCGCCCGCCGCGCACGGAGATCAAGGATATCTGGGACGGCACGAATCTGGCCGGTACGAAGCTGCCGGAAGGCGACTACTGGTTCGTGCTCTTGGGCTCGACGGACACCAGCGCCATCGACACGCAGACCGGCGACGTCCTCTATCCAAACGAGCTGGCCGACGACCATCTCATCGACGACATCCCCATGACGTTGGGTCCGTCCACCGATCCGCAGGGCGACTTCAACACCAACAGCTACATGTTCCCCAATCCGGTGCCCGCGTCGGCCGGCTCCGCGACGTTCTGCATCTATAATCCGTTCCCGCACGCGCACGTCACGATGCGGATGTACACGATGTCCGGCCACCTCGTGATGACCCAGGATTTCGGCGCCAGCCTGCCGGCCAGCTATCAGACCAACGTCGGCGTCTGCGGCGGCGGCATCACCTACGTCTGGTCGAAGGCGAATCAAGGCGGGCGCAGCGTGGCGCGCGGCCTCTACTACGCGGTGCTGCGCGTCGAGCAGCAGGAAGAGGGGACGACGGTTCTGCAGACGGTCAAGAAGGTCTTGATTCAGTGAGGAAAGCCCCGGCGGCCGCCGCCGTTCTGGGCCTGGCGCTCGCGGCGGCGGGGCCGGCGCGAGCCATCAGTTCCGGCGCCGGCACCAGCGGGGCGAACTTCCTCGAGATCGGACAAGGCTCGGCGCGGGCGATGGCTCTGTCGGGCGCCTACGTGGCGCTGGCCGAGGGTTCCGACGCGCTCACGTGGAACCCGGCGGGCTTGGCGGCGACGCAACAGCGCGAGTTCGCGTTCTCCTACCTCAGCTACGTTCAGGGACTCCAGTCGCCCGTCTACATGGCCTACGCCCAGCCCATGGGCCGCACGGCGTGGGGCGTGAACGCAGGCTACATGTCCGAGGGCGGATTCGACGTGCGCGACCAGAACGGCATCCCCCAGCAGAACACCAGCGCTTTGGTGCGCGACGGCTACGCGACGTTCGGCGTGGCCCGTTCTTTTTTTTACGAGAAGCTCTACCTGGGCGCGTCCTTGCGCGGCATCCATCAAGAGATCGTCGGCGCGGCCTACAACACGGTCTCGGCCGACGCCGGCGCCATCCTGCACGCGACGAACGCTTTGACCTTCGGCCTGGCGCTCCAGAACTTCGGCCCGCCCACGTCCGACGTGGCGCACACCGTGCGCGGCGGCGCCGCCTTGCGCCACAACGACTTCTTCACCACCACCATGGAACTGCGCAACGCCTCGGACACCGGCACTCAGTTCGCCATCGGCGAGGAGTTCTCGCTTCCCGAGGAATACCTGGACGTGGGTCAGTTGTCCCTGCGCGTCGGCTATCAGACCGTCGACAGCTACGGTCAAAGCTTCAACAGCACTTTGAAGACCCTCTATCTCGATCAGACGAGCGGCGTGTCTTTCGGCTTCGGACTGTATACCTCGGAGGCGTTCGGCTACGGCTTGTCGCTGGATTACGCGTTCGTGCCGTACGGCGCGTTGGGAACGGTGGATCAGCTTTCTTTCAAGCTTAAATTTTAACGGTTTTTTAATGGCTGCAACTTGACACTTTTCGGGTCGGCTGTTACACTCGGACCAGTGACGACGGATGTTCATGTGCGTATAAGAGGAAAGCGCGGCCAGACCGCGGTGGAGTATCTGCTCACCACGGTGCTTTTGGCGGCGATATTCGCGGGAATGTTCGGCGTGTTGCAAAGTGCCTTAAAAAAGCTGTTCATCGCGGGAGGGGTCGTGATCTTGACCCCGCGTCAATAGTGGCCGTCAATCGAACGGAAGGAGAAAGGGGGATGAAAATGTCTCAGGTGAGGACGTGGGGGAGGACGCGGCAGGCCGGACGCCGCGGTCAGAATACGGTCGAGTATCTGCTGATGCTCACCGTCGTCGTGGGCGTCGTGCTTGTCGCGGGCGTGGCCTTGAAGAAGTTCCTGCCGGGCCTGTTCGGCCAGATCCAGGGCATGATCAGCGGCGCGGCGTCTTCGATGGGGTCGGGTCCCAGCCACTGACCGCCGTTTCCCCGTCCCGGCCCGCGGGGCCGGGACGGGGCGGCGTATATTTGAGGAGGATTATGCGCGCGTCGGACCGTCGGGCGGGGCAGGTCGTCGTCGAGATGATCTTGATCCTTCCGGTGTTCCTGGCGATCGTGTTCTCGATCATGGAAATCGGCTACGTGTCGTTTCAGGTCATCGTGCTCAATCATGCGACCTTCGAAGTCGCTCGCATCGGCGGCATGACCTCCTGCGGCATGGGGGGGTGCCCGCAGCCGGATCAGGCCAAGCTCAGCGCGGTGATGGCGTCGATGTTGAGCAAAGCCACGGTCGTGTGTCAGCCCGTACCGACCGTGATGGATCAGCAGGCGAACCAGCAGAACTTCGATCTTCAGTGCGTGAGCCAAGAGAAAGTGAATTTGATTTTTCCGATCAGCAGCATCATTTTGTCGGACAAGGGAAATCCGGGCGTGAAGACGCTGACGGCGAGCGTGGCGATGCCCATCGAGAGGCCCCTTCAGCAATAGACCGGTCAAAAGGACGAGCGATTCATGGAAAAGAAAGGCGTGATGGTCCCGATGCTGCTGGCGCTGTTCGCGGCGGTGTTGTACATGGTCGTGCTGTCGAGCAAGGAGAAGGCTCTCAGCCACGATTACGAAACGGCTCAGGTCCTTGTCGCCAACGCCGACATTCCGGACCGTACCGTGCTCAAGGAGTCGATGGTCGAGGCCGTTCCGATTCCGCGCAAGTTCATGCAGCAGGACGCCTTCGAGTACCGCACGCCCTCGGACATGAAGCAGATCGTCAACCTGGTCACGCGCACGCGCGTGCCCAAGGGCAACCAGATCACGCAGTCCTCGCTCGTGGCACTTTCCCCGGAGTCGGGCCTGAGCGTCAAAATTCCGCCCGGCTACCGCGGCGCCATGCTGCCCATCGACGCGGACATGAAGCCGTTGATCAAGCCGGGAGACCGCGTCGACGTGCTGGTCACCTTCGAGGCGGTGATGAAGGACACCGGCCAGAAGGAGAAAGTCACGGCCACGATCCTGCAGAACGTCCTGGTCATCGCCGTGGGCACGAACCTGGGCCAGGGCATGAGCGCGTCGCAGTTCAAGTCGGCGGCGGCGGCCGAGGACAAGACTGCGTCGTTTGCCGAGCACGCGAGCATCAGCCTGGCGCTGAACCCCACCGAGGCTCAATATCTGGCGCTCGCCATCAAGCAGAGCGGCGGCGAGGTCACGGTCATCCTGCGCGGCTTGGGGGACATGGAAATGCATCCGATGGAGATGGCGAGCTTCCGCAAGCTGTTCAAGTGAGCACGGCAAAAGGCGCGACAACATGAATCGACAACTCCGGGCGGCGTGCCTGGCGGCGGCGGCGGCGGCGGGGCTGGCGGCGGTCGCCGCGGCCCAGCCGGACGACTCGCTGATCGCGGTGTCCGCCGACATCGTCGAGATCTCCGGCTCGTATTCTCGGAACATGGGATTTACGTGGACGCCTCTGCAGACCGGCGTCAACTTCGGCGAGAAGTCGATTCCGGGCATCATCCGGCTGGGCGATTTCGCGCGCACGACGGCCTTGCAGACGTCCCTTCAGCTGCTGGAGACCGAGGGCAAGGCGCAACTGCTGTCGAACCCGAAGGTGATCGTGCAGGCGCAGTCGCAGGCGAACTTCGTCGTCGGCGGCGAGCAACCTTACCCGTCGGCCAACGGCAACGGCACGGTCACGACCGACTTCAAGAAGTTCGGCGTGATTCTCAACGTCGTGCCCGTGATCAATCCCAACAAGAAGGACACCATCCGCGCCGAACTCCAGTTGGAAGTCTCGAACATGAACTTCTCGCAGACCGTGCAGGTCGGTAACACCACCGTGCCCTCGGTCGTCACGCGCCAGATCCAAACCGCCGTCGAGGTCAAGAGCGGCGACACGTTGGTCATCGGCGGCCTCAAGTCCAGCACGAAGAACGTCTCAACGACGAAGGTCCCGTATCTGGGCAGCATCCCGATCCTCGGGTGGCTGTTCACCACGAAGAGCGTGACGGAATCGGAGGAGTCCCTGTTCCTATTCGTCACGATGGAGATCGTCAAGTAACGGCATGCCCGAGCCCCCGACCATGAGCGGTCCTTCGACGGCGACGCCAACGTCCACGCGCGACCCGGGCCGGGTTATCGTGTTCACCGGCCCCAAAGAGGGCGTGGGCAAGACCACCACGTGCCTGAACCTGGCGCTGGCCTGGGCCGGCAGCCAGAACCGCAAGGTCGTCATCGTGCACATGGACCCGTTGTGCCGCAACGACCTGAACTTCGTGCTCGGAAATCTCAACCCACCGTCCTTGGCGAGCATGATCCAGTTGGTCGGCGACAGTCCGACCGGGGGTCTGGGCCGTCTGCTCAAAGGGCGCATCCCGTTTTCCCAGTGGGGCGTCGGGCTCCTGCCGCTGGCGTCGTCGCGCACGGAGTTCCAGAAGCTGTCCCCGAACGTCGTCGTCAAAATACTGGGCTCGCTGGCCGAGAGCTACGACCTGTTTATCGACGTCGATCCCTTCTTTCCCATGCAGGTGTTCTCCTACGACCTCGCCGACCTGGTCTATTGGGTGTGCATGCCCCAGCGCTCGCACTTTGAGGCCACGTACTCCCTGTTCAACGAGATCAAGGCCTTGCACTTCCCTCTCGACAAGTTCGAGATCGTGGTCAATCAGGCCAACCTGCCCGGAGCGCTGGCGCCCAAGGAGGTCGCGCGCTTCTTTGACGCGATGCAGAAGAAGGTGCTGGCCTATATGCCCTGGGAAGACCTGATCCCGGAGTTCGCCAACACCCAGAAGATCCTCGTCGTCGAGCACATGCAGAGCGACTGGGTGAAGTCTCTGCGCGTGCTGTTGGGTCGCACCATGGAACAGCCCGCCACGGTCAAGCATTGGGATACGTTCGTCGGCGCCGAGGAGTTCGGAGCGTCGGCCGACATGTTGTGGCGGCCGGCTTCCGGCGCCGGCATGTCGGAGCCCAAGCCCGCGCCGACGGCGGCGGCCATTTCCGACATCCCCGACTTCTGGGACGAGCTCAAGGGGAAAATGCACAAGTTCGTGGTCGCGGGCATGGAGACCGAGCACATCCGCATCAGCGACGACCCGAAGATGAATGACGAGAACCGCGCGAAGGTCGGGCTGATCATTGAAAATCTGCTTCAGCGCGAGCAGGGCCTCTCGCTGACGCGCGCTCAGCGCGAGATGTTCGTGACCGAGCTTGTCGACGAGATCCTGGGCCGCGGACCGCTGGAGGCCCTGCTGCGCGATCCGGCCATCAACGAGATCATGGTCAACGCGTTCGATAAGATCTACGTCGAGAAGCACGGCCAGCTGGTGCTGCTGCCCATGCGCTTTCGCAACGACGAGCAGGTCGTCCAGGTCATCAAGCGCATCGTCGCTCCCATCGGGCGGCGCATCGACGAGTCGGTGCCGCTGGTCGACGCGCGCCTCAAGGACGGCTCGCGCGTGAATGCGATCATCGCACCCCTCGCCGTCTCCGGGCCCACGTTGACGATCCGCCGCTTCTCGGCCAAGCCGTTCACCTCCGATCAACTCATCAAGTTCGGCTCGACGACGCCGCAGCTCATCGAGTTCCTGCGCGCGACGGTGATCGCCAAAAAGAACATCCTGATCTCCGGCGGCACCGGCACCGGCAAGACCACCTTCCTCAACATGCTCTCGAACTACATCCCCGAGGGCGAGCGCATCATCACCGTCGAGGACACCGCCGAGCTGCGTTTGCTCGCCGAGCACTGGATCCGCCTGGAGAGCCGCCCGCCCAACATCGAGGGCAAGGGCGAGATCACCATCCGCGACCTGATCAAGAACTGCCTGCGCATGCGTCCCGACCGCATCATCGTCGGCGAGTGCCGCGGCGGCGAGGCGCTCGACATGCTCCAGGCCATGAACACCGGCCATGAGGGGTCGCTGGCGACCCTTCACGCCAATACGCCCACCGATGCGATCTCGCGACTGTCGGCGATGTGCCTGATGGCGGGCACCGACCTGCCCATGAACGTGCTCATCGAGATGATCTCGAGCGCCGTCAACGTCTTCGTGCAGATCACGCGCTATCCCGACGGCAAGCGCCGCACCACCTACATCACGGAGTGCGTGGGCCGCGACGGCGCGAAGATCCTGACCCGCGAGATCTTTCGCTTTTATCAGACGCACGTCGACGATCAGAGCAAGAGCTACGGCTACTTCACCGCGTGCGACTACGTGCCGCGCTTCTACGACGAGTTCAAGCTCAAGGGCCTGGAGATTCCCAAGGAATCCTTCATGAGCGAGCGCACCAAGAAGAAGAACGGCCTGCCCAACGCGATCGACGATCTGCTCAAGCAGGGCATTCCCTGCCCGGACAACGTCGAGGTCCAGGGAGCGGCGGTATGAGGCGCGCGGCTCTGTTCAGCGTCTTGCTGGCGGCCTTCGCGGCTCCCGCCGCGGCCCAGCAATTGTTCAGCCGCGCGGATATCGAGTTCATCTTGGGTAAGCGCGACGCCAACAACGCCGTCGTGAAGGAAGGCGCGGAAAGCCGCGTCCAGATGGTCTACCACTACTTCAAGCGCGACCGCGACCCGAACATTCCCGCGCCGGGCTGGATCAACGCCAAACTGCTGGGCGCGATGTTCAGCCACCCGGTATGGCAGGATCCCGACGACGGCCTGCTCAATGAGGCCCAGCTGTGGCAGTCTCCCGATTCGGTCCTCTACGAGTTCTTCGAGCTGGTGCGCCGCAGCTTTCCTCCCGCCGACGGCGGCAAGCTGGAGTCGCCCGGGGCGCTCGTGCGCGAGTACGAGGACAATCGCGTCAAGTTCAACATGGCCTACGACCGGCTTCTGCGCGCCCACATGCGCAACTCTCTCAACGGGCGCGCGCGCGCGGAGATCGCGACATACGGCCTGATCAATAATCAGCTCGACGGCGTGATGGACGGCCTGATCAACGGCAATACCCAGCGCTACAAAGCCGCGGTGATCGGCATCGCCGCGCTGTGCAATTCTTCCTACGAGATCCTGCAGGTCAACCCGCGCGGCTACGTCCAGGCAGCCAAGGATCAGTCGGGCCTCAACAACGTCGCGCTGTTTTTCGCGATGATCGGCGTCCTGGTCGCGGGCCTGCTGGGCCTGTCGATCGGCGTCGAGAACGACGAGAAGATCGTCGGCTTGGCCGAGCGCTACAAAACGAAGGCCAAGGAGTGGGCGCACGAGTACGAGCGGCAGTTCGTCGTCATCAAGGTCCACTACCTGGTCGGCGCGCCGATGGCCGCGGGCCTGCTGATCGGCCTGCTGACCTTCGATCCCTACGGCTTTCTGATTTTCTTCGGCATGGGCGTCTACGCGGGCCTGATCCTTCCGGGTTGGCTGCTGGGCATCATTCGCCAGCGCCGCGGCGCGCGCTGCGAGGCGCAGTTGATGGACACCATGGTGCTGATGTCCAACGGCCTGAAGTCGGGCATCGACCTGATCGGCTGCATCGGCATGGCCACCAAGGACATGCAGCCGCCGATCTCCGAGGAGTTCGGCCTGTGCCTCAAGAACTATCACCTGGGCATGAGCATCGACAAGGCGCTGGAGGGCATCGAGGAACGCGTGCAGAGCCGCCTGCTGTCCTACATGATCAAGGCCGTCGTCATTCAGCGCTCGGTCGGCGGCAACCTGACCAAGATCTTCGACCGCATCGTCGAGAACATCCGCGAGGAGTCCAAGCTGGTCGAGAAGACCGCGGCGATGACGGCCCAGCAGCGCATTCAGGCCATCGTCGTCGGCGTGATGCCGTGGATCATGCTGCTGATCATGTTCGCCTTCCAGCCCAAGCCGATGGCGGCGTTCTACTTCACGCCGCTCGGTTTCGTGACCCTGCTGTTCTGCACCATCTGGATCGCGATCGGCATGAAGGTCGTCAACAAATTGGGAGACATCAGCGTCT
>JABEUV010000067.1 GCA_013044195.1 Elusimicrobiota bacterium | reverse complement strand
GGTTCTGCACCCCATCGTCGCCTCCTCCTTGAGGCGCGACGCCGAATCTGTTAGAATGCACGTCACGGGCCTGTAGCTCAGCTGGGAGAGCGCCTGCATGGCATGCAGGAGGTCAGCGGTTCGATCCCGCTCAGGTCCACCACTTTTTCAGCACGATCGAACTGCTGACCGACTTTTAGACGCGCGGCTACGCCGCGCGCGGTTCGATCCCGCTCAGGTCCACCACTTTTTCAGCACGATCGAACTGCTGACCGACTTTTAGACGCGCGGCTACGCCGCGCGCGGTTCGATCCCATTCCTGATTTTTAACAGAGGCTTCGACGTCTTCGGTCTCTATTGACAAATGCACAGAGCCTGTTAAACTATTAATAAGTGATTAGAACATTTGGAAGTCGGGCGACGCGGGACATCTGGGATGGGGAGAACACGGCGGCGGCCCGGGCGTTCCCGCGCGAGATTTGGACGACGGCTCAACGAAAACTGGATATGGTTCACGCGGCGCATGATCTCATGGACCTTCGGGTGCCTCCGGGCAATCGGCTGGAGAAACTTAAGGGCAAGAGGAAAGAATTCCATAGCATTCGAATCAACGGCCAGTTCCGAATCATCTTCAAATGGGCGCAAGGGGCGGCGGACGAAGTCGAGATCGTGGATTATCACTGACGGGGGGAGAATATGATTCCGAAGAATCGACGGCCGACGCACCCGGGGGAGGTCCTCCTGCTCGAGTTCCTGCGCCCGATGGGAATCTCCCAGACGAAGCTGGCCCACGACCTGGATATCCCCATCCAGCGTGTGAACACTTTGATAAACGGTAAGCGCGGCATCTCGGCGGAGACGGCCCTACTGATTGCGCGCTATCTCAAGACGACGCCGGAGTTCTGGATGAACCTTCAGGCGGCCTGCGACCTTTATGCCGCTCAGCGGGAGCTTTCGGCCGCCTAATTGATGGAGGGCTTTCCCGGCGCTGACCGGAACTTTCTATGATCGGGAGATGATCCCCGTGGAAGGATTTGAGGCCTTCACGTTCGAGGCCGAGGGCTTCTCGAAGCCGGTTTATCGCCGCGGCGAGGGGCCGGCCGTGGTCTTGATCCACGAATTGCCGGGGATGATGCCGGAGTGCGTGGACCTGGGGCGGTGCATCGCGGACCGCGGCTACGCGGTCTACATGCCTCTGCTGTTCGGCGAGCCGATGAAGGAGTATGGGTTTACGCCGCTCTTGTGGCCGTGCGTGTGGCGGGAGTTCAGCGTGCTGAGCCGGCGCGGTCGAAGTCCGGCGGCGGATTGGCTGAGGGCGTTGGCGCGCCGGGCGTTTGCGGAGCGCGGCGGCAAGGGCGTGGGGGCTCTCGGCATGTGCTTCACGGGACGCTTCGCCCTTTCCATGATGATGGACGCGCCGCTGATCGCGCCGGTGCTGAGCCAGCCCAGTTCCTCTTGGTCGCGCGCGGCCATGGGCATTCCCGCGCCGGAGTGGGACAACGCGGTCAAACGCTCGCGCGAGGAAAATATTCCCGTGCTGGGCCTGCGCTTCGAAGGCGATCCTCTCTGCCGCCGGGAGCGTTTCGAGACCATGAAGGAGGGTTTCGGCGAACGCTTCCGCGAGGTCGTCGTGGCCGGCGACAAGCACTCGGTGCTCACGCTTAATTTTAATGATATGACCGAGGCCGACCGCGCGCGCGTCTGGGGGGAGCTGACGCGCTTTTTGGACGAGAGACTGCGTTAGGCCCGCGAACGCATCGCCTCCCCTTGTCCTTGTTCACGGCCGAGGTGTATCATCCCGCATGGCGAGAAAAGTGCGCGTCTGCTTGGTGAGCGCGCTTCTGCTTTGCACGGCGGCCTCGGCGGCACCGGCAGCACCGCGTGAATTTGTCCTCTCCGCCGCGGAGGTCCGCACCAAGGACCTGCGGGATCTGGCCGCAGCACTGGTGGCCCGGATCAAGACCGAGTGCGATCAGGCCGCAGCACCCGTCGGACCTTCGCCGTTGGAGCCCGGCCGCCGGCTGGTCGTCATGGTGCCGCCCCAGGCGCTTGAGTCCATCGCCCGCGACGGATTGCGCAACGCGCACGAGACGGCTGCGACCGGGGGCTTCCTGCGCCCGTTCGAACGCTTTGAAGCGGAGCAGGAACTGGCGATGCTGCGCCTGCCCTACGGTTCTCGCGGCCGCGCGCTTCTGCCCAAATACGCGCTGGTGCGCTCCACCGCCGCGGACCAAGCACCGCCGCCCGCGCGCTACGGCTCCGTGGCGCTCGTGCTCAAGCCGGAGGTGGAGGCGCGCGCCACGTGGACGTATGCCGACAGCCTGGACTTCTCGCGCCGCGCGGGGCTTTACGAATTGGGCGGAACCTCTAATTCGGTTCTGCCGCGCACGTTCGGCTACCGGCGTCGGCGCGGCGATGAGAACGCCTGCGTCAATTACTGCGAGGCTCAGGTGTGGGGCCCGGTGACGCTGGCGGACGTGGATTACGCGGTGGTCCCCGCGGACGCGTCGGTCCCGGCGGAGTTCGCGCGCGCCGTGGCCGTGCGCCGCGGCCCGAGCGCGGCTGCGGGCTCGCCGGACGCGTCCACCGCGGGATTGCGCCGCGGCCTGGAGATGGGACAATGGAGCGACGCGACGCTGTTGGCGGCCGTGGCGGCGTCCTCCGGCCCGGAGCGCGCGCGCCTGATCGGTGAGCTGGCCGAGCGCGCGCCCACGCCGGACACGCTCGCGGCGCTGGACGGCCTCGCGGCCTCGCCGTCCGCTTTTGAGCGCGAACTGGCGCTGTACGGTCTTTCGGCCGGACCGTGGCCGCGCTTCAAGCCGCGCCTGTTGGCGGGTCTGCGCGACGTCCATGCCGTCGTCGCCGTGGAGGCGGTCGCGCTGGCCGCGGAGCACCGCTCCGACGCCGACGTGGCGCGCGCGCTGGCGCGATTGCGCGCGGACTTGATCGCGCGCGACGATCCGGACCGGCGCGTGGTCAAGGAATGGCTGGACCGTCAAGACGCGCCGAGCTTCTGCCCGGATACGGCGCGCTAGAGGTGGTTGATGGTGCAACCCAGATACAGCGAGCCCACCGAACGCTCGGCCGGCGCTCCGAAGCCGCTGCGATAGTAGCCGGGGCGCGTGTAGCGGATCGACTTGAGAGTCCCATCGGGCGATTTGTCGATGGAGAACTCAATTTTGGACGGCGACTGGTCGCAGCCGCCGTCCGCCAACGATGACGAGCATGTGATGCCGGTATCGATGAGCTCGCGCGTTTTGACCGTCGCGTCATCGTACGCGTCAACCTCCACGCTGTCGTCGATCGTGTAGGAAACGCCGCGGCCGAGTCCGAAGGGGCCGCGGAATGCCTTCACGGAAACCGCGCACTGCCTGTTGATCGACCAAAACGGATACTTGTGCCGGGGGTCGTTGTCCTGATAGGAGACGACGAGGATCGCCTGCGGATGGGCGACATTGTATTGAGCCACGTATTCGTTGACCGCCTTCTCCGTGTCCGCCGCCCATTTCGCCCGCCAATCCGACCGACAGAAAGCAAGATCGCTGTCATCGGACGAGTCGCACAGGTAGTGCGTGTTGAATATCTCGAACCCCGAAGGCCCGCTCCAGCCGTGCAGCGTCTGTCCGTCGGTCTTTGCCGTTGGGACTAGGGCTGCGGCAGGCGCCGGTGCCGCGGCGCTTTCCGAGTCCGCCGGCGCGGCCGCCTTCAATTCGTCGAAACTTCCCGCGCAGACGTTTACCGACCCCACGGCGAGCATGATCGCGGCCCATAGAACATTGTTCATGTGTTCAGTGTGCCCGCTTTGTGGATGCGCCGCCAGAGCCTTTCGGCCCATATCAAGCCGGGCCATTGGGATGCGAGCGTATTTGCTCGGACAAACTCCTAAAGGTGGTAGTGAGTGCAGGCCTGGCGCAGGAGCGCCAAGGCCGAGTCCACGTGCTCGCGCGCGCGGCCCTCGTGGAGGATCTTCGCGGCGGATTCCAGCTCGGCGACGGCTTGGGCGACGCGGGTGCGGTCGTCGGTGATCATGCGGCGCAGTTCGTCCTGCATGGCCTGGAACTCGCGGGCCAGGTCCTGGTGGGCGTCGGTGTCGCGCACGCGCACCGGCACGCCCAGGTTGCCGTGGCGCACGCGCGCCGCGCCGGCGGCGATGACGCGCAGGGGGCCGGCGAAGCGGTGCGACCAGAACAAGGTCAGCAGGCCGCCGGCCAGCAGACAGATGGCCGAGGAAAGGATCAGCGGCGCGCGCAGGGCGGAGTTGATCCAGTCGAGGGTGTGGAAGATTTGCTCCGACTGCCGCGCGGACTCGCGCAGGCCCTGGAAGACGCTGAAGGCGCTCAGGCCCAGGCTGACGGCCAGTATCGCCAAAACGTAGGCGACCATCTGCAACTGCAGCGGCGCGTCGACCCAGTATTGCCGACGTTTGTAGGACGGCTTGTCGGGCGGCGCGTCGGCGAGAGCGTGCTTCGTCGAGGTCATCGGGGCTATCCTACCTTCACAGCGGGACGTTGTCAATCAGCCGCGTGCGGCCCAGATAGGCGGCGGCCAATAGGCGCCGCGGGCCGCGCAGGTCGCGCGCGGGCTCAAGCGTGAGCGCGTCGGCCACGGCGGCGTATTGCAGGCGCAGGGGCGTGCGCGACAGGGCGCGGCGCACGGCCGCGGCCGCCCGGGCCGGCGCGGCGCCGGGCGCGCGCGCGGCTTGCACGCCCGCCTCCAGCGCCGCGCGCAAGGCGGGGGCCGCCGCGCGTTCTTCGCGGCTGAGATAGGCGTTGCGGCTGGAGCGCGCCAGGCCGTCGGCCTCGCGCACGGTCGGCACGCGGACGATCTTCACCGGCACGTCCAGGTCTCGGACCATCCGTTCCAAAACGACCACTTGCTGAAAATCCTTCTCGCCGAAATAGGCGCGGTCGGGGCGGACTTGATTGAAAAGCTTGAGCACGACGGTCGCCACGCCGCGGAAGTGGCCGGGACGGTAGGCGCCGCAGTACAGGTCCGACAGCCCCTCGACTTCCACGTGCGTGCGAAAGCCCTCGGGATACATCTCCGCGGGCGAGGGCGCATACACCGCCGCGGCTCCCGCCGCGGCCACCAGGCGCCGGTCGGCGGGCAGGGCGCGCGGGTAGCGGCCGAAGTCCTCGTTGGGGCCGAACTGTAGGGGATTGACGAAGACGGAGACGATCACGCGGTCGCACTCGCGCGCGGCGCGGCGCACCAGCGCCGCGTGGCCGTCGTGCAAAGCGCCCATCGTGGGCACGAAGCCGACGCTCAGGCCGCGCGCGCGCCAGAGCTTGACCCGCCGCGCCAGTCCGGCCTTGCCGCGCACGAGGGGGACGTTCTTCATAGGTGCTTGTCGAAGAAGGCGGCCACGCGCGTGTCGTATTCCACGCCGGCCGTCTCCCGGCACTTGGCGTGGCGCGCGCCCGGCACGATCCAGAGCTGCTTGGGCTCGCGCGCGGCGTTGAAGATGCGGCGCACGTCGTCGACGGGCATCAGGTCGTCTTCCTCGCCGCCGATGACGAACAAAGGCCGCGGCGCGATGCGGCCCGCGGCGTCGATGGGGTTGAACGCGTCGATCTTCGGGTCGCCCACGCGCAGGCGCAGCAGGCGCATGGCCACGGAGATGAGCGGAAAGCGCGGCACGCGCAGATGGTTCCAGGCCCAGCGCTCCACCACGCCGCGGTAGTCGGAGAACGGGCTTTCAACCACCGCGCAGCGCAGGTCCGGGTGATTGGGCAAGGAGGCCACGGTCACGGCCGCACCCATGGACAGTCCGAAGATGCCGGCACGGCGGGCCAGCTCGGGCTTGTTTGCCTTGAGCCAGGCCACGGCGGCGTCCAGGTCTTGCATCTCAAGGCCCCCGATCGTGGTGAACTGGCCGCCGCTTTCACCGTGCGAGCGAAAATCGAAGTAAAGGAGGTTGAACCCAGGTTTTTCGTTTAGGAAGGACGTCATCTTGAGCAGTTCGCCCTTGTTGTCTCCCCAGCCGTGGCACATGATCAGCGTGCGCGGGTCGGCGTTCGGGGAGGGGATGAACCAGCCCTTGAGCTGGATGCCGTCGCGCGTTTGGAAGGCGACCTTCTCGTAGCGCAGACCGAACTGTTCCGGAAAAATCCACATCGGCGACATGGCCGGCGGATACATGACCAAGCCCGAGCCCCACCAGCAGACGCCCAGGAACGCCGCGAGGAGCAGGATTACGCCGACGACCCAGAAGATCATGCCGGCGACGTGAACGAGTGCTCGGGTCCGGGGAACTGGCCGTCGCGGACCTCGCGGCAGTAGTCGGAGAAAGCCTTGACCGCCTGGCCGCGCAGGTCGGCGTAGCGCTTGACGAATTTCGTGGGGCCGCCCTCGGTCAGACCCAGCATGTCGTCGCTGACCAGCACCTGTCCGTCGCAATGCGGCCCCGCGCCGATGCCGATGGTGGGAATCTGCACGCGCCGCGTGATCTCGCGCGCCAGCTCCGCCGGCACGCACTCCAGCACGATCGCGCAGCAACCCGCGCCCTCCAGCACGCGCGCCTCGGTGGCGATGCGCTCGGCGTCCTCCGGGCGGCGGCCCTGCACGCGGTAGCCGCCCAGGCGGTGGACGGCCTGCGGCGTGAGGCCCACGTGGCCGAAGACCGGTACGTTGACCTTCACCAGTTCCTTGACGATGGGGGCCACGTCCAGGCCGCCTTCCAGCTTCACCGCGTGCGCGCCGCCTTCCTTGAGAAAGCGCCCCGCGTGGCGCGCGGCTTCCTTGGCGTCCAACTCGTAGCTGAGATAAGGCATGTCGGCGACCAGCAGCGCGCGCGACAGCCCGCGCTTGACCGCCTTCACGTGGTGCAGCATCTCGTCCATGGTGACCGGCAAGGTGCTTTCGTAGCCGAGCTTGGTCATGGCCACGGAGTCGCCCACCAAGATCACGTCCACGCCGGCTTCCTCGGCGATGCGCGCGGTGGGAAAATCATAAGCCGTCAGCATGGCGATCTTGAGGCCCTTTCTCTTCATGTCGAGAAGGGTCGCGACGGTGACCGGCTTGGCGCGGTCGGCGGCGTAGGCGGGCGCGGGCTTGGCGGCGGCCTTGGGTTTGTCGGCCATCGCGCGAGAGTTTAACACTTTTCAGCGCCAGGAGAGTTAGAATACGCGCGTGAAGAGCCCGGTCTGCCCGCGCGCCGCCGTCCTCGTCGCCGCGGGAGGCCTGTCTCTGGCCGCGGCGGGTTGCGTGTCGGTGGCTCCGGGACAAAGCGCGGCGGTGGTGGGCCCGCGGGGCGGCTATCAAGTGCTGGGCGAGGGCGTGTCGGCGGTCGCGCCGCTGTCCTGGGTGCGCCTCTACGACCTGCGCGAGCAGGAGCGCAACGAGGACTTGGTCGCGCTGACGGCCGACGGCGCGCCGGTGGAGGCGGGCTCGTCCCTAGTGTCCTTTCACGTGCCGCCCGACGAGTTGGCGGCCCTGCACCGCGAGGTCGGGCCCGACTATTACCGGGTCCTGGTGCGTCCCGAGCTGTTCTCCGCCGTGCGCCGGGTGTTGGCGCGCTACACGTGGACTGAGTTGATCGATCCCGACCAGGTGCTGGCCGCCCAGCGTGAGATCACCGCGCAGGCCGCGTCGCGCCTGAAGCCGCGCCACGTGGCGCTCGACGCGGTGGTCATCCGCGGCGTCTTCATGACTTTGCCCGAAACGGCCGCGCAGATCGCGGACACATCGGTTTGGGAGCAGAACGCCATTCAGGCGCGCGAGGACGTGAGCCTGGCCCGCGGGCGGGCGGACGCGCTGCGCGCGCAGGCGCGCGGCGAGGCGCTCTCCGCCGACCGCGTGGCCCCCACTTTATCGCCGTTCGTGCTCGACGACGAGGAGCGGCGCGCCTGGGGACGCCTGCTGCGCTCTCCGTCGACCGTGACCGAGGTCGTCGCCGACGGATCGTCGTCCATCGTGGAGGTGGAACCGTGAATGAAGGAACTTTTTGCGTGAAGCGCGCGGCGGCCCTGGCGGTCGTCGCCTTGGCGTCGGGCTGCGCCAGCGTGGGCCCCGGCCGCATCGGCGTGCTCTGGACCAGCGTCAGCGGGACCCAGCAGCGCACGTGGGGCGAGGGACGCCATGTCGTCGCACCCTGGAACGAGCTCTACGTCTACGACCTGCGCACGATGAGCAGCGACGAGGTGCTCAACGTGATCGCCAGCAACGGCCTGCAGATCAAGATCGACGCGACCATCCGCTACCATCTTCTGCCCGACCAGATCGTCGCCTTGCAGACGCAGATCGGACCCGAATACTACGACAAGATCCTAGCACCCCTCTTGCGTTCCGACGCGCGCCGCGTGTTCGGCCGCTACACGCCCGAGGAGATCTACTCGACCAAGCGCGAGGTCATCGAGCGCGAGATCCGCGAGGGCCTGGAGGCCAAGCTCGACGGCAAGCACATAGCGCTTGAAGCCGTGCTGGTGCGCAACGTGGAACTGCCCGAGGCCATCCGCCGCGCCATCGACGAGAAGCTGGCCGCGGAGCAGGAAGTGCTGAAGATGAAGTACGTCCTGCAGGTCGCCCAGGCCCAGGCCGATCAGAAGCGCGCCGAGGCCTCCGGCATCGCCGACTACAACGCCATCGTGTCCAAGAGCCTGACGCCGGACATCCTGCAGTTCGACCGCATCCAGGAGCTGGGCAAGCTGGCCGACTCCAGCAACGCCAAGACGGTGGTCATCGGGCCGGAGGTGGGCTCCAAGCTCCTGCTCTCGACGCGCCCCGACGCGGCGCGCTGACTTTAGCGACGCGTGATGGGGCTGATGGGCTTGACCCGGCTGCCGTAGTTGCTGTCCACGCGCGCCTGCGTGGCCGAGAGCTTGACGATACGCTGGATCTGCGGCGTGACGAAGCCGACGTGGACCCAGACGCCGGAGACGCTCAGGTCGCCGGGGCCGTTGATGGCCTCGGTCACGTGCCCGGCGAATTGATAGGTGTAGTCCGGAAACATGGGGTTGTTGGCCGAGAAGTTGTCCTGGTCGTAGAGCGTGTCGACGCGGCCGCCGCCGATGACGAGGGCCTGCATGGCGAAGGGACGTCCGTCCGTGGTCGTGCCGGAGGAGGGGGTCAGCACGCGGATCTCGTAGCGTGAAAACAGCGCGGCGATCACGTCCTGGGGGACGTAGTAGACGTCCGCGCCGCGGAAGGCGGGGTCGCTGAAGAAATCAAGCGGCGACTCGGCGCGCTGGGCGGCGGTCGCAAAGAGGGCGTCGGCGTCGGTGGGCGTCAATTGGCGCACGGCGGCAGCGTTCAGCCCCGGGATGCGCGACGAAAGCCACGACAGCGTCGCCGCGTCGGGTGCGACGAGCGTCGTCCAAAGGCCGGGCGGCACGACGGACGCGGAGCCGTCCACGGCGGACGGCACGGCCACGGCCGCGGCGGCGGCCGGCGCGGAGATTCGGGCCAGCGGCGGCAATTCCGGAAAATCGCCGGAGGCGCCCAACACGGCGTCCATGCGCGCGGCCGGTCCGGCTTGGGCGAATGCGGGGGCGGGGGCCGCGGCCAGACCCGCGGCGAGCGCGACGGCAAGCGGGGAAAGGGATCGTTCGCGCATACGTCATTGTAGGCCGATGGAGTTCCCGGTGCATGAGCCTTACGGTTCCCCCAAATGGGGCCGATGGTCCCACGCGCGGCGCGCTCTGGGGCGAGCGATGCTCTGTCCGGGGGGCGGGCTAATTTATAGAATTCGGCGATCCATGGCGCTGCATCCAGACTTTCCGTCGTCCCCCTACGCTCCGCTTGTTCCGGAACAGCGGTGGTTTCCGGCCGCCGAGGAACTTCGCAAATCGTCCTACGACAAGCTTCTGCCGCCGCTTGTCGCCAACGTGCGGCGCGAGGTTCATGCTTGGCGGCAGGCCGGTTACGCGGGAGCTTCCCTGACGTCGGTCGCTCTTCTGCGCTGGTGGTTTGCGACCGAGCACATGGTCGAAGGCGCGGACGGCACGCTCTCCGAGTTCCGCTACTACTTCGCCCAACGCGAGGCCGTGGAGACGATCGTCTGGCTGCACGACGTCCGTCGCGTCAAGGACAAGTTCGATCTTCTCCGCTTCGACGCCTCCGGCGCGGTCTCGGCGGGGATGTTCGACGAGGACTGGCCGCGCTACGTCCTGAAGCTGGCGACCGGCGCGGGCAAGACGAAGGTCTTGTCTTTGCTTCTGGCGTGGAGCTACTTCCACAGGCTCTACGAGGATGGCTCGACGTTGTCGCGAAACTTCCTCGTCATCGCGCCGAACATCATCGTCCTCGACCGCCTGCGGGCGGACTTCGACGGACTCAAGATTTTCTTCAACGATCCGATCCTGCCGGACGGCGGCTACGAGGGCCGCTGCTGGCGCGACGACTTCCAGGTCACGCTGCACATTCAGGACGACGTACGCGTCGTCCGCGAGACGGGCAACATCTTCCTGACGAACATCCACCGGGTCTACCTCGGCGACGTGCCGGAGCCGTCTCTCGATGACGACGATCTGAGCGATTACTTCCTCTCCCCGTTCGGCCCCAAGCCCGCGGGCAAGACCACGGACAGCCGCGTCGATTTGGGCCTGGTCGTGCGCGAGGTGACGGAGCTTGCCGTCTTCAACGATGAGGCGCATCATATCCACGATCCGCGCATGGCCTGGTTCAAGTCGATTCTGGACATCTACAACCGGATGCTCCAGAAGGATCGAAGGCTGGCCCTTCAGATCGACGTGACGGCCACGCCGCGCCACGACAACGGCGGTATTTTCGTCCAAACCGTCTGCGACTACCCGCTGGTCGAGGCGATCCATCAGAACGTGGTGAAGCATCCGATCCTGCCGGACATCGCGAGTCGCGCCAAGCTGCGCGAGCATAAGAGCGCGATCTTCAGCGAGAGGTACGCGGACTACCTGGCGTTGGGCGTGGAGGAATGGCGCAAGAGCTCCGCAGAGCACGAGAAGCTGGGCAAGAAGGCGGTGCTCTTCGTCATGGTCGACGACACCACCAACTGCGACGAGGTGGGCGCATACCTTGAGAAAATCTGCCCCGAGCTCCAGGGCGGCGTCCTTGTCATCCACACGAAGAACAACGGCGAGATTTCCGAGACCGCCTCCGGGAAAAGCAATGAGGAGCTCAAGATATTGCGCGCCGCCGCCAACGACATCGACAGGCGGCAGAGCCCGTATAAGGCCATCGTCTCGGTGCTCGTGCTGAAGGAGGGCTGGGACGTTCGCAACGTCACCACCATCGTGGGCCTGCGCGCCTACGCCGCGAAGAGCAACATCCTTCCGGAGCAGACGTTGGGGCGGGGTCTGCGCCGGATGTATTTCGGCACGGACATTCCCGAAACCGTGTCGGTCATGGGCACGCCCGCGTTCATGGAGTTCGTCGAGTCGATCCGGTCCGAGGGCGTCGCTTTCGAGCACGTCCCCATGGGCGGCGGGACGACGCATCAGGACGCGCTGGTCGTCGAGGTCGATGCTCAGAATCCGGACAAGGACCTGGACAAGCTGGACATCCCGATTCCCCGGCTCACGCGCCGCTACCAGCGCGATTTCAAGGACTTGGACGCTTTGGACCCGGACACCTTCGGCAACAAGAAGCTGCCTCTGAAGTCCTTCACGCCCGAAGAGACCCGCGAGATCGTCTTCAAGACGATGCTCGACGCCGAGGTCCACCATACCGTCGTCCTGGACGGCGCCGGCGCGGGTGACTATCGTTCCGTGATCGGATTCTTCGCGCGCCAGTTGCTCCAGGACCTGCGCTTGGTCGGCGGCTACGACGTGCTCTACGGGAAAGTGAAGACCTTTGTGCGAGAGCGCCTTTTCACGTCGTCGCCCGTCAACCTGGAAGATCCCGTCGTCCTGCGCAATTTGTCGGAGCCGGAGGTCGGCAAGGTCCTCTATGATGCGTTCAAGGCGGCGATGAACGCGCTCACGATCCAGACGAACGGGTCGTCTCGGATCGAGGATTACATCCGTCTGCGGCAGACCCGCCCCTTCCGCACGCAGCACCGCCCGTTCCTGGCCGCGAAAAAGTCAATCTTTACCAAGATCGTGGGCGAGGCGCAGTCCGGCGGTTTCGAGTTGTCTTTCGCGGCCTTCTTGGAGTCGTCGGCGGACGTGGCGGCGTTCGTCAAGAACTACTTCGCGGTCGGCTTCAAGCTCGACTACGTCAAAGCCGACGGGGACCTCTCGACCTACACGCCCGATTTCCTTGTCCGCACGGCCGACGGTGCCGTCTGGGTCGTCGAAACCAAGGGCCGCGAGGAGCTGGACCTGCCGCAGAAGTTGGCGCGCCTGGCCCAGTGGTGCGCCGACGCGACGGCCGCCGGCGCCGACGACGGCGGTGTGGTTTATAAATTCGTCTACGTCGATCAGGCCGGCTTCGAGCGCCACCCGCCGCAGACCTTCGCGGCACTCGTCGCGAGCTTCACCGGGTTTCAAGAGGCATGAGCGTGGCGAACGGAGCGAAGAATTCGGCGTTGCGGCGAGGAAAAGGCGCCCGGGTCGGCGGCGCCGCCGGTTTGAACGGTTTGCTGGCGCGTTTGCGCGGCTTGATCGCCGCGGCGCGCGGCGAGGCCGTGCGGTCCGTGGATTCCATCCAAGTGGCCGCGTGCTGGCAAGTAGGGCGGCACATCGTCGAGTTCGAGCAGGCGGGAAATGCGCGGGCGCGCTATGGGACGCAGTTGCTGGCTCGGCTGGCGGACAAGCTCAGCGCGGAATTCGGGAAAGGTTTTGACGTTTCAAATTTGCGTTACATGCGGTTGTTCTACAAGGCATTCCCAATTCGTGACGCACTGCGTCATGAATTGAGCTGGACTCATTACCGTAAGCTTCTCAGCGTCGATGACGCCGCGGCCCGCAGCTGGTACATGAAGGAAGCGGCCTTGCAGAATTGGAGTTCCCGCGCCCTGGAGCGGCAGATCGGAACTCTTTATTATGAGCGGCTCCTCGCCAGCAAGGACCGGAAATCCGTCCGCCTTGAAGCGATGGGCAAGGTGGCGAAACTTGGCCGTGAACCGCGTGAATTCGTCCGTGACCCGGTGATGCTCGAATTCCTGGGTTTTCCGGAAACGGGGCGACTGCTCGAATCCGACCTGGAAAAATCCCTCATCCAAAATCTACAGGCCTTCCTGCTGGAGCTGGGCAAAGGGTTCGCCTTCATCGCTCGGCAGCAGCGCATCAGCACGGAGACCAAGGAATTTTACATCGACCTGGTGTTCTATAATCATCTTCTCAAATGCTTCGTGCTTTTCGACCTGAAAGCGGGCGGCCTGACTCATCAAGACGTGGGACAGATGGACATGTACGTGCGCATGTATGACGATCATCGCCGGGGAGAAGGCGACAATCCCACCGTGGGCATCATCCTGTGCGCTCAAAAAGACGCGTCCGTGGCGCGCTATTCCGTGCTGCACGGCAACGAGAAGCTCTTCGCCACCCGCTACCGGCTTGTGCTTCCCTCCGAGGCCGAGCTTCGCGCCGAACTGGACCGCGAACAGCGGCTGTTGTTGGAAAACAAAACCTGATCATGGCAAGAAATAACGATTCCGAACGCTACGAATTGTCCGACGCCGAGAAGCGCGACCTCGTCAAGCTCATCAACGAGGGCAAACCTCTCCCGGAGAAATATCGCTTCCTGTTATTCGAGGACAAGCGCGAAGTCGAGTTGGTCTGGAACGGGAAATCTCGCGAGGTCTGCAACGCGGTCCTGCCGTTCCAGACCCTGGAACACATCGACGAGCCCCGCAGGGAGAAGCACGAAGAAGAGGAGCTTGCTCTGGACACCGGCGGACGCCAAGTCGGCGGCTGGACGAACAAGCTGATCTGGGGCGACAACAAGCTCATCCTGTCATCGTTGAAGTCCGGCGCTCTTCGCCACCAGATCGAAGAGGCCGGTGGCCTCAAACTGATCTACATCGACCCGCCCTTCGACGTGGGGGCCGACTTCTCGATGGACATCGAAATCGGCGGCGAGACTTTTCACAAGGAGCCGAACCTCCTGGAGCAGATCGCCTATCGCGATACCTGGGGCCGAGGGGCAGATTCCTTTATCTCAATGATCTACGAGCGGCTGATTCTAATGCGCGATTTGTTGAGGACCGATGGGAGCATCTATGTGCACTGCGACTGGAGGGTCAATAGCGCGATCCGCTTTGTAATGGGCGAGGTGTTCGGAAACACTAATTTTCGCAACGAGATTATCCGAATCAAGTGTAATCCGAAGAACTACACAACTTCCGCGTTTGGAAATTATCACGACACAATCGTTTTCTTCTCTAAATCCGAATCGACACAACTTAATCGTGTTTTGGATGAGCGCGACGCCGATGAACTCTCCGCCGATTTTCCAATGGTTGAGGAGAAAACCGGCAGACATTACACGACAGGTGCGCTCCATGCGAAAGGACTCAGGCAGGGTGTGACCGGACAACCGTGGCGCGGAGTTTCGCCACCATCGGGGCGCCACTGGGCTTACGTTCCCGAGACATTGGACAAGTTCGATGCAGCCGGCCTCATTGAGTGGTCATCAAACGGAAATCCACGATTGAAGCGCTACGCTGACGAGGATGAAGGCAAAGTTGTTCAAGATATATGGGAATACAAAGACCCCGGTGACAGAAGCGCCGATTACGCGACGCAGAAGCCCGAAGAATTGTTGGAAAGAATTATCAATGCAAGCAGTAGTCCTGGTGATCTCGTTGCCGATTTTTTCTGCGGTTCCGGGACTGCCGCTGCGGTTGCGGAGAAGCTTGAGCGAAAATGGATCGCCACCGACCTCGGTAAGTTCGGCATACACACGACGCGTAAGCGTCTTATCGGCGTTCAGCGCGGATTGAAGGCCGCCGGCAAGCCGTTTCGTGCGTTCGAGGTGCTGAACCTTGGCCGCTACGAGCGCCAGGCTTATCTCAACGTGTCGAACCGGCTGTCGGCGAAGAAGAAGGCGGACGCGCTGGCCAAGAAGGAGCGAGACTTCCGCGAGCTCATTCTGCGCGCTTACCGGGCGGAGCCGATCGAGAACGTAGGATTCTTCCACGGCAAGCACGCGGGCCGATTGGTCGTGGTTGGACCGATCAATCTGCCGGTGGGACGGCTCTTTGTCGAGGAAGTCATCACGGAGTGTCGAAAGCGGCGGGCCTCGCGCGCGGATATTTTGGCGTTCGAGTTCGAGATGGGATTGTTCCCGGCCGTGCTTGAGGAGGCCAAGCAGAAGGGCATCGACATCGCGCCGAAGACGATCCCGCCGGAGGTCTTCGACAAGCGCGCGGTCGAGAAAGGGCAGGTGCGCTTCCACGACGTGAGCTACATCGAGGCCACGCCTCGCTACGACAAGAACGATAAGCGCCGCGTCGCCATCGAGTTGGCTGACTTCTCCGTTTACTACTCCCAAGGTATGGTCGACTCGGTGACCGCCGAAATGAAGGAAGGCAAGAGCGAGGTCGTGTGCGAGGCGGGCAAGCTCATCAAGATCAGCAAGGACAAGAAGGGCGTCGTCACGCGCGAGGTCCTGACCAAGAAATGGACCGACTGGGTGGACTATTGGGCCGTCGACTTCGACTATGAGAGCCGTCAGGAGATCGTGAAGATGCCCAAGACCATGGGCGTTGAAGGAGAACTTCCCGGCACCGTGGTCGCGGGCGAGGAGTTCATTGAGTTTGAGGAGCGCTGGACCGGCGCCTACATCTTCGAGAACGAGTGGCAGAGCTTCCGGACGCGGCAGGATCGCGAGCTTGAGCTGACTTCCGCCGCACATGTTTATTCCAAGCCAGGGCGCTACACCGTGGCCGTCAAGGTCATCGATATTTTCGGCAACGACACTATGACACTTGTACCGGTGAATGTCTCATGAGGCATGGACGAAATCTAAGACTTCCGATCACTTCTGGACAGCCTAATTTAAGCAGTCCTGGGAAAGGTATAATCCGGCTCGGGAAGCCTCTTTAGATGCTCTTTGAAAGAAAAATTCAAAGCGGCATGCCGGATTCGGCTGAGGCGATGAATAATGGAGGTTGGGTATGACGGAGTTTCCGGGCGCACGCTGGTGGAAATTCGACTTCCACACACACACACCGGCGTCGGGTGATTATGGTAAGGGCCCGAATCAAGCCGCGTTGCGTAACACGACTCCTGATGACTGGCTTCTTTACTTTATGCGTGCTGGAATCGATTGCGTTGCGGTTACGGATCATAACAGCGGCGAATGGATCGACAAGTTAAAACAAGCTTTCGAAAAGCTCAAGACAGCGAATCATTCAGAGTTCCGCCAGATATACCTATTTCCCGGTGTTGAGATAACTGCGAACGGCGGCATACATGTACTGGCCGTCCTGGATGCATCTAAAACGGGCGCTGATATAAATAGCCTGTTAGGTGCCGTTAAGTATCGGGGCACGCGCGGGGAGAGCCAATCCGCCGCCGAGTGTTCCGTTATCCAGGTCATTGAGGAAATCTCGAAAGCCGGCGCGATCCCGATTCTAGCCCATGCCGACGCGGCGGGGGGCGCATTTACGTTGGGTGGGAGCACACTCAGTCCAATACTTGAGAGTAAAGCGCTTGTTGCGTTAGAAATTCGCGATGCTTCCTTGTCAAAGCCAGCCGTTTACAGTCAGAAAAATCTCCAATGGGCAGAGGTATTAGGTTCGGATTCTCATCACCCATCCGGCGGCGCTGGACAATGCATGCCCGGTTCCCATTTTACCTGGGTAAAGATGGATATCCCGTCACTCGATGGGCTTAAGCTCGCTCTTCATGATGCTGCCCCCCTCTCCATTAGGCGCAGCGATAAATTCCCCGCTGAACAAAATATATTGCCCGACCTCTGGATTGAAGAACTCGAAATCCAATCAACGCGCTGGATGGGGAGGGGGAAATTTCCGCTGAAGGCCAAGCTTAATCCTTGGCTGAACGCCGTCGTTGGAGGGCGCGGCACGGGAAAATCGAGCCTGATTAATTTCATGCGAATCGTTTTGCGCCGTGATAATGAGCTTCCCCGAGATTTGGAAGATGATTTCAAGAAATTCAAGATGGTACGGAAAAATAGGAATGACCCCAGTGGGGTCATGTTAAATGAGACCGCTGCGAGTGGCGAAGCTACGGTTACGACTTTGCGGCTAATCTACCGGAAAGGAAATGCGCGGTTGCGCATCAATTGGCGTCCCGACGTAGCCACTCCGGTCTCGCCCATTGAGGAAAGACAGGCTGATGGCAGTTGGCGCGAAGTTCCAGGCGATATTCGCCAACGCTTCCCGGCACGAATGTTTAATCAGAAACAGATTTTTTCCATGGCCGTTGACCCTCAGGCATTGCTGAGAATTATTGATGAAGCGCCTGAGGTTGGAAAAGCTCTATGGCAACAACAGTGGGATGAAACAGTTGGCCAATTCTTCGCTCTTCGAGCAAAACATCGGGAACTGCATATTCGCATCCAGGAACGTCCGAAGATGGAAGGGGAACTTGCCGACACCACTCGAAAGCTGTCGGTGTTTGAGGGCGCGGCACATGCGAATGTCCTCAAGAATTATCAGCTTAGGCAGCGACAGGAACGTGGTGTTCTGGAGGCTGGCGAAGAACTTCGGCGGATTGAGCAGCAATTGCGCGAAGTTTCCGCCCGTTTATTCGTCAGTGATTTCGATCGGAGCCAATTCGATCCCGCGAGCCTGGCCGATAAAGCCATCCTACAGTTGCTTGATGAGGCTGCCCGCAAGGGGAAGGACCTTTCGGCATCGACTGAGAAGTTGGCGGCTGATGCGAAATCGTTCCGTGACACTTGGCTTGGACAAGTGGAAAAAACGGACTGGCAGGGTCTTTCTCGACAGGCGCGGACTGACTATGAAGCGCTCAATGAAAAACTCAAGATCCAGGGTGTGACCGATCCAGCGCAATACGGTTCACTGGTACAGCAACGACAGATATTAGAACAGAAGATAAAGGCCATTGATGATCTGCGAACTCAGATTGAGGGCTTGGATCGTCAGTCAGCGGAAGCGCTTGGCCGTCTAAGTGGACAGAGAGACGCCCTGACAAAGTCTCGCCAGAAATTCCTTGAGCAGTCTCTCAGCAATAATCCGCTTGTTCGTATTGAGATATTGCCCTTTGGACGGGATACGGATTTGCGCGAAATCGAACGCGACTTTAGGAAGGTGATCGAGCGTGAGGAGGGGTTCGCGGCCGAGATATTATCCGAAGATCGCACCACCGGAATAATTGCCGACATTTATCGGGACCTTCCTGCGAATGACACTAACAAGGCCACTGGCATAATCAAGCAACGCCTTAGCGATCTAAAGAACGAACTGCTTTCAGTCGCTGCCGGGGCTGAACAGAAGCGCTTTGACTCGCGATTCACGAAACACTTGCGACAGCTGAAGCCCGAATCGCTGGATAGAATTCGGGGATGGTATCCGGAGGATGGTCTGGCCGTAAGCTACAAAGAAGACGGGAAAACGGGATTCTCGCCGATCGGCCAAGGTTCTCCCGGCCAGAAGACCGCTGCGATCCTGGCATTCTTGCTCTCCCATGGCACAGAACCCATGCTTCTCGATCAGCCGGAGGATGACCTCGATAACCACCTCATTTACGACCTGATCGTTCATCAACTGCGAGAGAATAAACAACGACGGCAATTGTTGGTTGTAACGCATAATCCCAATATCGTCGTGAACGGCGATGCTGAACTCATCTTCCCCATGGAACAAAAAAACGGAAGATGCATTTTTGTTGAGCCGCCGGGGCCGGGATCAATGCAGTCTCGCGGTGTGCGCGATGAGGTCTGCCGCGTGATGGAGGGCGGCCGCAGCGCCTTCGAGAAACGCTACCGCCGTATATTCTTGGAGCAATCGCATGTTTGATTCAAAAGAGGAGCTTCTCGAAAAAATAGCTCTCGGTGAGGATTCTCTTGTTGAATTGAAGTCGGTCCGATTTGTCGGATCGAAAATCAAAGGGCCCGAGCGAGATGATCTTGCCGACGAGTTGGCGGCATTTGCCAATCGAAATCCGGGTGTTCTAGTGCTTGGCGTCGATGACAAAACCCGTCAAATAGACGGCATACCTGTTGATAAATTGGATCTGGTCGAGAGCCTGGTTCGGGAAGTGTGCAATGATACGATCAAGCCCCCCTTGGTTGTATCGATTGTGCGGATGATGCTTCCCGATACATCAGGCATCGATCGGGCTATTATCAAAGTAGACATGCCCCGAAGCCTATTCGTTCACCTCAGCCCCGGCGGCTACCTCTATCGCGTGGGAAGTTCGAAACGGATCATGCCGCCCGATTACCTGGCGCGCTTATTTCAACAACGGAGTCAGACCCGAATCATTCGGTTTGACGAACAGGCAATTCCCAATGCGACTCTCGATGATCTCTCCACCGAACTGTGGGTTCGTTTTCGATCGGAGAGAACCTCAAGCGGCGAGCGCAGCGAATTCCTGAGCAAGCAGGGGATGGCCAGACAAGATGAAAGCGGCGACTGGCGGCCGACTGTCGCCGGTGTCCTGATGGCTACGCGCGATCCACGCCGCTGGATGCCGAATGCGTTCATTCAAGCAGTGGCATATTCTGCTGGAAGTTCGACACCTGAGTCGTCCGATGTTTCTTATCAAACCGATGCCAAGGATATTGTCGGATCACTCGATGAGCAAATAATCGAAGCCTGCCGATTCATCGCGCGCAACGCGCGCGTCGGAGCCCGGAAAGGCACGGGACGGATTGACGAGCCGCAGTTCGACATGACCGCGGTGTTCGAGGCGGTTGCGAATGCCGTCGCGCATCGCGACTACTCCATTTACGGATCAAAAATTCGTTTACAGCTTTTCAACGATCGCTTGGTTCTCCGTTCTCCTGGGAGCTTGCCTAACACGATGACGGTAGAGAGCATGACCTACCGTCAGGCGGCTCGTAATGAGGTTCTTACGAGCCTGCTCGCACGTTGCATCATCCCGGGCGAGGAATGGCTCAAGACCGGGAGAAGCACCATGATGGATAAGCGTGGAGAGGGTGTTCCCATCATCCTAGAGAGCAGCCGAAAACTCTCCGGCAAAGAACCGATATACCGTTCCGTCGATGATGTTGAGTTGGAGCTGACGATTTTCGCCGCGAACGGTTCCAACAAATAGGCCGTTTCGCCCCAGGAGTTCCCATATGATTGAGCAGTCGATTGCCTGCCCTCATTGCGGGAAGAAGATACCACTCACTGAAGCGCTTACCCACCCCATTGAGGAGAAGCTCCGCAAGGAATTTGCCTCTGAGTCCAAGAAAAGCGAGCACGAGCACGAAGCGGCTATCGAGGCGTTGAGAAAAGAGAACGCGCAGAAACTTGCTGATGAGCGAGTCGCCATCGAGAAGGCGGCTCGGAAACGTGTTGAAGATGCTCTCGGCCAGGACATGAAAGATTTGAAGTCCGAATTGGCCGAAAAGGCAAAGCTTTTGGACGAAGCCAGAAGGGACGAGCTGGCTATGAGAAAGCGCGAGCGTGAGATCGAAGAGCGCGAAAATACGCTGAAGCTGGAAACCCAGAGAACTCTGGATAAGGAGCGCTCGAAGATTCGGGAGGAGGCCGCAGCGAAGGCCCTTGGCGAACGCCAAATCGAACTCGACGACCTCAAGACGCAACTGGAGGACCGCACCAAGCGGTTGGATGAGGCGCAGCAGCGAGAACTCATGTTGCGTAAACGCGAGCGTGAGATCGATGAGCGCGAAAACGCGCTGAAGGTCGAAACACAGCGAACTCTGGATAAGGAGCGGTTGAAAATTCGCGAAGAGGCCATAGCACAGGCCCTCGGGGAACGCCAGATTGAACTCGAAGACCTCAAAGCACAACTAGAAGAGCGCACTAAGAAGCTCGACACGGCCCAACAGCAAGAACTCGCGTTGCGGAAGCAGCAGCGAGAACTTGAAGAGCGCGAACGGTCCATGAATCTGGAGCTTGAGCGAAGGCTTGATGAAGAACGCGTCAAGGTCCGGGAAGATGCTTTGGCGAAGGCTGCTGAGGACCATCACCTTCGTGACCGCGAAAAAGATAAACAGCTTGACGACATGCGGAAGCAGATCGAGGATTTGAAGCGGAAAGCTGAACAGGGATCACAGCAGTCTCAGGGAGAAGTCCAAGAGCTGGAGTTGGAGGAGATTCTTCGCTCGAATTTCCGCTTTGACGAGATCGAGCCGGTTGCCAAGGGCGTGCGCGGTGCCGATGTCTTGCAACGAGTCTGTTCTTCTTCGGGGAAGTCCCATGGGAGCATTCTTTGGGAGTCGAAACGCACAAAGGCTTGGAGCGATGGCTGGCTCCAAAAACTCAAGGATGACCAACGGGAGGCTAAAGCTGATATTGGGATCATCGTCTCCGCGATCTTGCCGAAAGGGATCAACCATATTGGTTGTGTTGAGGGCGTATGGGTGACGGATGTTCCGTCCTTGGTCGGACTCGGAACGGCTCTGCGTGCCGGTATTTCCCAGTTGGCGCATGTGCAAGATGCAATGGCTGGGAAGGGCGAAAAGATGGAATTGATTTACAGGTATTTGTCTGGTCCCGAGTTCCGCCACCGCGTCGAGGCCATTGTCGAAGCCTTTGTCGCGATGAAAACCGATCTTGATTCTGAAAAACGTGCGATGGAGAGGACGTGGGCGAAGAGGGAAAAGCAGATTCAGAGGGTCATCCATAATACCTCGGGCATGTACGGTGACCTTCAGGGGTTGATCGGTTCCTCGCTGTCTCCGATTCCGTCGCTTGAAATGTCTCCTGTGCAACCTTCGGATTCCAAGGAGCATCCTGATGAAGTCTCATAGCGACGGATCGTTCATCAGAACTGAGAAGCGCGCGGCGCAGCGGAATTTTCGTCAATCGGCGGTGGCTCTCTGAAATTTGAGGAATTTTCGGACGACCGGCTCATCGCCCTTCTGTTCACCGAGGCCGATCAACTGCCTGAGGCCGCCGCCCAAGAGGTCGTCGCCCGGGGGCGCAGGCTCATCCCGGCCCTCGCGGAAATCATCGACGACGGCTGCAACTGGCACAGGCAGGACGCGGGCTGGTGCGCGACCACGCACGCCGCGTACTTGCTGGGCGCCATCGCCGACGAAGCCGCGATCCCGGCTCTTCTGATCGCCATGGAGGAGGCGGATGCCCGGGAGAACGATCTGCTCAGGCATTGCATCCCGGCCATCTTCGGCCGCCTGGGACCCAAGGCGCTGCGCCCGTTGAAGGACGTGCTCCGCGATGAAGAGTCGGAGGCGTCGCTGCGCGACGTCGCCATGATGTCCATGGCCGCCGTCGCGTTGCGTCATCCGGAGCATGCCGATGAGGTGTTCCTGTTGATCGCGAGCGTCGCGGCCGATCCCGGCGAAGACGGCGACCTGCGCGCCTGCGCGGGCTGCGTCCTTTTGGACTGCGCCCGGCGCGAACACCAGGACTTGATCCTGGCCCTCGTCCGATCGGGACCGGCGGAGGGTTGGTACAGCGAAGACGAGGCGCGCGAGGACCTGCGCAACCAAAATCCGAGTCCCTACCAAGAGGACTGGATGGACTTCTACTCCACGGCCTCGGCCGAGAGCCGCCGCAGAGAGACCGAGGCGGAGCGGCTGAGCGAGAAGGCGGCGCTGAAGGAGGCCCTCGGCCGCGATTGGGGCGAGGATCCGGACGCATGCCCGGACGCCGAAGAGCCGGAGGAGGCGGGGCCCGGGTCGCAGCGCAGGCCCTGGCTCGCCATGGAAAAAATATCCGCTCGATTTCGCCGAGTCATCGGTGATAAGAACTTCAAGTCGGTGGAAGAGGCGAACGCGTATTTGAAGACGCTGAACGGGGAAATCCCGGCCGCGCCCGCCGCGAACGCCTGGGAGCGGGCGCAGGACTTGATGTATGACGCGTGGCAGGAGCGCTCCGAGCGCAAGCGCCTGGAAATGGCCCGTGAAGCCCTTGAGATCTGCGCGGATTGCGGCGACGCCTACTCGCTGCTGGCCGAGGAGACGGCGCGGACGCCCGCCGAGGCCGCGGTGCTCTACCGGAAGGCCGTGGCCGCCGAGGAGCGCACCCTGGGCCCGGACTTCTTTCGTGAGAACGTCGGGCAATTCTGGAGCCAGGTGCAGACGCGGCCCTACATGCGGGCCCGCGCCGATCTGGCCCGCTGCCTCTGGACCATGGGCGACCATGACGCCGCCGTCCGGCACTATTACGAGCTTTTACGGCTTAGCCCGCGGGACGGTCAACGTCTGCGCGGCGCGCTATTGGCCGGCCTCGGGGACTTGGGGCGCTTCGAGGAGATCGAGGAAATCCTCGCCCGGCCCGAGTACCAGGACGACGACGGATTGGAGTGGTCGCTCATGAAGGCGCTGACGGCGTTCTTGCGTGAGGGCGCCTCGTCCCGCGCCGGTCTGCTTTTGAAAAAGAGCTTAGAGCGCAACAAGCATGTACCGGACTACCTGCTGGGCAGAAAAAATAGCTCTTGGTCGGGAGGGCGCACCATAAGTGCCGGAGGCGAGGACGAGGCCTCCTTCTATGCCTTCAACTTCCTGTCCGTCTGGAAGCGCGTTCCCAATGCTTTGGCTTGGGTGGCGACGGCGACGGGGGAAGCGGACTCCGCCCAGGTGGGCCGCAACGTCCCATGCCCGTGCGGCAGCGGAAAAAAATTCAAGAAGTGCTGTCTCAACCGTGAGCCCGAGGGGCACGCCTGACCATGAAACAGGACCCGCGCCGGTCGGACGCGCTGTACGCGGTCGCCGCGGTCGCGGTCGCGCTTCTGGCTTTGCTGGCGCCGGTTGCGCTGCGCGGCGAGGGGCTTCTGCCGGTCGCGGCGCTGGGTCGCTACGCGCCGTGGAGCCGCTACCTGCCGCCGGGGCCGGGCCTGCTGTGGTCCGATCCCCTTTTGGAGTTCTGGCCGTGGCGGTTGTTTTTGCGCGCCCAGCTTTTGTCCGGTCATCTGCCGCTGTGGAACCCTCTAATCGAGGCGGGCGTGCCCTTCGCGGGCTGCGTGCAGGCGGCGCTGTTTTTTCCGACGGAAATAGGGCTTTCGTGGCTGCCCCCGGCCGCTTGGAGCTTGGCCGCGGCGTTCTTGAAGCTGTTCGCCTCGGGAGCTTTTACGGCCCTGCACGCGCGGCGCCTGGGCGCCGGGCGCGACGGCGCGGCGCTGGCGGGCATCGTCTACGCGCTGTGCGGCTTCATGATCGCCTGGCTTGGGCATCCGCAGACCAACGTCGCCTGCCTCCTGCCCGCGCTGTTCTGGACCTTAGGCCGCGCGTTCGACGCGCGCGCGCCGCGCGCCTGGGCCGCGTGCGCCGTGGTGATTGGGCTGATTTTGCTGGGCGGGCACCCGCCGACGGCCCTGCACGTGCTGACGGCGGGCGCGGCCTACGCCATTTTCCTGGCCGCGCGCCTGCCTCGGCCGGAGCGCCGCCGCGCGCTGACGGCGGCGGGGTTGGCCGCGCTGGCGGGCGCGGGGTTGGCCGCGCCGGCCCTTCTGCCCTATTTCGAGTATTTGGGTTTGAGCTCCTCGGCCTCGTCCTCGGCGGCGCTGGCGCGCTGGGGCGCGCGTCTGTCGTGGTCCTTGCCCCTGCATCTGGTCCTGCCGCTGGCGGCGGGTTCGGCGGCGCGCTCTCACCCGGTCTTGCAGGCGGCGTTCGGTCTGGATTTCTCCAGCAACTTCCTGGAGCGCGCGGGCTGGTTGGGATTTCCGGCTCTGATGTTCGCCGCACTCGCCCTCCTACGCCGCCGCGGCGAGCGCGAGGTGCGCTTTCACGCCGCACTCGCCGCCTTCGGCCTGGCCGCGGCCGTGGGACTGCCGCCGCTGCCCTGGCTGTGGCGCTTCTTGCCCGGCTTCTCGGCGGCCAACCCCACGCGCCTGCTGGTCTTGTTCTGCTTCGGCGGCGCGACCTTGGCCGGACTAGGCCTGGACGCCGCGCCGCGCGCGGACGACCGACGCGCCGCCGCCGTCCTGCTGGGCGCCGCACTCGCGGTCGCGGCGGCGTGCACTCTCGTCTACGCGGCGGTCTGGGACCTTCTGCCGCCGGGAGCGCGCGGCTTCGCGGCCGGACAGCTTTTGGTCGCGGTCTTGGAGGCGTGCGCGGCGGCCGCGCTGGTCGCCAAGCCCGCTTGGCGGCGTTGGACCCCGGCCGTCGCGGGGGTTTTTCTTCTGCGCCTGGCCGCGGGCGTCAACCCGAGCGCCCCGGCGGCGCTTTTCTATCCGTCCACGCCGTCGCTGGCGCGGCTGGCGCAGGCGGCGGGCTCCGCGCGCGCGTTCGCGCTGGGCTCCGCCCTGCCGCCGGACACGGGCATGGCGCTGGGCCTGCGCGACGCGCGCGGTCAGGACTTCGCGTCGCTGTCCCGCTACGAGCGTTTGGTGCGCGGCGGCGTGGGCGACTTCGGCTTCTACGCCGCGGCGTCGTCTTTGCCTCCGGCGTGGCGCCTGCTGGCGATTTCGGCCTACGCCGAGGACCCGGCCCAGCCCGTCGCCGCGCCGCCGGGCTGGACGCGCGTCGACGACGGCGACCTTCGCGTCTATCGCGCCGACGCGCCCGCGCCGCGCGCGCTGTTCGTGCCGGAGTCTTTGCCCGTCGCCCCGGCCGATGCCTTGCGCGCCGCGCGCGACCCGCGCTTCGACCCGGCGCGCGCCGTCCTGCTCGACGATTGGTTTACCTTGCCGACCGTTTCGCGCGCGCGCGGCACGGCGAGGATCGTGCGCGACGAGGCCGATCATGTGAGCGTCGCCGTCGAATCCGACGGCCCGGGCTGGCTTCTGCTGCTCGACTCCTGGTATCCGGGCTGGCGGGCGCGCGTCGACGGCCGGCTGGCGCCTCTGCGGCGCGCGGACTATGCTTTTCGCGCGGTCGCCGTGCCGGGGGGGCGTTCGACGGTGAGCTTCGACTACGTTTCTTTCTCTCTGACCGCCGGCTTTCTTTTGGCCGCGCTGTCGGCGCTGGCGCTGGCCGCGGTCTGCCGGCGCGCTTAGAGTTCCAGTTCCAGCCCTTCGCGCGCCGCGAACACCGGGGGCCCGCCGCGCGCGGCCGAGGCGCGCGCACAGGCGGCCTCGATGTCGTCGATGGCCGCGTCGTCGTGCGCGGGATCGTGATGGAACAAGGCCAGACGCTGGGCCTTTGCGCGCACGGCCAGGTCCAGCACGTCCTCGAAGGTGCTGTGGCCCCAGCCGCGGCGCCGGCGGTATTCGTCGGGGGTGTATTGCGACTCGCAGATCAGCAGGTCGGCGTCCGCGGCGAAGCGCGCCACGGCGGCGTCCTCTTTGTCCATGAACTCCCCGCGCGTGTTGAGCCGGGCGTAGGGTTCGCTCATGTAGCAGACCGAGCGCCCGTCGTGCTCGAAGCGGAAGCCGACGGTGATGCCGGGGTGGTTCAGATAATGGTAATGGACGTTCGTCTCGCCGACCTGCACGGGGCCGCGCAGTTCGACGAAGGCCGGCCGCGCGGCCAGTTCGTCGGGCCGTACCGGGAAGTACGCGGAGGACATCTGACCGGCGATCACGTCGCGAAACGGCTTCGTCGCGCCGGGCACGCCGTACAGCGTGATCAAGCTTTCGGCGCGGTAGAGCGGCGCGAAGAACGGCAGACCCTGGATATGGTCCCAGTGCGTGTGACCGATGAACAGGTGCGCCTCGATCGGCGCGCCGGCGCGCTCGCGAACCAGCGCGTCGCCCAGGGCGCGGATGCCGGTGCCCGCATCGGCGATCAGCACGCGTCCCCCGGCGCGGATTTCAACGCAGGGCGTATTGCCGCCGTAGCGCGCGGTCGCCGGTCCGGGGGAAGGCACCGAGCCGCGCACGCCCCAAAAACGGATGCGCATCAAGCCCCGCCGAGCAGTTCAGCGACGCGCTTCTGAAAGTCGGCGATGCGAAACGGCTTGACGATGTAGCCGTCCGCTCCCGACTCCTCGACGGCGGTCTTCACGTCGTGCGTGTAGGACTTCGACGAGCTGATCAGGACCTTCGTCGTTTTCAGCGCGCCGTCGCCGCGGATATTGCGGCAGACCTCGAAGCCGTGCATCTTGGGCATCAGCAGGTCCAGCACCACCAGGTCCGGCTTCCAGCGCCGGGCCAGCGCCAAGCCCGCTTCGCCGTCCTCGGCGGTCTCCACCTCGAAATGCTCCCTCAGCACGTGCGCCATCATGTGACGCATGTCCTCATCGTCGTCCACCACCGCGACCTTCTTCATCCCGTAGGAGTGTAGGGCGCGCGCCGCGCGGCGTCAAGGCCGGCGCGGCAGGCCGTCGCGGCCGTAGACCAGGTGCGTGCGGCCCGCGGGCGCGCCGACGACGTTCTTGAGGACCCCAAGCGGCCCCGCGTCCAGTTCCAGCGCGTCGCCGGGCTTGATCCAGCGGTCCTGGTCCAGGCCGCAGCCCTTGAAGTAGGTGCCCGACCCCAGCAGGTCGCCGGGGCGCAGCGTCTCGCTTTGCGAGGCGTGCGACAGCATGGTGTCGAAGCGCCAATAGGGCTGGACGCCGTCGGAGCGGCTCCACTCCGCGCCGTTGACGCGCACGGCCAGCGGGGGAATCTCGCCTTTCGGCCATTCGTCGGCGGTCAGCAAGTAGGGACCCAGCACGGTGGCGAAATCCTTGCCTTTGGCGGGGCCCATGCGGCAGAGCATCTCGTTTTTCTGGACGTCGCGCGCGGAGCAGTCGTTCATCACCATGTAGCCGGCCACGCAACCGAGCGCGTCTTCGACGGGCACGTCACGGCACTGGCGGCCGACCACGGCCGCGATCTCGAACTCGAAGTCCAGTTTGCGCGTGAACGCCGGCCAGGGGATTTCGTCGCCGGGGCCGTAGATCTCACGCGGATTTCCTTTATAAAAGACCGGCTGTTCGTACCAGGCGGCGGGAATCTCTTCCTGGCGGCGCGCCGCTCCCGCCTTCGCGTGGTTTTCGAAAGCGAAGAAGTCGCGCAGGCCGCGCGGGCGCGGCAGGGGGGACTTGAGCCGGACCTCGCCTTCTTTCCAGACCAGGCGTTCGCCGTGCGGGCCCGAGGGCTCGCCTTCCAGAGCGTCGAGCGCCAGGCGCGCCTCGGCCAAACCCTCGTCGCCCGCGTCAAGAAGTCCCAGCATGTCGGCCGGCACGAAGAAGCCCGCGCGCTCCATGGGGCGGGAGCTCCCGTCGCGCGCGTAGCGCCGCGCCGCGGCCAGGTTCACGTCGACGATGCGGCCTTCGCGCAGCGCGCCCAAGCGCTCGACGGGGCCCAGAGGCGTCGCAACCTCGAAAGTGACGAGCTTCACGGCGGCATCCTAGCAAAATCCCGCGCGAGGGGATTTTTAGCGTCGGAAGATGGATTATAATATTGCGCATGATGATTCGTTGGGCCCTCGCGGGTCTGCTCCTCGCCTCCGTTGCGCGTTCCGCGCCGGTGACGTCGGAGGCGGCCGCCTCCTGCCCGGACTACGGCCCTTTGCCGGACGCGCCCGCCGACTACGCGCAGGCCGTGGCGCGCTTCGCCGAATACCGCGCCAGCAAGGAGTCCGGCATCCGCGCCGAGGGGGACCTTCCCTTCCTGCGCGTCCACGGCGGCCCCACGGCGGAGTCGGTTCTTTTGGTGCACGGTTTGACGGATTCGCCCTACTACGTCGCGACGATCGGCGACGCGCTGTACGCGCGGGGCTACAACGTGGTGTCGGTCCTTCTGCCGGGTCACGGCACCCGTCCCGAGTGCCTGCTGCACATCAAGAAGGAGCAGTGGCGGCGCGAGGTTCGTTTCGGCCTCAGCCTGGCCCGGCGGCTGGGCGCCAAGGTGTCCATGGCGGGGTTTTCGACGGGCGGCGCGCTGAGCTTGGACGCGCTGGCGGAGAATTTTGAGCGCTCCGATCGCGACCCGATTTCGTGGGGGAATTTGCTTCTTTTCTCGCCGGCCATCGGCTTCAATACTCCCGAAGTGGACTTGTGCGACATTCCCGGCGTCGACGACGTGCTTGAGGCCGTGATGCCTTGGAAAGGCAACAACCCCAACGCGCCCGAGACCAACCCCTACCGCTACGAGAAGATGGCCACGGAGGCGGTGTGCCAACTGGTCTATCTGACGCAGGAGAACGATCTGCGGCGCTGGATCATCGACCGGGACGTCGCGCGCCGCGGCATCGGCGTGTTCGCTGTGGAGTCTCTGGACGACACGACCGTCAGCCCTCAGGCGGTCGTGCGCTTCATGGACGATCTACCCAACGGCGCGCGCAAAGAGTTGATCGCGTATCCGAAGAGCGACGGCATCGGCCACGCCGACGTGCCGCGCCCGGAGACGAACCCGCATTACGCGGAGATGATCTCCCGATTGGGAACGTTTCTCGACGCGCCGTCCGCTCCCGCGGCGGCCGGCGCGCCGCCGCCGATGCCGGCGCCCTCGTCGGCCGCGATCCTTCTGCGGGCGCAGGGCCTGGCCGGCGCGCTGGGCCGTTAGCGCGCGAGCGCGGCCGCGCGGTCCGGCGTCAGGCCGCGGAAATCGCGCACGGCGACGGAGGCGTGGCGAAATTCGTCTTCACGGTGCGAGGTCGCGAGCGCGACGACGGCCATCCCGGCGCGCCGCGCAGCCTCTTCGCCCAGAAGAGAGTCTTCAAAGACGACGCAGTCCGCGGGGGCCGCGCCCAGATGCTCGGCCAGCGTCAGCCAGGTCTCCGGGTCCGGCTTGCCGCGCGTGACCATGCTCGCGTCGACGACGGCGTCGAACAGCGGACGCAGGCCCAGGCCGTCCAGGATGAACGTCACGTTGTCGGCCTTCGAGCCGGTGCCGAGCCCCAGCTTGTGTCCTTTCGCGCGGGCGGACGTCAGGAATTCCACGAGGCCGGCCGCGGGGGCTCGCGTCGGCAGGTATAATTCGCGGTAAAGTGATTCCTTGGACGCGGCCAGCTCCTCGGCCTCCGCAGTCGAGACGTCGCGCTTGAAGTAGTAGCGCAGGACTTCGCGCGTGGGCATGCCCATCGTGTTCTCTCGGAAGTCGCGCGGGTCGATCTCCAGTCCATGGCCGCGAAAGAAGCGCCGCCAGGCTTCCTCGTGAGCGGGCATGTTGTCGCAGACGACGCCGTCCATGTCGAAAAGAAGTCCGATCGCGCGGGGCATGAATGGATTCTAGCCAATCAGGTATAATCAAAGCGCATGAACCTGCGCGCGCTCGACGTGTCGGACTGGGGCTTCTTCGTATTTCGCGGCGCGGACGCCAAGACGTTCCTGCAGGGACTCGTCACCGCCGACGTGGCGGCGCTGAAAGCCGGAGATTGGACGCCGGCCTGCGTGCTGACGCCGAAGGGCCTGCTGACCGCGGACTTCGAGCTGTACGACCGCGGTGAAGACCTTCTGGCCGTGACGCGCCCGGCGGCGGCCGAGGGCTTCTTCAAGGCGTTCCAATCGCGGATCATGCTTTCGAATTCCACCTGCGAGAGACTGCGTCCGCGCGCCGCGCTGATCCTGGGCGAGGGATTTTCCGGCGGCCTGCCGTGGCGGACGCTGGACGCGCCCGTGCGCCTTCTTTTGGACGCCGCGCCGCCGGCGTCCGCCGCGCCGCTGACGCCCGCGGAGTTCGACGCGCGCCGCATCGCGGCGGGAGTGCCGTGGTACGGAATCGACATGGACGCGACCGCCTTGCCGCTGGAGGCGCGCCAGCGCGCCGCGATCAGCCTGAGCAAGGGCTGCTACATGGGCCAGGAGACCGTGTCCCGCATGGTCCATCGCGGCCATGCGAACCGCGCGCTCGCGCGACTGCGCTGCTGCGGCGCGACGCCCGCCGCGGGCAGTCCCGTCCTGCGCGACGGCGCGCCGGCCGGGCGCATCACCAGCGCCTCCGGGGAGCGCGCGCTGGCGATGCTGCGCGTCGATGCGGCCGTTTCCGGCGCGCGTCTGACCGCCGCGGGCGTGGAACTTGAGGTCGTTGATTGAAGTTCGCGCGCGCGGCGCTGGTCGGCTTGCTTGCGGCGTTGATCGCAGCCGCTCCCGCCGCGGCGGCGAAGAAAAAACACGGGAAGGCGAAGCCGCGCGTTCACCATGATTCCGGCGCGCTCGGCGCCCGGCTCCACACGATCGCGGCGCGGACCGGACACGAAAGCGAGGGCGCGGCCCACAGGCTGGGCAAGCGCCTTCAGGAGTTGACCGGCGACAAGAGCGCCGACGACACGGTCTCGCGGCTGAAGCGGGCGTTCTCCTCGGCCGGCGACGATTTCTCCCGGAATTTCAATCGTCTGGCCGACCGGATTCGAGCCGCCTTCTCGTCGTCGCGCAAGTAAGAGCGCGACGAAACGGAAAGAAGGCTAAGGAAGTGTAACGAAATAACTGAGCGCATCTATTTCGTTGCTGGTCGGATCGTGTAGTTCCAGTCGCCGTGAAAATCGTGGCGGTGCAAGTTGATCTTG
>JABEUV010000066.1 GCA_013044195.1 Elusimicrobiota bacterium | reverse complement strand
CTGGCGCGCGCGCGCCAGTCCCTTGAGGAAGTCCGGCCGTTGTACCGCGAAGGACGACAGAGCATCCTCGAGGTCCTGCGCGCCGAGGAGGCCGTCGTCGAGCTGTACGGAGCCAGCCTCGACGCGCGCCGCCGCCTGCGCGCGGACTGGGCGTCTCTACGCGCGGCCCAGGGCCGCCTGGATGAGGACGCGATCACGATGCTCGGCCGCAGCCTGGAGGACGCACGATGAAGTCCGCCGAAACGAAGACTCTCGGCCCTGCGGGCCGGCTGGCCGCCGCGTTCGTGCGCTCGAAGTTGACCGTGCTGATCGTGCTGGCCGCGGTCGCCCTGGGCACGATCGCCACGCTGCGCCTGCCGCGTGAGGAGGAGCCGCAAATCTCGGTGCCGATGTTCGACGTGATGGTACCGATGCCCGGCGCGTCGGCCAAGGAAGTGGAGGAACGCCTGGCCTCCGTCGGCGAGCGCAAGCTCATGGAGATTCCCGGCGTCGAGTACGTCTACTCGACTTCGCGCGCCGGCGGCGCGTTTTTCGTGGTGCGCTTCAAGGTCGGCGCCGACCCCGAGCGCGCGACGACCTTGGTGTTCGCCAAGACCGCCTCGAACATGGGCATGCTGGCGCCCGGCGCGGGCCGGCCGCTGGTCCAGCCGCGCTCGATCGACGACGTGCCCGTGCTCGCGCTGACTTTGACCGGAGAGGGCTTGAGCCCGCAGGATCTGCGCCGCGCGGCCGCCCAGCTGCGCCGCGTCGTGTCCGAGGTCGACGACGTCTCGAACGTGGATATCCTGGGCGGGCGGCGGCGGCGCTTCTCCGTCTTCTTCGACCCCGTCGCGCTGGCCCTGCACCGTCTGTCGCCGCTGGACCTAGCCCAGCGCGTGCAGGCCGCCAACGACCGCCTGCCCGCGGGAACCGAAGACGCGGGTCCGCGCGCCGTCAAGGCCGAGACCGACGCCTTGGTCCGCTCGGCCGCGGACCTGCGCGCGATCGTCGTCGGCGTTTCCAACGGCTCGCCCGTCCGTCTGGGCGACGTGGCCAAGATCGTCGACGGACCCGACGACAAGGAGCGCGAGGTGCTGGTCTACGGAGGAGCGGCGCGGGGTGCGGTCGACGCCGCGCCGGAGCCGGCCGTCACGCTCCAGGTCTCCAAACGCCGCGGCGCCAACGCGACAGAAGTGACGCACGCCGCCCGACAGCGCGTCGAACGCTTCCGCCCGAACCTGCCCCCGACGCTGAAGATCGCCGTCACGCGCGACTACGGCGAGACGGCCAAGGACAAGTCCAACGAGCTTTTGTTCCACATGCTTCTGGCCACGCTGTCGGTCACCGCTTTGGTCGCCTTCGCGCTGGGCGTGCGCGAGGCGCTGGTCGTGCTTATCGCCGTTCCGGTCACGCTCGCGCTGACCTTGACCGTCTACTGGGTGCTCGGCTACACGCTCAACCGGATCACGCTGTTCGCTTTGATCTTCTCGATCGGCATCCTGGTCGACGACGCGATCGTCGTCGTGGAAAATATCCACCGTCACTACATGATGGGCGACGGCCGCGCGCTGTGGACCTTGGCCGTCGACGCCGTCGACGAGGTGGGCAACCCGACCTTGCTCGCGACCTGGGCGGTGATCGCCGCGATCCTGCCCATGGCCTTCGTCGGCGGTCTGATGGGACCCTACATGCGGCCCATCCCCGTGGGGGCGTCCTTCGCGATGCTGTTCTCCGCGTTCATCGCCTTCGTCGTCTCGCCGTGGGCCTTCACGCACATCCTCGCGCTCTGGAAGCCCACGGCCGCCAAGGGCGCCCACGCCGAGGAGGGCGCGCTCGACCGCCTCTACCGAAACGTGATGGGGCATCTCCTCGACGACGGCAAGGTGCGCGCGGCTTTCCTCGCGGGCACGCTGCTGCTGCTCGCCTCCGCGCTGGCCTTGGTGCCGCTGAAAGCCGTGATCATCAAGATGCTGCCGTTCGATGATAAGGACGACTTCGAGGTCGTGCTCAACATGCCGGAGGGATCGTCCCTGGACGCCACGCGCGCCGTCGCCGACGAGATGGCCGCGACCTTGCGCCGCCTGCCGGAGACGCAGCGCGTCGTCGCCTACCTGGGCCTCGGCGCGCCGTATAATTTCAACGGCCTGGTGCGGCATTACTTCCTGCGCACGGCACCCGACCAGGCCGACCTGGTCGTCCAGCTCACGCCCAAGGGGCATCGCCGCCAAAGCCACGCGATCGCTCGCTCCGTCCGCGCCGAAATCGCCCGGATTGCCCACGCCCACGGCGCGCGCGCGCAGGTCGCGGAGGTCCCGCCGGGACCGCCGGTGCTCTCGACCTTGGTCTTCGAGGTGTATGGCCCGGACCCGGTCCAACGCGACGCCTTCGCGCGGCAGTTGCAGCAGCTTCTGCTTCAAACGCCGGACATCACCGACGTGGACACCTACGTCCCTTCTCCGGAGCCGCTGGATCGACTCGTCGTCGATCGAGAAAAGGCCACGCTCAACGGCATCGCGCCCGTCCAGGTCGCGCAAGCGGCGCGCGCGGCGCTTGCGGGAATGAACCTAGGGCTGGCTCATGTCGAGACGGAACGCGAGCCTGTCGATATCTTCCTGCGCTTGCCCGCCGAACTGCGGCACACGCTTAGCGGCGTGCGCTCCGTGGCCCTCATCTCCCGCGTCGGCACGCCCATCCCGATCGGCGCGCTGACCAAGGCCGAACGTCTGGAAGACGCGCCGTCTCTTTTTCATAAGAACCTGCGACCGGTCTCCTACGTGATCGCCGACGTGGGCGGGCGCACGGAGAGCCCGGTCTATGCGCTGCTCGACCTCAAGCCCCGCATCGACGCGATGGCGCGCGCGTCCGGCCTTGAACTGGAAACGTTCTACACCCAGCTTCCCACCGATCCGACCAAGCTGTCGCTCAAATGGGACGGCGAGTGGCAGATCACCTACGAGGTGTTCCGCGACATGGGCGCGGCCTTTGCGATGGTGCTCCTACTGATCTACGCGCTGGTCGTGGCGTGGTTCGAGTCCTTCACCGTGCCGCTGGTCATCATGGCGCCCATCCCGCTGACCTTGGTGGGCATTTTGCCCGCGCACTGGGCCATCGGCGCGTTCTTCACCGCGACCTCGATGATCGGCTTCATCGCCGGCGCCGGGATCGTGGTGCGCAACTCGATCATTCTGGTGGACTTCATCGAACTGCGCCGCAAGGAGGGCTTCAGCCTGCGCGACGCGGTCATCGACGCGGGCGCGGTGCGCTTCCGCCCCATGCTGCTGACCGCCGCGGCCGTCGTCTGCGGCGCCGCGGTGATCCTGTTCGACCCGATCTTCCAGGGCTTGGCGGTCGCGCTGATGTCGGGAGAGGTCGCTTCGACTTTGCTCTCGCGCGTGGCGGTGCCGGTCCTCTACTTCATGCTGGAACATTGGCGCGCCGCACGCGCCTCAGGAGAAACAAAATGAACCTCGAACGCCGCATCCGCGCCATCGCCGGAACCTTCATCCTGCTCAGCCTCGCGCTGGCCCATTGGGTCGACGTGCGCTTCGCTTGGTTTACCGCCTTCGTCGGCGCGAACCTGCTTCAGTCCGCGCTCACGCGCTGGTGCCTGATGGAGGACATCCTGCGCAAGGTCGGCCTCGACGGCGGGTCCGGCTCGTGCTGCGGCGACGCGCCCGTGGAAAAAAAGTAACGCCGGTCTAGCGTTCGGGCGCCGCGGGCGCGGGACGAGGCGCCGGGAAATCGCCGGGCCGCGGCGCGCGCGCCTGGCTCCAAATGCGCTCGAAATACGCCGCGTAGCCGTCGGCGTCGTCGGGGGCGTCCAAGAAGGCGGCGTTCTCGTAGTTGTTCAGCTCGCCGTTCATCGTCCAGTTGAACGAACCGGTCTCCACCAGGCGTCCGTCGAACACGCCGAACTTATTGTGCATAACCCCGCGCGGCTGGCGTCCGCCCGAGAGGCGCACGTCGAAGCCCTCCTTGGCCATCTCGCCCATGTCGGCCAGGAACTGAAACTGCTCGATGTCAAAAACCAGCCGGATGGGCACGCCGCGCTCCTTGGCCCGCCGCAGCGCCGCGATGATCTCCGTGTTCGTGAAGGAGAAATTCGCCAGAGACACGCCGACGCGCGCCGCGTCGATGGCGGCGGCGATGCGCGCGGCGGTGCCGTGCGGAGAGAACGACTCCCGCGGGAAGGACGCGCCGTTGAAGACGATGGGGGCGTCGGCGTCCTGCGGCGCGGCCGCCAACGGCGGGGTGTGGCCGTGCTCGTCGATGGCCACGGGCGCCGGGGCGGACGCGGTGAACGGGCGGGCCTGCGACCACATCCAGCCCCAATAGTTTTGATAGGAGGCGATGCGGCGCGGCGCGACATCGAACAGCGCGTTCTCGAAATGACGCTCGTCGGCGGCGCGCGTCCAGTTGTAGGAGCCGGTTTCCATTAAGGCCCCGTCGAACACGGCGAACTTATTGTGCATGATGCCGTGAGCGTCGCCGCCGCGCAGGGTGCGCAGGGCGAAGCCGGCGTCGATCAAAGACTGGGTCTCCGGCGTGCGCTGACCGCGTGTCGGATATACATGGCCCTGGTCCATGACGACGCGCACCGCCACGCCGCGGCTCTTGGCGCGCACCAAAGCGTCGCGCACCTCCGAGATGGCCAGTTCGTAGATCGCGATGTCCAGCGTGCGGCGCGTCGCGTCGATGGCCGCGATGAGATGGGTGCTGATCTGGGTCTGATCCGAGAACATCCGCGTCGGAAGGGAAATGCCGCTAAACGAAACCGCCTCTCCGCGCGGCGCGACGACCGGGACGGCCGGAACCGGCGAGGACGGTTCCGCGGCCGCGGCGCCGTCGAAGACCCGGCGCCCTTCAAGAAAGCCGTCCAGAACCGGGGCCGAACGCGGCGCTGAGGCCGCGACGGCCGAGACGGAAACCGCCGCGGCGGCGGCCGCGCGCGGGCTTGCGGTCGCGGTCGGTGCCGCGGTAAACGCGGGAGCGACCGCGGTGGCAGGCACAGCGGAGGGCGCGGCGGACAGCGTGGGCGCAAGCACCGCGCCAAAAACCGGAGCGGCCGCGGCGCTCGGCGCCGCAAAAGCCGCGGCTCCGAACGCCGGCGCCAACGGCGCGGAGGCGGCGAATTCGGCCGCCGGAGCCAGAATCACGGGGCTGACCTGCGCGGCCAGCGGACCCGCCGCGATCAGCCACGCCGCCAACGCCGCCGCGATCCGCCTTGCCCGTGTCATATTCATGGCGCCAGTCTAGCGCAAACGCACGCTGCGCGACGGGCCGAAAGTCCCGGTCTCAGCGGCGGCAGAGGACCCAGCGCCGCCTTTGCTACGATGGGCGCGTGAACGTGTTCGTGTCGTCGTACGCGCTGGCCTCGCCCGTGGAGCCGTGGGACCAGGCCGCCGAGGAGCGCTTGTTTTCCGGGCTTTCGCGGATGAACATCGCCGGCGTGGAACTGCCGTTCTACGGTCGCCTGCACCGCCGCGACGAAAGTTGGCTTTTCGAACGCCTGGACCCGCGTTGGCGCGTGCTGGTCACGCTTCTGCCGGGCACCATGGAGCGCCTGGCCGTGGAGCCGCGCTTCGGCCTGGCCAGCGCCGACGCGTCGGGCCGCGCGCGCGCGCTGGAGTTCGCCGGGCAGGCCGCGCAGGGCGTGGCGCGGCTCCACGCCCATTTGGGACGACGCGCGGTCGCGGCCGTCCTTGTCCATTCGGCGCCGCGGCGGATCGCCGGGGCGCGCTGGTCCTTGGAAGCGTTTGCCGATTCGCTGTCGCGCCTGCGCGCGCTGGACTGGGGCGGCGCGGAGATCCTCGTCGAGCATTGCGACGCGCACGTTGCCGCGCACCCACCGGACAAGGGCTTCCTCAGCATCGAAGACGAGTGCGCCGCCCTGCGTCTGTCCACCGGAGCGGCGCCCGCGCGCGCGCTGATCAACTGGGGTCGCTCCGCCGTGGAAGCCCGCTCGGCCGATGGGGCGCTTGAACATCTGCGCCGCGCGCGCGAGGCGTGCCTGCTTGCCGGACTCTTTTTTTCCGGCGCGACGCCCGATGATCCCGACTACGGCGCCTGGCGCGACTCGCACGCCCCGTTCTCCGCTTCGCGGTCCGGTTCCCTGTTGACGCGCGCCGCGGCGCGCGCGGCCTTGGACGCCGCCGGAAGCCTGGACTATCTCGGGCTCAAGATCCAGCCTCTGCCCGCGGGACTGGGAACCGAGGAACGCCTGGCGTTCCTGCGCGTCAACCGAGACGAACTTTCCGCCGCGGCGGCGTGACGCCGCGGACGTGAGGCGCCGGGTATTTCTTCTCGTTCTTGTCCATCTTGGCCAACGCCGCTTCCACCAAGTCGACGCCGCAGGCGTCGGCCAGCATGGAAAGATAAACGTACGTGTCGGCCAACTCGTCGGCCAGCGCCGCGCGCGCAGGCGCCGAAAGGCGGCGCGACTGCGCGGGCGTCAGCCACTGGAAGATCTCGACGACTTCCGCCGCTTCTTTGACCATCGCCATGGCCAGGTTCTTCGGCGCGTGAAAACGCCCCCAGCCGCGCGCGCGCGTAAACTCCCGCACGCGCCGCCGCAGTTCCTCGCGACGGTCCATCGCTTAGGCCGGCCGCTCCATGCGCCGGCTGGCTTCTTCCATAAGCTCGCGCACTCCCGCCGCCGGCGCGCCGCCCATCACGCGCCGCCACAGCGCCTCAAGCGCCCGCCCGCGCTCCGCGTCCGCCGGCCACCACGCCAGCGCGACCAGGCGCTCCAGCGCCGGCTTCTGCCACGGCGCGTCCAGCGGCACGCTTTCCAGCATCTCCCGCGCCTCGGTCTTGCGGCCCAGGTCGCAGAGCACGCAACCCAGGAACTGACGCGCCTGCCAGTCCTCCGGCTCCAGCGTCACCGCGCGGCGCAGGGCCGTCTCCGCGTTGGCCGGACGATTCAACGCCCATTCGCACGCGCCCAGGCCGAACCACGCCTCGCCCCAGTCCGGCGATATTTCCGACGCGCGCGTGTACAATGGGAGCGCCTCGCGGTACAACCCGCGCCCGTAGAACGCGCGGCCCAACCGATGCAAGGTGCGCGCATCGCCGCCCAGCGTCCGTTGGGCCTCGCGCGCCGCCTCGCGCGCGCGCTCCGGCAGGCCGCACGCCAGCGCCGCCTCGACCAGCCCCTCGAGCACGTCCTCGGAGCGCGGCCGGCGTTCGCGCAGTTCTTCCAGCGTGCCCAGCGCGGCCGGCGCGTCGCCCATCTTCAGGCTGGCCATGGCCGTGCCCATCATCAGATCCTCGTCGCCGGGAAAGCGCCGCGCGCCTTCCGCGAAGACGTCCAGCGCTTCGCGCGCCTTGTTCGCATCAAGCAAGGACCGCCCGCGGTCCACATACTCTTCGCTTGAATAGCTCGACATTGTCCCCTCCCTGCGTCCTCAAACGCCCTTGGAGACCGCCGGGACCGCGCCCTTGAAAAGAACGCGGCCCCGGTCCGCGCAGGACCGGAGCCAGCCGCGCTGCATCGCTTGGGACCCGTTGAGGCCGGGGCCCGGCTGAACGCCCTGTCCCGCCGTCAAACGGCCTACCGACGCTTCAGTGTAACAGCGCCGTCGCGCCGCGTCAATGCCCGCGGGTTACGAAAACGAGTACGCGCTCAGACGGCACATCCGCCAAATAGTCCCGTCGTCTCTTGCTCTAGCGATAGACCTCGCGGCGGTGACCGATGACCGCGACCGTGATGAGCCGCGCGGCGGACGACGTGAATTCGACGCGATAAGACACTCGGCCGCTACGCTCCGACGCTCTTCTTGAGCGCTTCCCACGAGACTCGACCGCGCCCCTTTAAAGCGCGGTCGACGGCTTTATTGTCCAGCCGATCTTCCAGTTCCTGACGAACGCGACGGTCCACCATGAGCCGGTCCAAAAAATTATTCTGCGCCCCCTTCGGAAGAGACTTGAAGGCGGTCCAAAATACTTCGGCGGCGGCCTGAACAGGGCTCATGAATTCAGTTTAACAGGACGGCTCGTTGAAAACAAGCGCGGGCTCAACACCGCGTTTACGAAAACGAGTACGCGCTCAGACGCCGCGCCAGTTCCCGCGCCGCCGCCGCGCGCTCGCGCGGACCATCGCGCCGCATTATGTCCGCCAAATCCAAAAGCGCGCCAAGCCTCTCGTCGCCTTCCGCCGCCGCCGACGCCGCCGGATCCATCGGCGCGGTCCGTCCGCCGCGCACGTCCGCCGGCAGCGTAAAGCGCAGGCCGTGCGCGAAAAACTCCACCAGCGCCTCGCGCTGAACTAAGCGCTTGTCCGCGTCCAGCAGTCCCACGCGCCGCCCGCGCTCCAGCGCCAGGCACGTCCGCGCCGCCGTCAGTCCCAACTCGCGCGCCAACTCCGCCGCCCCGCCGCGCCAGCCCGCCGCGACCTTGAGCAGCACCAGCACGTCTCGCCCCGTCATTCCGCCCGAGCGCGTCTCGACTTCCGTCTCGCCCGCGTCCCGTACCGCCAACTCGAACAACCCCGTCATCTCCGCCTCGCTCAGTATCTCCATAGAGAGTATACGCGGCGCCCCCCCAAAAAGTTCCCTTACATTGAGGGTTTTGTGAGATTATTCTTCCATTTGGCTCAAAGCGTATTGATCGCGGTGGCAACATTCGAATCTTTCGCATCGACTTTTGCACGGCACATGACCAACTGCACATAGCAGGACTATGGCCGCGACCCAATGGACCCGGAAATATTGGCCGTTCTTAGCGTTCTCGCACAGTCGATGGCTCGGCGCACACCACCCAACACTTGCCATGCCCGAAGGAGTTCACTCATGATCGATTCGGTGGGAAAGAAGCGGGTTCTATGAGCCGAGTCTTTCCAGGATATGCGTCAGATCGAGATCGGGTGTGCCAAGGCGTAAGATATAGTTCGTGAATCGGGCGGCCAGTGATTCAGCGAACGGGCTTGTTAGCGTGGCGAGCCGCTTCATGCCGCGCAGCTCGTCGATTGTGAAATGATGCAGCGCCTGGAAATCGATCACCAAGTCCGGAAGGTCAACGACCGCCGGTAAATAGTGGAACCGCTCCTTTGTGATGCCTGCGGCAGCATCACGGGTGTTCTTCATGAGCTTCTTTATCTTGTCGATGTTTCCGTTGGACTTGCTCTTGGCCCAATCCTTGTATTCTGAGGACTCGGTCAAGAGGCTGCCCTTGGCGCAGAGCACTTTTTCGGTTTTTGGCTTTCTGCCGCCCCTAGAAACCAAGTCGCAACTCGGCCAAAGGACGATCCAGAATTCATTTGTTGCCCCAACGGTCTTTGCTCGGATGTCGCCGAGCACCAGCTCTTCGCCAAGCGGTGGCATGATGTACATTTCGACGGGATGCACGGTCTCGTCGGGCTCAGCGGCGCCGCCTTTTGCCGCCATGCCAAAGACTTCCGCCTCAACGGCTGCAATCTGATCGCGCGAAACCGCTTGACCGAGGCGGAGCAGCAGGATGCGAACAAATTCAGGTTTGTCCACCAGTCCTTTGAACTGGTCCCAGTGCTTGCCGACGAAGCCCCACATGTAGCTGCATGTGGCGCGCTCCATATGCGTGCTAACCGCACGGGCGACTTGAGGGATGCGGAGATCAAATAGTTCCTTCAGCTTGGCCGCAATGGCGGGGAAACCGTTAGCGTCCTTGCTTATGACGAAAACAAAGGGCGAAGTCGGCCCGATGACGCGCTCCGGAGCGGCCGTGTATACGATCACCGGAACGAATACCGATTTCTGTATCTCATCCAGGATTTGTAGACCTGGTGTCGCGTCCGGTGCCGCTCCACCGGGAACGCCCTCGATGAGGTCCAGGACAAGCAGATCGATCTTGCGCGTCTTTATACGGCTTTGGGCCGAAGTGAAATCGGGAAACTCTTCGACTCGCAGCTTTTTCTCGGCGAAGGTCTGGCGTTCAAGGAATTCTTTAAGTTGATTTCTGACCTCTTCGGTATCCTCGACGACGACGACTTCCCATTGATCACTCATTGGAGTGTTGGGTCGGCATCCCGAGTCGTACGCGGAATGAGGCGCCGCGCAGCGACCCATCCTCCAGGAGTTCCAGGCCGCCACCGAGTTCGGTCGCCGTTTCTCCGGCTATCGTCAGGCCGAGTCCGACCCCATCCGGTTTCAGAGAGAAGTAGGGGTCGAAAATCGACCGTGAGTGCTCATCGGGGATGCCTGGCCCGTCATCTGAGAATGTGAGCACTGGAAATCCGCTGGACGCGTCCAATTGGACCTTTATCTTTCTGCGTGCTTCAGGGAGCTGCTGAACCCAGTAGACCGCATTGTCGAGCAAATTGAAAAAAACCATCTGCAAGTCAACAGCGTGAGCCGAGATGGTCGTGCGAGATTTTGGCAGGTCCACGCCTGCTATCCTTCCATCTTTTATCTTCTTCGCGAGGAGGGCGACGGCATCTTGGAGGACGCTTTCGATCACGACGTTTTGAGGCTGCCCTCGCTTGCGGCCTGAGAAAGGAGCGATTCTATCGAACAGCGCGGAAAGCAATTGAGTCTGCTTGCGGATCGCAGCCATTCTCTTCGGAATCAGTTTCTTGATCTCGCCGGTCTTGGTTTCTTGCGCGTCCATTTCAAGCAGCTGGGCGTCATTGGCAATGGCCGCTACCGGCGTCCGGCCTTCATGCAGGATTACATCAACAAGCTGGCCGAGGGTCGCCAGCCGTCTGTATCGGGAGACGACCTTCTGGACCTCTTTGACGCCATGATGGAAGGCTGTCTCGGTCCGCTCAACTACCGCTAGAAGTTCTCGGTCGCTGCCGTACTTCTTGCGCACGAGTTCCGAGATGGGGCCGATGTCCAATTGATTGAACACGCCCGGAAGCGGCCTGGTGTCTTCTCTCGATTCTCGCCGCCAGTCAAACCGGCGCGCCTCGATTTTTGAAAGGATCGAGTGTATGGCGTTCTGGAAACTGTGGAAACTGGGCCCCTCGACAATTCCTTCCCGATTGCTCTGGTCTTTCAAGCCCGGGTTGCTCTTGGAAGTGATGCTGACAAAGGCGACGACTTGATTGTTGCTGAGGCGGAGAGTCGGGTTCTGGACGCGGCGGAAATCCAGCCCGAGCCAGTCGCTGTTCGCCATGAGAATGCGGAAGCCATCTCTATAGACACCGATGCCGCAAGACGCGTTTAGGTCACGTCGGAGGTCCGTCACGGTTGACTTCAGCTTTGTCGCGAGTGGTTCCAGGTCATCCGCCTCGCGGTCCCATATATCGACGCTGAAGCTGAACGGGCCGCAGACGAACTGGGGGCCGCCCTCAACGACAAGGTCCTCATCGAACGGCTTCTCTCCGTCGGGTCCAGAATATTTGGCGGTCAGCTTGCCCGTCGCGGACACGGCTCCATGCATCCGATACCGAGGCTCGGACAGGATCGCGGGACTTCCAACATCACCAGCAAGATGCTTGAAACGATCTGGCAATTCGAGCGTGATGGCGAAGTCTTTTTTCGCCGGGCCCGGCGCTACAAGCCGGGACAGCTCGGCGCGGAGTTTTGTCAGTGATGCTTCATTCCATTCGTCGTTCAGGCCCTCAAGACGCAGCGCGGTTCCATTCCTCCGCTTCGCGGCGGCTTCGGTGCTCCAATCGCACTGCACCTCGTCGAGGTAGAGTTCTTCGTTATCGAACGCGCCCCAGTCAAATCGGACCTGCACGCGCTCTTTGCCGCCTTTGGCAACGGATGACATGATAAGCGTGCGGCCTATCCTGGCAGCGGCAAAACGTCCGATACCTTTTTCGCCGGTGACATGCCTGCCACTGGGGCTGACTCTCTTGCGCAGTTTTGAAACGGTCGCCGGTTCCATCCAGGCGCTGCGGACCGTACCCATATCCATGCCGTATCCATCATCTTCGATGACAACGGCCCCATGTCCAGGCAAAAGCGGCTCCTCAAACGTCAGGATAACCATTGTAGCGTCGGCGTCATATGCGTTCTTGATCAGTTCCACGAGAGCTACAACTTCATTGCGGATCAGCTCCTTGCCTATCGTGTTTACGATGCGGGCACGGGGGCGGAGGGAGAGCTTTCCGTGGGTGGATGTATTTTTAGGCATCGTTCATTTTCCCCGCATCTACAGGTGATGAGAGCAGTTTCTTGACGATCGCGGCCATGACTGGAGGGCAAACCCCGTTGCCAAGCATCGCGATTTTATTCCTCCGATTACCGCGGGTCATTTTGAAGGAGAGCGGGAATCCCATCGCCTGCTTGAGTTCGGGGACTTGCAGCATTCGCATTCGATATCGCCCTTGGATTCGCTTCACAAGCGCAAAGCGGTCCACAGTCGTGATGGTCCGCAACGGGACGTTGAGCGGCTGCCAGCCGCCGGACCCGTCAGTCCCATAGTAGACCATCAAAAACGGACGGCCGCTTCCCGCCCCCCGAATTCCACGGCGGGCTCGAGCAAGGGTCGGCTTCGCTCTTCCCTTTTTTGTGAGCAAGGAATACTGGTACGCACCATTCATGTTCAAGATCGGTCTTACCGGCTTTGGACGGCAGTTCGCTGTCTTTACTATTGCTGGAACAGCCAAGCGGTCACACAGAACGAACAATCGCCGACGAGATTGGCGTACACCAAATTTCGAAGCATCCAGGACTTGAATGCTGACGTTGTAGCCGAGCCGTTCAAGCTCATTCTGCCAATGTTTAAATCGGGACCATTGCCGCATCTGGACCACATTTTCCACGGCAATCCAGCGCGGCTTAAGCGCTTTTGCAAATCGCGTGACAGCATAGGCGGTCATCCGGCTTATTTGAGCGGCCCGAATGATCCTTTTTTTCCCTTTGGCGATAGTATGGTTTGTGCACTCTGGTGATGCGAGAAGGAGGTCTATCGTTCCGATCTCTTTGGCGACGGCTTTCGCCGACAGATATCGGATATCTTGCTGGAAGACTTTGGCTCCAGGGAAGTTGTCGCGGAAAGTCTTGGCCGCCAAGGGCGCCCGTTCGACACCGCCAGCGATGCTCATGCCTGCGGCTCGTGCTCCGTAGCTGCTGCCGCCTGCGCCGCAGAAGAGATCGAATGCGCGCAGCTTGGTTACTTTTTTAGCGCGGCGCATATTCTCTCGACAGCGTTCTCTGGCCGACGTTCAATCGCATGCCCCCAAATCCGGACAACCTTCCAGCCTTTCTGGCGCAGTGCCCGGTTCGCTCTTCGATCCCGCCGCCTGTTCGCCTCAATCTTGCTGGCCCAATAGCTGCTGTTGTTGACGGGCATACTGCCTTTGCTGCATGGACCACAGCCATGCCAGAAGCAACCATCAACGAACACTACAGTTTTCTTATCGACAAAAGCGAAGTCCGGCGTTCCTGGCAGCTTCAGATGGCGGCGCCAGCCCTTGATGCCGTTGACGCGGAGCAATCTGCGGAGTGCCAGTTCGGTGGCCTGTTCCCGCGGCCCTGGATGCGTGACATGACCTGGGACCGTTTCTTCTTCGAGAAGACGTCCGCCATTACGCTCCCTGCTTCTTATGAGGCCCCAGGAATCTGTCGCCGTTGAAATGGATCATGTGGTCGGGAGACTCGGCCAGCCAGACCTCGGTTTCCCAGCTGATCTCGCCGATCCACTTGGCGAAGGTCTTGCGGTTCTTGAAGGCGCTCACGAAAACGATTCCGGCCGTGCACTTGGCGGTCAGTTCCTCCAGCTGAAGGTGCCGAAGGTGGGAAACCGGATTTGACGAATGCACGGCTTCGATCAGGAAGAGCCAATTGCGGGCCGGGTCGTAGGCGACGACATCGGGAAGTCGGTCGTGCGCCAATTCGAAGAAGTTCAGTTCCTGGAGGCGATCCTTCGCGATGAAGACGGTTTTCAGCGAGGCATCGCCGATATAGAGCACTTCGAAGCCCGGAACAAAACGCGGCAGAAACTCCTCGATGATCGTCTTCTGGATCTCGTTGTGGCTGCTCTCCAGCAGCTCGATGGCGACGCCCGCGGGCAGCTTGACCGCGATCTTTTTTTGATCGCGCTTCCGGAGCAACTTGTCGTCCAGGCGAGGATAGGATTCACTGAACGTCGCGACAGCTTTCTTCCAGCCGGAGGTCCCGAACTTGCGGAAGAGATCGGCGGCCACGGGATTGAGCGCATACCCCCGCGTGCGGTCGTTGTTGGCGGCATCCGGCCGGGCCGGGCTGCTGAGCACCAAACCGGACATGACGAGAAAATCAAGATTCTTCCGCCGAACATCGTCGTATGAGCCGCTGCTGATATTCTCTCCGTAGTGCTTATTGACGAAGATGATGATATCGCGGCTGCGCGGACACCAGGACCCCGCGCCTTTCCAAAATGAAGTTTCGGACCATGCGGCCTTCGGCTCTAATTTGCAGACGGCAAGAAGGATGCGGGCAAGCCGCCGTTGCATAGCGGCCGTTCTGAGCGCCAGCGGGAATCCGACCGCATCGAGGATGCGGAGAGTTTCATCAACACGAATCTCCGCCCCGGACTTCCTAGCCATGTTCCAGCAGCGCAAGCTGGCGGCCGGGGCGCTTCTGCGCGGCGCGCTCGCTGTCGGCCATCTTGAGATAGCGCATAACCGCGAACCCGAGAGCGCGCGCCATCAGGGGCGGGACCGCGTTGCCGACCTGGTTGTACTGGCTTCCTTCCGCGCCTTCAAACTCGAACCAGTCGGGAAAGCTCTGCAAGCGCGCACCTTCCCGGACCGTCAGGCGGCGGCGGCGTCCGTCTTCGAGCTTGACCCGGAGCATGTCGCCGGTCGCGCCATTGAGATTGCGGCAGGTCACGGTGCGACTGGGTTGATCCAGGTGGAGGTCGCGGGGCCTGACGCATTTCGAAGCTTTCTCGTACCTGGCAACGTAGGCGTCCATGCTGGCGGTCAGAAATTTCGGGTTTGAAATCGACTCGTCCAAATCGCGGAGCGCGTCGCCGGCCGTGAATGCGAAATTCTCCGGGTTGGGGAACGCCCACCCACCCTTGTGCGCGACGACAACGAGGCGTTCGCGACGCTGTGGAACGCCGTATTGCACGGCGTGGATGAGCCGGTCCTCGACGATGTAACCCAGCCCTTCCAGGCGCGTGATGATCTGCTCAAGGTATGCCTTGTTGGCGTACATCATCCCGCGCACGTTCTCGAAAAGGGCCAGCTTCGGTCGGTAGCGGCGCACGGCATCAAGAAACACCGGAAAACCGTCGCGCGCATCCTTCGAACCCTCTTGGAGTCCCCCGACGCTGAACGGCTGGCAAGGCGGGCCGCCTATGACGAGGTCGGCTTCAGAAGTCAGGTCCATGCCTGGTTCCAGAAAAACTTGGCGGCATTCGCCGTGAAGGTTTCGGGAATAAGTTCGGCAGGCGTCGGGGTCCATCTCGAAGCCGAGTGTGCGGATGCCCGCCGCTTCGAACCCCAGAGCGAGTCCGCCGCATCCCGCGAACAGATCAAGCGCCAGAGGCGCGTCCGACCGCGGCTTGGGCAATTTCAGCGCGGCGTTCAGATGCTCGGCGTATCTTAGATTTCCGATCGTCATTATTCGTGTCGGGGGATGACAAGGATTATATCATGAGCGCCTCCCATCCTCTCCGGCCTCCACAATACATACGGATGCCGCGGCGAAAAAGTTCCACGGCAGCTCGCCCCGAGTGCGGTCCGCTTGATGAAGAAGAAAAATGGCGGAGAGGGTGGGATTCGAACCCACGGGGGCTGTTAACCCCGGCGGTTTTCAAGACCGCTGCCTTAAACCGCTCGGCCACCTCTCCAAATTGAAACGGCGTCGAGGGACGCCGCAGAACGATAGGATAGCGGGACGGGGGCGGTCCTGTCGAGGGTCAATCAAGGACGCCCAGTTCGGCCAAGGACGACAGGGCGGCGGAACGCGCGGCGGGATTTTGGTCGGAGCGCATGGTTTTGAGCGTGGAAATCGCGCGCTCGCCGCCCAGGCGGCCCAGGGCGCGCGCCGCGGCCGCGCGCAGATCGGAGTCCGACGACGAGGCCGCGTCGCACAGCGGCAGGACCGCGCGCGGGTTGCCGGATTTGCCCAGCGCCTCGGCGGCCAGCACGGCGTCGCCGGAGTCGTCGCGGCGCATCAGGCCGTCGAGGTAGGCCAGGCCCGCGGCGCGGTCCAGGCGGCACAAGTAGTAGGCGGCCAAGAGCGGAACGGCTCCGCCGGCTTTCGCGTCGGACGTCAGCGCGCCTTCTAGGCGCTCGGCCATGCCCTCGCGGCCCAGGCGCGCCAGAGCGTAGGCGGCCTCAATGCGGGTCAGCGCGTCGGCGGCGCCCAGCAACGGCACCAGCGCGTCGGCGGCGGACTTGTCGCCTAAGTCGGCCAGCGCCTCGAAGGCGGCCTGGGCGCGTTCGCCGCCGCCCGCGGCGAAACGCTCCAAAGTGGGAACCGCGTCCTTGACCTGGAGACGGCCCAAACCGCGCTCGGCCGGCGCGGCCATGCGCGGATCGGGATCATTCAGCGCGTTTTTCAATAGTTGGACGGACGCCTCGCCGCCGCACAGACCGGCCGCGTCCAAAATGGACCGGCGCAAAACCTGCAGGGGCGCGGTCAGGCCGCCCAGCGGCGCCGCCAGAGAGCGCAGGTATTCATCAGCGGCGGACAGCTCTTCGGCGGCGCGCGCGTCGCCGGCCGCGCCCAGCGCGTCGGCGATCGCCGACATCTCGCGCGGCGAGCCGTGGCGCACGTCGAAGGCCAGCAGAAGCGCGTCGACGGCCGCCTTCTCGCGCGTGCGGCCCAGCGCGGCGGCCAGGCGCAGGCGGTCGTCGCCGGACGCCGCGCTGAAGCGCCGGATCAAGACCTTGACACTAGGATGCGCGGCGGCGGGAACCGCAAGCAGAAGGACGGCGGCGGCGGCGCGAAGGCGGTTCATGCGTCAAGCATAGCCGCAAGCCTACTGGCGTGTCCAGCGCGTGCGGATGGAACTTTTTGGGGGGTCGCCGCGTATACAACGTGGAAGGCCCGCCCCGCCCGGCCCGCAACCCACTGAACTGGAGCCTTGCGCGGGACGGGCCTTCCCTCTATAATTGCGGCGTGGACAGACACGACCGCCCGGCGCGATGAGCGAAATCCAAGCGCGCCGCCTGGAACTGCTCTTCGACATGGGGCGACTTCTCGCCTCCAAGCTGGAGCTTGCGGAGCTGCTCAAGACGGTTTTGCAACTGGCGGCGGAGGTGGTCGACGCGGAGACCGGGTCTTTGCTCCTCCTGGACGAGGCCGCGCAGGAGCTTTATTTCGACGTAGCCCTGGGCCTGGGCGACGCGGCGGCGGGCGTGCGCCTGAAGCTGGGTCAAGGCATCGCCGGCACGGTGGCCAAGACGCGGCGCGCGGAGATTATCAACGACGTGCGCCACGACGGGCGCTGGTCGCCGAAGCTTGATGAGCAGACCGGCTTCGTCACCCGCTCCATCCTGGCCGCGCCGATCCTGCTCAAGGGCCGCCTGCTGGGCGTGGTCGAGGCGATTAATAAGCGCGGCGGCGTCTTCGATGAAGAAGACCTGCGCGCCTTCGAGGCCTTCGCCTCACAGGCCGCCGTGGCCATCGAAAACGCGCGCCTGTTTTCGTCCCTGCGCGAGGAGCGCTTCAAGCTGGAGACCGTGTTCTCCCAGATGCAGGACGGCGCGATGCTGACCGACGCCTCCGGCAAGGTCCTTCTTGCCAACGCCGCGGCCGCCGGCCTGCTGGGCGCCACGCCGCGCGACGCCGCGGAAAGCTTCCGCGGCTTGGAGACGGCGCCGCCGTTCGCGCGCCTGCTGGCCCCGGGAGAAAACGGGGCCGCGTTCGTCGCCACGCGCCGCGAGCCGACGTTGTTCGTGCTCACCGGCCGCGTCACGCGCGCGCCGCTCAGCGCCGGGGAGGGACGTTTGTTCGTGTTTCGCGACGACACCGAGGCCTGGCGCCAGGAGATGCTCAAGCGCACGTTCCTGTCGCTGGTGTCGCACAAGCTCAAGACCCCGGTCGCCGTCGCGCTGGGCTTCGCCGACCTCCTGCTGGCCGACCTGGACCCCGCCAAGACGGACCCGGGACGCTACAAGGCCGTCAAAACCATCCGCGACCAGTCCGCGAAGGTCGGCGAGCTTCTGGAAAAGCTCCTGCGCTTCGTCGCCGTCGACGACCCCGACGCCGCGCTGGCGCCGGCCGACGTGGACGTCGACGCGGCCATCGCCGAGGCCGTGGCCGGCGTCGCGCGCGCGCGGGAACGCGGCGCGCGCGTGGAGACGCCGCCATCAAGGCTGACGGTCCGCGCCGACCGGGCTCTTCTCGTCGAAGCGCTCAAGAGCCTGATCGACAACGCCGTCAAGTTCGACCCCGCGCCCGCGCCGACGGTGACCCTGAGCGCGGCGCGCGGCGCCGATGGCGGCGTGGACATCCGCGTCGCCGACCGCGGCCCCGGCATACCGCCGGAGGCGCGCGAGGCGGTGTTCTCCCGCTTCCATCAAATCGAGAAAGATTTCACCGGTCAGCAGGACGGCATCGGCCTGGGCCTGGCGTTCGTGCGGCGCGTCGCCGAGTTGCACGGCGGAAGCGCGCGCCTGGACTCCACGCTGGGCGCGGGCACCACGGTCACGCTGAGCCTGCCGCCGAAGGAAAACGCGTGAGCCTGGACGGCGCGCCCGCCGACGCCTACGGCCCCGCGCTCTCCGGCGCGGAGCACGGGGAGATTTTTCTGGAGGAAACCGCCTGGACCTCCGCGCGGCTGGAGGACGGGCGCGTGCAGGACGTGGGCTCGGGCTCGGACCGCGGTCTGGGACTGCGCCTGCTGACGCGGCGGGACTCCGGCATGCTGACGCTGTTCGCCAGCGGCCCGGACCTCTCGCCCCAGGCCGCCGCGCGCCTGCGCGCCGGCCTGCCCGCGCCCGCCGGGCGCGCCCCGCGCTTTGCCGCGCCGCAGGAGCGGCGCGCTCTGCCGCGCGTCGATCCCGCGCACGTCCCGCTTGAGCACAAGATCGCTTTACTGCGAACGCTTGACGCCGCGGTGCGCGCCGAGTTTCCCCATGTGCGCCAGGTGACCGTCTCCTACGGCGACCGCGTCAAGCGCACGCGCGTGGTGCACAGCGGCGGCGGCGACGTGCGCCAGTCGCTCGTCGCCACCATGGTCCGCATCGCCGTGGTCGCCGAACGCGACGGGCGCCTGCAGACGGGGCTGGAAACCGTCGGCGGACAGCGCGGCTTCGAGCTGGCCGAGGGCCCCGAGTGCCTGGCGGCCGCGCGGCGCGCCGCG
>JABEUV010000065.1 GCA_013044195.1 Elusimicrobiota bacterium | reverse complement strand
TGTTCGGCGCGCCGTCGCCCGAGGAGGCCAAGAATTTGGCCCAGGGCGCGAAGGGCTATTGGGTCAAGGAGATCGAGCAGGCTCTGCTGGACCGCACGATCGACTTCGCGGTGCACAGCGCCAAGGACCTGCCTTCGGCGCTGGTGCCGGGGCTGGCGATCGCGGCGTATCCGGAGCGCGAGGATCCCCGCGACGCGCTGTTGGCCAAGCCGGGCCTGAACTGGGCGAATCTGGCCGCGGGCGCGCGGGTGGCGACCTCGTCTCTGCGGCGCGCGCTGCTGTTGCGCGAGCTCAAGCCCGGCGTGGAGATTATCCCCCTGCGCGGCAACGTCGACACGCGCCTGGGCAAGCTTGCGGCGGGGGAGTTCGACGCGATGGTGCTGGCCGTCGCCGGGCTCAAGCGCCTGGGCCGCAAGGACGTTTCTTGGGAAGCGCTGGACCCGGACGCCCTGCTGCCCGCGCCCGCGCAGGGCGCGTTGGCGCTGGAGGCGCGCGGTGACCGCGCCGACGTGGCACGGCTCTTGGCCGCGCTCGACCACGCGCCCACGCGCGTGTGCGTGGAGCTGGAGCGGGCGTTTCTGGCCGCGGTCGGCGGCAGCTGCGGCTCACCGGTGGCCGCGCACGCGCGGGTGGAGGACGGGGACTTGAGCTTCTCCGCGTTCTTCGCGCGAGACGGCGAGACGGCGGGACGACGCGTTTCCGGGCGCTTGGCCGACCCGGCCAAGCGCGACGCGTTTGCCGCCCAGCTGGCGGCCCGCGCGACGGCGCGATGAGCGCGCTCGTCGCGGGCGTGCCCGGGTCCGGGGCGCTGGCGCTGTTGGCGCGTCGCATTCTATCGGGTGCCGCGCCGGCGGGACTGGCCGCGCCGCGCGGGCCGCTGACGCTCGTCCTGCCCGACGCCGACGCCGTGGAGGACGTCGCCGACGCGGTGGCGGCCTTGGCGCCGCTTGACGGCGGGGGCGCTTTGGTCTGCGCGGAATTTGCCGACGACGCGCGCGAGCGCCTGGCCTCGCTTCAGCAGTTGCGCGCCGGCGCGCGCTTGGCTTTGGCCACGCCGGAAGGCCTGGCCGCGTCCGCGCCGCGGCGCGACGATTTTTCGGCGCGCGTCGTGCGCTTGCGCGCCGGCGACTATTCCCCGCGCGACTCGGCGGCCGATGCGCTGGCCGCGGCCGGCTACCAGCGCGTCGACTTCGTGGAAAGCCCGGGCGAGTACGCGGTGCGCGGCGCGGTGCTGGACTTCCATGCGCTGGAGCCCGCGCTGGCCTACCGTGCGCTTTACGACGAAGACCGCGTCGCCTCGATTCGCACCTTCGACCCGCTGACGCAGGAGCCGGGAACGTCGGTGGCCGAGGCCGTGGCCACTCCGGCCGAGGAGCCCGCCGACGGCGGGCGCGTCTTAGACTGGCTGGCCGACGGCGCGTTGTGGCTGGCGCCGGAGGGGCTTGAGCTGTCCGTGCCGGACGGCGCGCAATTGCTCCGCTTCGCGCCGCCCCCCGCGGCCGAGACGGGCGGCGCGGATTTCGGCGCGCGGCCGGTGGGGCCCTACGGCGACGTGCGCGGTGCGTGGGAGGAATTGCGCCGCGACGCGCAGGCCGGACGGCGCGTCCTGCTGTTCAGCCTCAACCACGGCGAGGACGCGCGCCTGCAGGAACTGCTGGAAAACGAACTGCCTGCGGGCGCTGTGCAGTTCCTGATCGGCCCCCTGCGCGAGGGCTTCCGCCTGGAGGTCGAGGGCCTGGCCGTGCACGCGACCTCGCAGATTTTCGCGCGCGACTGGCGCGGCGTGGGGCGCTGGAAGCGCTTCGCCGCGAAGGGCGCCCAGGCCCTGCGCTGGCGGGAGCTCAAGCGCGGCGACTACGTGGTGCATCAGGAGCACGGCGTGGCGCGCTTTCAAGGGCTTGAGCCCGTGACCGTGCCCGGCCACGGCGCGCAGGACTGCTTGAAGCTTGAGTTTCGCGGCTCCGACCGGCTCTACGTGCCGCTGACGGAGTTCGACCGCGTGCAGAAATACTCCGGCGTGGAGGGCAAGCGTCCGCGCCTGTCGAGCCTCGACACGCGCACCTGGGAGGAGGTCAAGCGCCAGGTGGCCGAGGGCGTGCGCGAATTGGCCGAGGAGCTCCTGCGCCTGCAGGCCAAGCGCGCGGCCCTGCCCGGCCATGCCTTTCCTCCCGACGGGGAACTGGAGCGCGAATTCGCCGATTCTTTTCCATATGAGCTCACCGAGGACCAGGCCCGCGCGGTGGCCGAGACCTTGGCCGACATGCAGGCTCCGCGCCCCATGGACCGTCTGGTGGTCGGCGACGTGGGCTTCGGCAAGACCGAGGTGGCCATGCGCGCGGCGTTCAAGTGCGCGGCGGGGCTCAAGCAATGCGCGGTGCTGGCGCCCACCACCGTGCTGGCCGACCAGCACTTCCGCACCTTCTCCAAGCGCATGGCGGGATTTCCGGTGAAGCTGGCGCTGATGACGCGCTTCCAGACCAAAAGCGAGCAGAAGAAAACGCTGGAGGAACTGAAGTCCGGCAAGGTGGACGTGGTCATCGGCACCGCGCGGCTTTTGCAAAAAGACGTGCGCTTCTTCGACCTGGGCTTGGTGGTCGTGGACGAAGAACACCGCTTCGGCGTCGCGGACAAGGAACGGCTGAAAAAAGTGCGCGTCAACGCGGACATTCTGTCGCTGTCGGCCACGCCCATTCCGCGCTCCCTGCACCAGGCGCTGACCGGCCTGCGCGGCATCTCTCTGATCGAGACCGCGCCCGTCGGCCGCCAGCCCATCGTCACGCGCGTGGGCCCGTGGGACGAGCGCGTGGTGTCCACCGCGATTTCCGAAGAACTGGCGCGCGGCGGCCAGGTCTACTACGTGCACAACCGCGTGCGCACCATGAAGGAAGCCCTGGACGGCATCACGCGCCTGTCCGGCGGCGCGCGCGTGGCCATGGTGCACGGTCAGATGCGCGGCGCGGAGATCGAGAAGGCCATGTGGGACTTCGCGCAGCGAAAGTCCGACGTGCTGGTGGCCTCCACCATCATCGAGTCCGGCCTGGACATCCCCACGGTCAACACGCTTCTAGTGGAGAACGCCCAGGACTTCGGCCTGGCCCAGCTTTATCAGCTACGCGGCCGCATCGGCCGCGAACGCGCGCGCGCGTTCTGCTACCTGTTCCACCCGCCCGACGCGGAGATGAAGGACCTGGCCGAGGATGCGGTCAAGCGTCTGGACGCGCTCAAGGAG
>JABEUV010000064.1 GCA_013044195.1 Elusimicrobiota bacterium | reverse complement strand
TACGCCTGGTTCATCAGCTTCGCCGTTTCGTTTGCGACGTACCGCATCTTCATGAAGTGGGGGGAGAACACATGAGCTACGACCTGATCGTCAAGAACGGCACCGTCGTCTCCGCCTCGGACACCTTCGTGGCCGACGTGGCCGTCGCCCAGGGCCGCGTCGCGGCCGTGGGCCGCATCACGGGCGAGGCCAAGACCGTGGTGGACGCCAAGGGCAAGGTCGTGGTGCCCGGCGGCATCGACGTGCACACCCATTTCGACATGCCCTTCATGGGGGCCACCACCATCGACGACTTCACCTCCGGCTCCACCGCCGCGGCCTGCGGCGGCACCACCACGGTCGTGGACTTCGCCATCCAAAAGAAAGGCGAAACCTTCCGCCATGCGCTGGACGATTGGCACACGCGCGCCGACGGCCGCTGTGCCGTGGACTATGGATTCCACATGATCGTGGTGGACTTCCCGGACAAGGCCGAAAAAGAGATGGACAAGCTGGTCGACGAGGGCGTCTCGTCCTTCAAGCTGTTCATGGCCTATCCCGGTATCTTCATGAGCGACGACTCCACCATCTTCCGCGCACTGATGCGCACCAAGGAAAACGGCGGCACCATCTGCATGCACGCGGAGAACGGCTCCGTCATCGACGTCCTGGTCAAGAAAGCGCTGGCCGAGGGCAAGATCAGCCCGGAGTGGCACGCCCTCACCCGCCCCATGACCGCGGAGGCCGAGGCCACGCATCGCGCCATCGCCTTGGCGGAGATCGCGGGCGTGCCCATCTACTTCGTCCATCTTTCCGCCGGCGACGCCATGGAGGAGGTGCGCGCGGCCCGCGCGCGCGGCCTGCCGGTGTTCGCGGAGACGTGTCCCCAATATTTGTATTTGTCGCACGCGGACTATCGCCGTCCCGGCTTTGAAGGCGCGAAGTTCGTCATGTCCCCGCCTCTGCGGCCGGAGGGGAACTCCGAGCGCCTGTGGCGCGGCCTGGTGCGCAATGACCTGCAGGTGGTCTCCACGGATCACTGCTCCTTCTGCATGAAGGCCGGGACCAACCAGCCCGGCAAAGAGCTGGGCAAGAAGGACTTTTCCAAGATCCCCAACGGCGCGCCCGGCGTGGAATACCGCATGCTCCTGCTGTGGGACGCCGTGCAGAAAGGCCGCATCACCGAAAACCGCTTCGTGGAGATCACCTCCACGTCCCCGGCGAAATTGTTCGGCCTCTACCCGCGCAAAGGCCACCTCAACCCCGGCGCCGACGCCGACATCGTCGTCATCGACCCCAACAAGCCGCACACCTTCTCGCTCAAGAACCACCACTCCGCCGCGGACTACAATCCCTACGAGGGCGTGACGACCAAGGGCTCCATCCGAGACGTGTTCTCCCGCGGCACGGCGCTGGTCTCGGACGGGAAATGGGTGGGCTCCCCGCGCCACGGCAAGTTCCTCAAACGCACACCGAGGACTTTTTGAGAATGTCCGCGCGCGTCGCGCCCACAGTCGCAATCGTCTTGGCTGCCTTCGCCGTTGCGGCGGTGTTCGGCTGCGCGGTGCAGGGCGGCTTCGCGGGCGGGGGCGCCTTCGGCGGCGGTATGGTGGCGGCAGCACCCGCCCAGCCTCAAGCCGACGCCGGCAACACTGCGCTCTCCGGCACCCTACAGGGGTCTTTGATGCAGACCTTGGTCGCCGCGCGGCAGGCCCAGTCGCAGGCGAACGCCGGATCACCCTCGGCCTCCGCGCTCCATAACGCGGCGCGGGACGGCGACGTCGCGCGGCTGAACCGATTGCTGGACGCGGGCGGCAACGTCGACGCGCGCCTGCGCGGCACGGGAGATCAGGTCTCCGAAGGCATGACGCCTTTGATGACGGCCGCGAAGTCCGATCAGATCGACTGCGTGCGTCTGCTGCTGGCCCGCGGCGCGCGCGTCGACGCGCAGAGCAACTGGGGGTGGATGGCGGAGACCTACGCCGATCACTTCCATGCAAGCGAGGACGTGCGCGCGATGCTGCACAACGCCTACCTAGAAAAGCATCCCGATGCCGCCGCTCCCGCAGCGCCCGCCGTCGCGGCCACCCCGGTTGCCGCCGCGCCGGCCGCGCCCGTCTCCGATGCGGACGCGACTGGACCGCGGGCCGCCGAGCGCCCGAATGACTACGCGTTGGTCATCGGCATCGAGAAGTATTCGCGCGTGCCCGACGCGCGCTTCGCCGAACACGACGCCGACGCGATGAAGAACCACCTGATCGCGCTTGGCTATCCGGAGCGCAACATCATCCTGCTCAAAGGCGGCCACGCCACGCGCGGCGCGGTGCAGGGCTACGTGGAGGAATGGTTGCCTCGCAACGTGGGACCGGAGTCCGAGGTCTTCGTTTTTTTCTCCGGCCACGGTTCGCCGGATCCGAAGAACGGCGATGCCTACCTGGTGCCCTGGGACGGAGACCCGATGTTCCTGAAATCCACCGCCTACCCTCTCAAGAGCCTCTACGCCTCGCTGGGAAAGCTCAAGGCCCGGCGCGTGCTGATCGCGCTCGACTCCTGCTTCTCCGGCGCGGGGGGGCGCTCCGTGCTGGCCGACGGCGCGCGCCCGCTGGTCTCTCGCGTGGACACGACCGCGGCACCCGCGCGCGTGACCATCCTGAGCGCCGCTTCCGGCGACGAGATCACCGGCACCATCGATTCCCAGGGCCACGGCGCGTTCACCTACTATCTTCTTAAGTCGCTCAACGACGGCAAGCACACCGCGCGCGCCGCCTACGCGGAACTCAAGCCGCGCGTCGAAGACGAGGCGCACCGCCAGAATCGCGAGCAGACGCCGCTTCTGCTGGGCGGCGACGCGGCGTTTTAAATTCAACGTTCAGGCAAATTTGAATGTTGACGAAGAAATTCCGGTTTGGGTCGGCGTGGAAACTCATGGCCGTGCTGTCTCTGGTGTTCTTTTTCGCCGAGACGATGGTGATGTTCCTGTTGCCGCTGCTGCCGGTGCTGCCCAACTGGCTTGAGAACATGGCGGACGCGACGCTGATGGTCCTTCTCTCGGCGCCGGCCGTATATTTCTTGATCGTTCGTTCCATGAAGCAACGCATCGACGAACTCGAGCCGATGAGCGAAAAGCTGACCGAGAGCGATCGGCTTTTCCGCGAAATGGCGGAGACTGTCGAGGAAGTCTTCTGGATCACCGACCCCGAGAAGAACACGATGCTCTATATAAGCCCCGCCTACCAAAAGATATGGGGGCGCACATGCGAGAGCCTTTTTGCCGCCCCCCGGAACTGGCTGGAGGCCATTCATCCCGAGGATCGGCAGAAGGTCCTGCAGGCGGCGCTGACGAAGCAGTCCCGCGGAGACTACGCCGAGGAATACCGGATCATACGGCCGGATCAATCGGTGCGCTGGATTCGAGACCGGGCCTTCCCGGTGAAAGACTCCTCGGGAAAAGTGTCCCGCATCGTCGGTGTCGCCGAGGACATCACCGAACGAATCGCGGCGGAGAAAAAGTTCAGGACTTTGCTTGAATCCTCCCCGGACGCCGTCGTCGTCGTCGATGCTGAGGGCCGAATTGTTTTGGTCAATACGCAGACGGAGCGGCTGTTCGGATACACGCGGGAAGAACTCCACGGGAAGATACTCGAAACCCTGATGCCGGAGAGGTTTCGCGCCGGACATCCCGGACTGCGCGCGGGATACGACGCCCAGTCTCCGGCCCGGCCCATGGGCGGGAATCTGGAGCTCTACGCCCTGAGAAAAGACGGTCGAGAGCTTCCCGTGGACGTCCTTCTGAGCCCCATCAGCACTCCGGAGGGGCCGCTCTTCATGAGCGTCATTCGCGACATCTCCGAGCGCCAGGCCCTGGAGGCGCAGCTTCGCCAAGCCCAGAAGATGGAGTCCGTGGGGCGCCTGGCCGGCGGCGTGGCTCATGACTTCAACAACTTGCTCACCGCCATCAACGGCTACGCAAGCCTGCTGATGGACGCCTTGCCTAAGGACGATTCCAAACGCCAGGATGTAAAGGAAATCCTGGTCATGGGCAAGCGGGCCGCGGCTCTGACTCAGCAGCTCCTGGCCTTCAGCCGCAGACAGATGCTCGCGACCAAGAGAGTAGACCTCAACGAGATCGTGGGCGGCACGGTCAGGATGCTCAAACGCCTCATCGGCGAAAACATCAAGCTTGAGACTCGTCTTGCGGCGCATCCCTGCATGGTCAAAGTCGACGCTGGGCAGATCGAGCAGGTACTCATCAACCTGGCGGTCAACGCACGCGACGCCATGCCCGACGGCGGAACCCTCGTCATCGCGACCAAGACCGTCGCCATGCCCGATGAATTCTTCCGCAACAGGCCGAGTCTTAAGCGGGGGCCCTTGGTCGAACTTTGCGTCTCGGACACGGGGGAGGGGATGAATGAGGCGGTGCTCAGCCGCCTCTTTGAGCCCTATTTCACCACTAAGGAAATGGGCAAGGGCACCGGCCTTGGCTTGTCGACCGTGCACGGGATCATCAAGCAGAGCATGGGGGAGATCGAGGTCGAGAGCGCTCCCAATAAGGGCACGACTTTCTGCATCTACTTGCCCGAAACGGAAGCCGTGACTGAGGGGCAGGCGTCGAAGAAGACGGGGCCGGCGGCGATCGGCGGAGACGAAGTCGTCTTGTTGGTGGAGGATGAGGAATCCGTTCGCCGTCTTGTGGAGCGTGTTCTTAAGGGGAGCGGCTATACGGTCTTGGCGGCCGCGAACGGGCGAGAGGCGTTGAAAGCGCTTGAGGTCCGCGCCAAGCCGGTGGACCTGGTGATTACGGACGTGGTGATGCCGGGCATGAACGGCCGAGAACTGGCGCAGGAGATCGCGAGCAGGAACATGAGCCCCAGGACGCTCTATATTTCCGGTTACACGGACGAAGCCATCGTGCAGCACGGAGTGCTGGAGCCGGGTCTGGCTTTTCTATACAAGCCCTTTACCACCGACGCGCTTCTACGCAAGATGCGCGAAGTGCTTGACGGCCCCAGAGACCAGGCCAAGGCGTAAATGCGACGTTCCGATCGCTCCGCGCGATGCTAAAATAACGATGCCATGAGACTATTAATCCCGGCCGTGTCCGCAGCGTGCGCCGCGTTCCTGCTTGCGGCGTGCGCCGAACAGCCCATGTTTGCGAGCGCGCCCTCGCCCATCTCGGCCCCGGTCGCGGCGCCGCAGATGGTGCAGGCCTATCAACCTTCTTCGGCCGTGTCCGCGCCGCCCCCCATGCCCGAGCAAGCCCCGCAGGCCGAGGCCGCTCCTGCCGCGGAAGCGGCCGCGCCCGCCGAGGCGGCGTCCGCCGGTGCCGGGTTGGTCGGCATGAAAGTCGGCGTGGTCAGTGGCGGCGTCGCGGTGGCGGCCGTGATACCGGGCTCGTCCGCGGACCAGGCTGGAGTCCAGGTCGGCGACTTGGTGCTGGCCGTCGACGGCGCGCGCACCGGCCCCATGACTTTGGCCCAGATCGCCCGCCGCGTTCGCGGCCCCGCGGGGACCTCCGTGACGGTGACCTTCCAGCGCGGCGACGGGTCACCATTCGACAAGGTTCTTGTGCGCCGCGGCGCGGACGCTTCCGTCGTGGCCGCCGCGCCCGCTACGCCCGTCGCGACCGTCGCGACGCCCGCGCCGCCGCCGGACGATTCGGACTCTGAAACCAACGCCGAGTTGGACGCGCGCCTGCTTCCGTAGTCCGCTCCGGACGGGAATTGATATAATTTCGGCGTCGCACCGAGAGGCCCCCATGTCCACCGCCACGAAGACAAAAATCTCCGCCGCCGTCCTCAAGCAGTTCATCGCCGGACAATGGGTCGACGGCTCGTCGACCAAGGAAATCGTCTCCACCAACCCCGCCGACTCGCGCGAAGTCCTGGCGACCTTGCGCGGCGCCGACCGCGCCGACGCGCTGAGGGCCATCGAGGCCGCCGCGAAGGCCTTCCCGGCCTGGCGCGACACGCCGGCCCCGGTGCGCGGCCGCATACTGGCCAAGGCCGCCCAGATTCTCCGCGCGCGCAAGGAAGAGCTGGCCCGCCTGATGACGCGCGAGCAGGGCAAGATACTGCCCGAGGCGCTGGGCGAGATGGAAAAAGGCATCACCTTGATCGAGTGGTTTGCCGGCGAAGGGCTGCGCCTGGGCGGCGTGACCATGCCCTCGGAACTGCCCAAGAACATTCTTTACACCACGCGTCAGCCGCGCGGCGTGGCGTCCATCATCACGCCCTGGAACTTTCCGTTCGCCATCCCCGCGTGGAAAATCGCGCCGGCGCTGGTCTCCGGCTGCACCGTGGTCTTCAAGCCCGCGTCCTTGGTGCCCGCCATGGCCGTGGAGTTCGTCAAGATCTTGGACGAGGCCGGCCTGCCCAAGGGGGTCATCAACCTGGTGCTGGGCTCCGGCGCCGCGATGGGCGACGTGCTGGTCGAGGACTCGCGCGTGAAAGTGGTCTCCTTCACCGGGTCCAACGAGATCGGCCGGCGCGTGCACACCATCTGCGGCGCGCGCGGCATCCCCGTGACCTGCGAGATGGGCGGCAAGAATCCCGCCGTGGTCTGGGGCGACGCGGACCTGGACCTGGCCCTGGGCGGAGTCATGAAGGGCGCCTTCGGCTCCACGGGCCAGCGCTGCACGGCCACCTCCCGGCTGATCCTGGACGAGCGCATCGCCGACAAGTTCCTGGGCATGCTGCTGGCCGAGGTCAAGAAGATTAAGCTCGGCGACGGGCTTGAGGCCGGCATCGGCATGGGTCCGGCGGTGGACGAGTCCCAGCTCAAGACGGACCTGGAATACATCGAGATCGGCAAGAAAGAAGGCGCGCAGCTGCTGTGCGGCGGCGCACGGCCCACGGGCGAGGCGTTCGCGCACGGCTGTTTCGTGGAGCCGACCGTGTTTGACCGCGTCAACCCCAAGTCGCGGCTGTGGCAGGAGGAGGTGTTCGGGCCCGTGCTGGCCGTGGCGCGCGCCAAGACCTTCGACGAAGCGCTGGAACTCGCCAACGACTGCGCGTTCGGCCTGACCTGCGCGGTCTACACGCAGGACCTGACGCTCGCCATGCGCTTCTCGGAGAAGATCGAGGCCGGCATGGTCCACGTCAACAGCCCCACCATCGGCGGCGAGGCCCAGGTCCCGTTCGGCGGCGTCAAGGGCTCCGGCGTGGGCGAGCGCGAGATGTCGAAGGAAGGCCTGCACTTCTTCACCGAGCTGAAGACCGTTTTCCTGGACTACACCGGCGAGCGCCGGCAGTCGAACATCTACTGAGGATCCCATGAAGACCAAGCCCGCTCCCACCGCCGCGCCGAAAAAATCCGCCGCGCCCTCCGCCGCCGAAGTGGCGGCCGTGCGCGCCAAGCACCTCCTGCCCCTGCCCGGCCCCATGTTTGCCCGGCCCGTGCAGATCGTGGAGGGGAAGATGCAGTTCCTCTACGACGAGAACGGCAAGCAATACCTGGACGGCTTCGCGGGTGTCGCCACCGTCTCCATCGGCCACTCGCATCCGCACTTCGTTCAAAAGCTCAAGGCTCAGATCGACAAGCTCCAGCACAACCCGCCGCTCTACCTCCATCCCGCCGTGGGGGCGTTCGCCAAGCGCTTGGCCGACAAGGCCAAGACCGTCAACCCGGACATGGACGTGTGCTTCTTCACCAACTCCGGCTCCGAGGCCAACGAGATGGCCGCCCTGCTGGCCAAGGCCTACACCGGCCGCCACGAGTTCGTGGCCGTCCAGCGCTCCTACCACGGCCGCACCTTGCTGACCGTCGCACTCACCGGCCAGAACAACTGGCGCAACCAGGCTCCGTATCCGTCCGGCATCTCATTTGCGCCCACCGATTACGCCTACCGCTTCGAGGGCACGCCCGCGCAGTCCACGAAGGCCGCGCTCAAAGGCTTGGCCGAGACGCTCAAGACGTCCACGTCCGGCAAGATCGCCGCGTTCTACGCCGAAACCATCTTGGGCGTGGGCGGCGCCATCACGCCGGGCAAAGAGTACTTCCCGGAGGCGGTGGAGCTGGTGCACAAGCACGGCGGGCTGTTCATCTGCGACGAAGTTCAGGCCGGCGTGGGCCGCACCGGACGCCACTACTTCGGCATCAAGCACTGGGGCGCAAAGCCCGACATCGTGGTCATGGCCAAGGGCCTGGCCAACGGCTATCCCATTGGCGCCGTGATCACCACGCCGGAAATCGCGGCGGCGGTCAAGGGCATGCTCCACTACAACACCTTCGGCGGCGGCCCCATGGCCATGGCCGCGGCGGATGCGGTGATGGACGTGGTGGAAAATGAAAACCTGGCCGACAACGCGGAGAAGGTGGGCGCGCGTCTGTGGTCCGCTCTCAAGGAAATTCAATCCCGAGACGAGCGCGTGGGCGACGTGCGCGGCATGGGCCTGATGCTGGGCGTGGAACTGGTCAAGTCCGGCAAGACCAAGGAACCCGCGCCGGAGCTGACCGCCGCCGTGGTGGAAGGCATGAAGGACCAGGGCGTACTGGTGGGCAAGGGCGGCCTCGAAGGCAACACCGTGCGCATCAAGCCGCCGCTGTGCCTGACCGCCGCCGACGTGGACCGCATCGCGAATGCGTTCGACGCGGCCCTCAAGGACGCCTAAGCCGCGCCCGTCCGCCTGAACGGCCGCCGCGTTTGATACTATCCT
>JABEUV010000063.1 GCA_013044195.1 Elusimicrobiota bacterium | reverse complement strand
GGCTTTTCCCGCCGCGGCGTCCGCGCCGCTTTCGCGCGCGGCATCGCCGTCGGCGCCGCGGCGGCTGGAGCGGCTGACCTTGAGCCTCGGCGCCGATCTCGTCGTCCGGGTCCGCTCCGTCGCGGATCGTCTTGCGGCGGGCGCGCGCCTGCTGGCGGGCCGCAGTTTGGGCGGGACGTATTCTGCGCGCCGCGGTTCGGCGCCGCTGACGTCCACGCGCTGGCTGGAGAGGCGGGGCATGCTCGAGACCGCGTCGATTCCGGGCGCGGCGGCCGCCGCCGGAATGTACCGGCCGTCCGCGTCGGCTTCCTCGGGCGACCTCGGCCGCGCTCAGGCGCTCGCTTTAGGGGCGGCGTCGGGCTCCGCTCTCGTGTCGGTCCGCGCTGTTCCTCTTCGCGCCGGTTCCGGCGCGCCCCTGGCGTTGTGGGCTCTGGCGTTCCTGCCGGCGACGCTGGCGCTCCTGCGCGACTCGCTGAGGTAGCGCGGGCCGATGAACTGGCTGAAGTCGAGTTTGTCGCGACGCTTCGCCGTCGTGATGGGCGCGATCGCGCTTCTGCCCGTGCTGGTGCTTTATCAGCGAGTGCTGACGGCCGGCGAGCGCGGCATCCGCGACGCGGTTCTTCAGCTTCACCGAAAGCTGGCCGAGCGCGGCGCCGAGCGCATCGAGGACTGGCTTGAGGCGGTCAACGGCCGCAACCGGACGGTCCTGCTTGCGCTCGGCTCGCTCGACGAGGCCGGCCGGCGCAGCCTGCTTAAGCGATTGATCGCCGGCGACGCGGGGACGGCCTCCTTCGCCTTGGTGGGTCGTGACGGCGCGGTGCGGCTCTCCGTCGAGAATCCGGCGCTGAAGGGCGAAGCCTCGATCCCGCCGGGTCTGGCGAAGGCCGCGTTGCGCCGGGCGCTGGCCAACGGGGGGCGGGGCACTACGGTCGCGCGCTCGGCGTCCGGGCCGCTGCTCGTTCTCTTTTATCCGTTCGGTCCCGGAATCTACGCGCGGACGATCCTGCCGCTCAAGCCGGTGACGCGGCTTTTCGCGGCGAACGTGGGTTGGACCGGATTTGCGGTGCTCGTCGACGAGACCGGACGGCCGCTGATCGCGCCCGAGGGTCACGATCTCGCGGGCCTGGAGGGTTGGCCGATTACGCGCGCGGCCGTGCGGTCCGGCGCGGACGTCGGCGCCAGCGAGTTCATCGACGGCTCCGGCGAGGCCTACGTCGGCGCCTACGCGCCGGTGAGGACCTTGGGCGGCGCGGTGCTGGTTCTTGAGCCGCGCGCGGAGGCGTATCTGGTTCTCGACGAGACTCACCGCGCGGCGGGCTTCGCGATCCTGATCGTGATCACCGGCGCGCTGTTCGTCTCGGCGCTTCTGGCGCGCCTGCTCAGCGCGCCGGTGCTCGCGCTGACGCGCGCGGCGGAGGCCGTCTCCCAAGGCGACTTCGAGGCGCGCGTCGATATCGCGACCGGCGACGAGCTTCAGGATCTCGCGCAGACTTTTAATGCGATGGCGGAGCGTCTGCGCCAGTATTCGCTGCTGCAGGTCGACCGCCTCGTCGTGGAACAACGGCGCACCGAGGCGGTGCTGTTTTCGATCGATGAGGGCATCGTCCTGACCGACCGCGACGGCCGCGTCCAACTCGTCAACCGCCGCGGCCGCGAAATGTTCGAGCTGGCCTCCGACGCCGAATACGAGGGCCGGCCGATCGTCGAGGCGTTTCCCGAGGGCCCCCTGCGCACGGCCCTGCTCGCCGCGCTGGAGAAGCCGGGAGAGCCCAAGGAAGTCAACCTGTCGACCGAGCAGGACCGCCGCTTCGTGCGCACGGTCTCAAGCCCCGTCGTCAGCCCCGGCCGTGACGTCGAGCTCGGCGCGGTCTTCGCCCTGCGCGACGTGACGCTGGAGCGCGAGCTCGACCGCATGAAGGAAGACTTCCTTCATTACATCACGCACGACCTGCGCAATCCGCTGAGTTCGGCGTCGGGTTTTTTGGACATCCTCATGAAGGGAACGGCCGGCGTGCTGAACCCCGATCAGATGTCGATCGTCTCCTCGGTGCGCCGCTCGACGGCGCGGCTGATGGGCATGATCAACAACATCCTCGACATCGCGAAGATGGAGGCCGGGCGCATGCGCGTTCAGCTCAAGACCGTCTCGCTGGCCGGCATCGCCAGCCGCTCCATCGAGATGCTGGAGCAGTTTGCCAAGGCGAAGAATGTCTCTGTGCATCTGGTCGCCGTCGAGGAGTTCTCCTTGGAGGCCGACGCGGACATGATCGAGCGCGTGTTCATGAACCTGCTCGGCAACGCGGTCAAGTATACGCCGGAACGCGGCACCATCACGATCTCGATCATGGACGAGGGTCCCGCGATCCGCTGCTGCGTGGAAGACAGCGGCGAGGGCATTCCGTCGGAGGCTCTTGCGCGCGTGTTCGAGAAGTTCGAGCAGGTGCAAGGCCGGCGGCGCGGCGGCACGGGACTGGGGCTGACGATCACGCGCTTCTTCGTCGAGTCTCACCTGGGCAGGATCTGGGTCGAGTCCGAACTGGGCCGAGGCGCGCGCTTTTTCTTTTCGATTCCCAAAGGCCTGGTCGCCGACGGCGACGGCCTGCGCATCATCGAGCCGACTCCCGCGCGGGACTGACGCGCGTCAGGGCGCCGCGTCGAGCCGGGCGGAGGGCACGCGCTGGGGCACGCCGGGCCTTGAGAAGACCGTCTGCTGTACTTCCAGCGGCGCCAGCAAGCCGCGCAGCACCGAGCCGTCGGGGCCGACCAGCGGCGCGGCCGGGCTGAGCCCCGGCCGGCGCGGATCTTCGGCCAGCGACAGCGCCAGGTAGCCCCAGCGCGGCGGGTTGCCGCGAAGAAGATCGCGCGGCACGCTCACGCGGATCTCGCCGGTCGCCGGGACCGCCGTCGCCGTCAGCGTCGCCAGTTCCTCTGGCGCCCCGTCGGCCGACGCCCGCCACAGCCGCGCGTCCGTGCCGACGACGGTCAACGCGTATTCCCAGGCGTCGCGCGCCGCGGCGAACGCCCCGCGGCCGTCGAGCAACCGGATGGAGCCGGCGCCGACGATGTGGTTTAGGTCGATGTAGACGTCAAAAACCGGCCGCGGCTGAGGCGCGACGGCATCGATCTGGCCGACGAACAAGCCAAACAGTACATGTTGCTCGTCCCATTCCACGCGCAGGCTTTTGAGGCGCCAGGCTTCGGGGCTGGCGCCGGCGGTCGGGGCGAGGGCAAGGGAGCCCGCGGGATTGTCGAAATTAAGCCAGTCCGGGCCCGAGGCGGCGCGCACGCCGGTGGGCTGGTCGCCTTCGATGGCGGACGTCGACGCGTCCGTCGCATAGAGCGAGTCCGGCGCGGAGCGGTGCAGGCGCCGATAGACGGCCAGCACTCGCGCGCGCAGTTCGGGCGCGATCGCGGGGGCGCCCGGCGCGGGCGCGCGCAAGAAGCGGGCGTCCTGCGCGCGGCGCAGGAGGACGGCCGCGTCCTCCAGCACCTTCAGGTTCGCCGTACCCGAGTTCTGGTAGCGGATCACGGCCTCAGCCGCGCCCAAGTAGGCACGCAAAGCTGGATGCGCCGCGGGGTCGGCCGCGGCGGGCGCCCCGTCCCAGCCCGGCCATGCGGCGACGGAGGCCGCGTCGGCGCGCGGTCCCGGCAGCGCGGCCGCGAAGGCGGAGACGGTGGTCCAGCCCGCGTCGGGCCGGGCGCCGGAAGGCAGAGCGGCGAGCGCATCGAGAAAAGCGGAACCCGCGTCGGCGCTTTCGTCGAACACCCAGGCGCCGGGCGCCGTCAGGTCCACGGACAGCAGGACTCCGCGGGGCGCGGCGCGCGCGGGGACGAACAGCGTTCCTCCCGCCGCGGCCAGCGAGGAGCCCTCCGCCGAGAACGGGCCAACGAGGGTCCACACCGAGCCCGCGTTCGCGACGGGGCCGACGAGGGAGACGTCGAGCGCGCCGCCGCCGACGACCAGTCCCGGCGTCGGCGCGCCGAGCCGCCGCTCGACTTCGCGCTTGGACTCGGAGGCGCGCTCCAGGGCGTCGTCGGGACGCGGGGCGGCGGGGTCGGCGTCGACGAGGGGAAGGATCGGGTCGCCTTCGATCCGAGCCGCCAATTCCACGCGACCGGCCGCGGCCCAAGGCTTCAGCGCGTCTTTGGCGGCGGGGGTCGCCAGACCGGGAGTCAGGGCGACGGTCAGCTTCAGGTCGGCGCGGCGGCGCAGAAGGTCGTCGACTTTGCTCCAGTCGGTGAATTTTTCGGCCGGCAGCCAGACCAGCGCGGAGGGTAAGGTCTGCGCGCGCGCGGGGGCCGCGGCAAGCAGGACGGCGGCGAGCCATAGTTTCATTTCACTGACCTTTCCGATACGCGGCGGCGCTGCGGGCCGTCCGCGGTTCCCGTCTCGGTGTCGAGTTCCGGCTTCCCGTCCACCAGGTAGAGGTATTTGCAGGGTCCCGGCGGCACGGGGACGACGATCGACCACGTGCCGCGGGGATTGCGCCGCATCTTAAGGAGACCGGGCGACCACGCGTTGAAATCCCCGACCAGTTCGACGGACTTGGCCCGCACCGCTTTGTGTCGGAACTCGACCGGCACCAACGCCGGTTCTTCGTCGGGGACGATGCGGCCTTCGCGCGGAGTGAAGGTCGTGCGCGAGGGTTTCAGCGGCGCCGGCTCCCAGCCTTCGGCGAATTTCGCGTAGTCGTGCAGTGTCTTGATCCATTCGACCGAGGGAATGCTGACCAGCGCGAGCACAGCGGCCGCGAAACCCCAGAACACCCAGCGATTGCGCCAGTTCACGAACGCATTCTAACATTCGGGGGGCGGCCAAGCATTGAACTTGTTTTCGTTCTTACGTATAATCATCGGCATGTTGTTCGCGTCGCCGCTGAAAAATCGGACGAAACGTTGCTTCGTCCTTGGAGCCATCCTCGCTCTTCATGGCTTGGCCCTTCATCCCGCAGCGGCGGCGGTTTCCCTCCATGCTCCTGCCGGCCCGCTCGTCGTTGTTTCGGCGTCCTGCGCTCGTTCGGCGTCCGCCCTGCCCGATGGGGCCGATTCACGCCGGGATTTTCATCTGAAAGCCAATTTCGTGCGGCGGCACCACCGCCGTTCGCCTTCGGCCGCGGGGGCTTGCGAATGGGCGGCCGACGTTCCGGCCTCCTATGCGTTCCGCCTGCCGGCCTCGGCGCGTTTTCCGGCGCGTCCGCCCCGCGGACCCGATTATCCCCCGTCGCGCGTCTAAACGCGTGCTGATTGTCGTACCGCGGTCGTCTGCGCCTTGCCGCAAGACCTCGGGTGCCGTTAAAATCTTATGCCGTCATCGGACCAACGCATGAAACGAACGTCGAACCTTCTCGTCGCCGCGCTCTTTTTGGCGGTCGCCGTACGCGCGGTGGCACAGGCGAATCCGCCCGTGGCGTCCACGACCACCGCATCCTCGAATCCGGAGCCGGCGCCCGCGAAGTCCAATGTCACGCCCTGGACGATCGAGGACGTCGAGCGCCTGGCTATCGAGAACAATCCGGACGTGCAGACGGCGCTGGCCAACGTCGCGGCGGCCCGGGCGGTTATCGGCGAGGCGGCGAGCGTCTACATCCCGCACATCAGCGCGCAGGGCCAGACCATGCGCACGACCTTGCCTGAGCCCAGCGTCGGCTTGACTCCTTATTTGGGCCAGGCCGAGCCGTACTCGTGGGGCACGGTTTCCTTCCAGCAGACGCTGTTCGACTTCGGCAAGGGGCTTGAGGACATCCTGGCCGCCCGCGGTGCGCGCCGGGCGCAACAGGAACAGCTTTCCGCCCTGCGCAACGATTTGGTGCTGGCCGTGCAGAAAGCATTCTACGACGTGTCGCTGACGACCAAGCTGGTCGGCGTGGCTCAGCGCGGAGTCGACCGTTTTAAGGAAACCACGCGCGACGCGGGCCTGCTCGTCAAGACTGGCGTGCGCCCGCCCTTCGATCTGACCGAGGCGAACGTCGATTTGGTGTCCGCGCGTTTGGAACTGATCAAGGCGGAAAACGCCCGCGACCTGGCGAAAGTGGCCCTGTTGAACCTGATGGGTCTGCGCGGGCGTGCGAATTTCGAACTCGTCGATTCGACGCAGACCCCGGCCGTTACGACCAGCCAGATGTCGCTGGACCACCTGGTCGACGAGGCCATGGACCTGCGGCCCGAGATCCGGCGCGACGAAGCCTCGCTCCAGGCCGCGCGTAGCACGTTGGCCGGCGGGGAGGTTTCGCTTCTGCCCACGCTGCAGGCGCAAGGCTGGACCGGCGGCTTTGCCCCGAACTATCCCCAGTCCTTGGAGAGGGCCTGGGGCATCGGGTTGGCCGCCTCTTGGAATTTTTTCGACGGTCTCTACACGCCGTTTCGCATCCGGGAGCTGTCCGCGCGGCGCGACGCCGCGACCTCGCAGCTCGACAAGGAGCGGCTGGCCGTCGAGCAGGACGTTTCGAACGCCTATCTGAACCTCGGACGCGCGGAGCAGAACCGCGACGTGGCCGAGGAGGCGCTGGTCTTCGCCAAAGAGAACCTCGACCTGGGCCAGAAGCGCTACGCGGCCGGAGTCGGCACGATCTTGGAACTGCTGATCGCCGAGACGTCGGAGTTTAACGCCGAAGCCGAGGAACTGAGGGCCGTCTACGGTTTATCCACCTCCGTCAAGGCGCTGGAGACCGCGGTCAATCTTCCGTTGGAGAATATGAAATGAACGCTGAAGCGGAGAAAGAAGACATGAGCCCACGGGACATCGCGCCCAATTGGAAGACGCAGTGCCTCGCTATCGTCCGCTCGAAGGCCGGCCTGGCGGTGATGGCCGTGATGGGCGTTCTCATCGCCGTGCGCGTGATCGTGACGCGCGTGGCGCTGGACCGCAAGACGTCGGACCTGCCCATGGTCAGCGTCGTCGCCCCGAACTATCAGCCGATGGAGAAATTGTTGAAACTGCCGGCCGACGTGGAGGGCCTGCGCCAGGCCAGCATCTACGCTCACGTCGATGGCTACTTGAAGAAGCTCTACGTCGACGAGGGCGACGAGGTCAAGGCCGGCCAGTTGATGGCCGACATCGACGCGCCCGACATCGTCCAGGCCTACAACCGGGCCAAGGCCGACGACGACTTCCAGCAGGCGACCAAACAGCGTTACGAGCAGTTGGTCAAGGGGCAGGTGATCTCCGAGCAGGAGTACGACGACATCGTCGCCAAGGCCGCCGAGGCGCGGGCGGCGCTGCAGAACGCGGCGGCGAACATGGCCTACACGCACATCGTCGCCCCGTTTTCCGGCCAGGTGGCGCGGCGCTTCAATTACCCTGGGGATCTGATCACGAAGGCGACCGAGAATCAGTCCGCTAAGCCGATCTTCATCGTCGTCGATGAGAGCGTCCTGCGCGTCTCCCTCGACGTGCCGCAGATCGACGTGGAGCAGGTGCGCGTCGGCTCGCGCGTGGACATCAGCGTCGACTCCTTCCCGAACCGCGTTTTCCAAGGCAAGGTCACGCGCATCGACGACCTGATGAAGGAGGGCACGAAGACTCGCCGGGTGCTGGCCGACATCGAGAACCCGGACGGACGTCTGCATGCCGGTATGTTCGGAACGGCCGCCATCATCGTCGAGCACAAGGAGCGGGCGCTGACACTGCCGCGCGAGGCGCTGCGCGGCGAGGAGGACAACCCGTTCGTGTTCGTGGCCAAGGACGGCGTCGCCAAGCGCGTCCCGGTCAAGGTCGGCCTGAACACGATCACCGACGTGGAGATCGTCTCCGGCGTGTCCGGCGGCGATCAAGTCATTCTGCAGGGCGGTTCCGCTTTGGCCGACGGCATGAAGGTCGACGTGCAGACTCCCGCCGCGGCGGCGGCGGCCAAGAAGGCCGACGAGGCGGAGGCTCAGTAACATGGTCAAGTTCGCCTTCAAGGCGCCGTACACGATCATCGTCGTAGCGCTCATGATCATGGTGCTGGGCGTGTTCTGCATGCTGCGCCTGCCCATGGACATTTTGCCCGCGTTCCGACTGCCGGCGGTCATGGTGGTCACGACCTACAGCGGCATGCCCACCGAGACCATGGAGATGGACATCACCAATCGTCTGGAGCGGTGGTTGTCTCAGGCCTCCGGCCTGGACCACATCGAGTCGCGCTCGATGATCGGCGTCAGCATCCTCAACTGCTTTTTCGCCCCGGGCTTCGATCCGAACAACGCTCTGGCCCAGATCAGCACCTTGGTGATGTCCGACCTGCACTACCTGCCGCCGGGCACCTTGCCGCCCATCGTGATGGGCTACGACCCCACGGCGGCCCTGCCGGTGACGGTCGCGACGATCTACACCCCGGACCTCAGCCAGGCGCGCATCTGGGACGAATCCAACTATATCGTGCGCAATGAGCTCAACGCCCTGCCCGGCGCGGTCGCCCCCGTCGTCTTCGGCGGCAAGCTGCGCGAGATCATGACCTTCTTGGACCGCCGCAAGCTGGCCGGCTACGGACTCTCGCCCATGGACGTGGTGCGCACGTTGATGCAAGGCAACGAGATGATTCCGACCGGCGACGCGAAGATGGGGCGCTTCGACTACACCATCAGCTCCAACGGGATGGTCCCGACCGTCGCGGAGTTCGACAAGATTCCGGTACGCGTCGTCAACAACGCCCCGGTGTTCATCGGCGACATCGGCCGCACGCGCGACGCCGCGGCGATCCAGACCAACGTCGTGCAGGTCAACGGCGTGGAACAGACCTATATTCCGATCTTCCGGAGCTTGGGCGCCAACACTCTCTCCGTCGTCGCCGCGATTCGAAAATCGCTCCCGGACATTTTGGACACGATCGCGCCGAAAAGCCGCATCCAGCTTCTGTTCGATCAGTCTGTGCGCATCAGCGAGGCGATCCACGACGTGATCCGCGAGCTGGTCGTCGGCATCATCCTGGCCGCGATTACGATCTACTTCTTCCTGGGCGACATCAAGCCCACGTTCATCGCGAGCTTGGCCATTCCGCTGTCGATCATCGGCTGCATGGTGGGCCTGTACTTCCTGGGCCAGACCCTCAACTTGATGACCCTCGGCGGCCTGGCGCTCGTCACCGGCCGCCTGATCGACGACGCGGTCGTGGTGCTGGAGAACATCGAGCGCCTGCTGGAGCACGGCCGTGAGCCGCGCGTCGCCGCCGAGCAGGGAGCCGACGAGGTGGCTCTGCCGGTGCTTGTCTCGACGATCGCGCTGATGATCGTGTTCATGCCGGTGGTGTTCTTCCAGGGCCTGGGCAAGTACCTGTTCATCCCGCTGGCGCTGACCGTCTGCATCTCGATTCTGCTGTCGTATTTCACCGCGATGACCATCGTGCCGCTGGCGGCGGCGCGCCTGCTCAAGCCCAAGAGCGAGCACGGCCACGGCCCCAAGCCGAAGGCGGTCCAGATCTTCGACCGCGGCTGGGATGCGTTTCGCGTGCGCTACCAGACCATGCTCGACTGGTCGATCGGCAATCCGGAAGTCGTCGTGACTCTGTCGTGCGCCGCGTTGGGCCTCTCCCTGTTGATGACGCCTTTGCTCGGCAACGAGTTCTTCCCGACCAACGATTCCGGCATGTTCGCCATGCGCGTGCGCACCGAGACCGGCACGCGCATCGAGCTGACCAGCCGCCTGGTCGCCGACATCTCCGCCAAGCTGCGCGAGCTTCTGCCCAAGGACAGCGTCGAGGCTGTGTTGTCAAACATCGGCGTGCTGCCCAGCTGGGCGGCGGCCTACAGCCCGAACTCGGCCCCGCACGACGCGTTGCTCGACGTCGAGATGAACGAGAAAAGCGGCGTCGGCGCCGGAGACGCCATCGCGCGCCTGCGCCCGCAGTTGACGAAGCTCTACCCGGGAACGCACTTCACCTACACCCTGCTTGACCCCGTGTCGACCGCGCTGAACTACGGCGCGCTGTCGCCGCTGGATCTGCGCATCCTCGGCCCGGACTTGGACAAGGGCTACGGATTTGCCCAGGTGATGCTCAAGAAGCTCCAGCGCGTGCCCGGCGTGACGGACGCCTTTGTCGAGCAGAAGCTCGATTACCCGGACATCGACATGAACATCAATCGGACCAAGGCGGCCTACCTGGGCCTGACGTCCGAGGACGTGATGAAGAACGTGATCACCGCGCTGAACTCAAGCGTGCTCTTCGCGCTGAACTTCTGGGACGACCCGGTCACCGGCAACAACTACTTCATCGGCGCGCAGTACCCGGAGATCGACATCGACTCGCGCCAGACCATCGAGAACATCCCGATCAACCCGTCTTCGCGCGCGGCGCAGACGGGGGCCACGCCCACGTTGCTGCGCAACGTCGCGACGCTGAAGATGATGACGGTGCCGGT
>JABEUV010000062.1 GCA_013044195.1 Elusimicrobiota bacterium | reverse complement strand
GAGGGGGCGCGGCGGTGGGACTCTACGGAGCGCAGCTGAAAGTGGGCTTCAGCTCCCGCGGGGGCTGGGACCCGTTCGGCCCCGAAAGGCTGATCACGCGCTCGCGCGGCAACGTGCTTTATGAATTGGACGGCCAGTCGGCCTTGGAGCTGTACAAAAAATATCTGGGAGATCACGCGGGGGCGCTGCCCGCAGCCGCCGTGCACTACCCTCTGGCGCTGCGGACCGCGGAAGGCGAGACGAGCGTCGTGCGCACCGTGCTGGCCGTCGATGAGAGAGAGCAGAGCATGACTTTCGCGGGAGACGTTCCGGAGGGAACGTACGCGCGGCTGATGAAGGCGAACTTCGATCGTCTGATCGACGGAGCGTCGGGCGCGGCCGGCGACTGCCGCGAGGCCATGGGTGCTACGCCCGCCGAGCTGGCTTTGCTCATCAGCTGCGCGGGACGCAAGATGGTCCTGGGACAACGCATTGAGGAGGAAGTGGAGGCGGTGCGTGAGGTTTTGGGTCCATCCACGACGCTCGGAGGCTTTTATTCTTACGGCGAGATCGCCCCGTTCGCGGGCGGCGCGCGCTGTGAACTGCACAACGAAACGATGACGATCACGACGCTGTCGGAGCGCGCCTGACATGGACCCGCGCCACAGCCTGCTGAGGCGCCAGCTGCGCAAAAATTTCGGCGCCGGCGGGCCGCCGGCGGAGCTTGAGGAATTCTTGGACGCCGTCGACGCGGCCTACCGTCTCTTCGACGAGGACCGCGGTCGTCTGGAGCGCTCGCTGGATTTGAGTTCCCAGGAGCTTCTCGGACGCAACGCGGAGATGCGCGCTTTGCTGGCCGCGTTTCCGGACGTCTTCCTGCGCCTGGACCGCGACGGCACCATCCGCGAAGTCAGCGCCGGCAGGCCAGACGAGTTAAACCGACCAGCGCGGGAATTGTTGGGCAAGCGCGTGCAGGACGGCCTGCCGGGGCCGTTGGGCCGGGCGCTGGAATTGGCCATCGTGCGCGCCGCGGACGGCGGCGAGGTCGTTTCCATCGAGTATCCGTTGACCCTTTCCTCCGGCAAGAAATATTGGGAGGCGCGCATCGTCGGCTGCGGCGGCGGCCAACTCTTGATGATCGCGCGCGACATCAGCGAGCGCGTGCGCGCGCAGGAGGCGCTGCGCGTCAGCGAGGACCGCCTGCGCCAGTCGCAGAAGATGGAGGAGATCGGGCGCCTGGCCGGAGGCGTGGCGCACGACTTCAACAATCTACTGTCGGTGATCCTGGGCCTCTCGGAAATCGTCCTCCAAAGTATGCCCAAAGACGATCCGAACGCGGAGGACGTGGCGGAAATACTGGAGACCGGACGACGCGCGGCGAACCTGACCCAGCAGCTGCTGACATATTCGCGGCGGCAGATCATCGAGCCGAAGGTCGTACGGTTCAACGACATCGTGCTCAACGTCGCCAAGCTCCTGCGCCGCGTGATCGGCGAGGATATCGAATTGTCCTGCCGCGTCGGTCCGGCCGTGGGCCAGGTGCGCGTGGACCCAGGGCAGATGGAGCAGTTGATCGTCAATCTGGCCGTCAACGCCCGCGACGCCATGCCCGACGGCGGGACTTTGATCGTCGCGACGGCGAACTTCGCCGTCGACGGCGCGTTCGCGCTCGCCCATCCCGGCGTGTCCGTCGGCGACTACGTCAAACTGAGCGTGAGCGACGCCGGCAGCGGCATGGACGCGCATGTCCTGGCCCATGTTTTCGAGCCGTTCTTCACGACCAAGGCGCAGGGCAAGGGCAACGGCCTGGGCCTGGCGACCTGCTACGGGATCGTCAGGCAGAACGGCGGCCGCATCGACGTGAGCAGCGAGCCGGGGCGCGGTACCACTTTCGATATCCTTCTGCCTCGGGTCGACGACGACGTCTCGATTTCGATCGAGGCGCCCAGCGCGGGACCGCGGGCGCGCGGCACGGAAAAGATTTTATTGGTCGAAGACGATGAGGCCGTGCGCCGGATGACGGCGCGCGTGTTGCGCGCGCACGGCTACCGGATCGTCGAGGCTCGCGACGGAGAGGAAGGGCTGTCCGTCTTCGGGGCCGAAGCCTGCGGCGAGCCGAACCTGGTGATCACGGATATGATCATGCCGAAGCTTGGCGGCAAGCGCATGGCCGACGAGATCCTGCGGGATCGCCCTGACGCGCGTATTCTCTTCGTTACCGGCTACACCGACGATGCCGCGCTGCGCCAGGGGGAACTCGGACGCTCCGTGCTGCGCAAGCCGTACGCGATCGAGGCGCTGCTCCACAAGGTCCGGGAGATGCTCGACGGTTGACGCCGGCTTGGGTCAGGCGTCCGACTCGGGCAGGGCGTCGATCAGCGCGCAGAGCGCGGTCAGATCGAGGGGTTTGGGCAGGAAACCCGTGGCGCCCAGGAGCATCGCGTCGTGGCGTGTGTCGTCGTCGCTTTGTCCGCTCATAGCGACCACCGGCGCGCGCGTCAAACTCAGGATTTCCGCCATGATTTCAAGCCCGGTGCGGCCGGGCAGGACGAGGTCGAGCAGGACCAGGTCGAAGGACCGTTCCTTCATCGCGGCGAGAGCTTGCTCGCCGTCGCCGGCGCCGGTCACGACGTGGCCCTTGGACGCCAGGTAGCGCGCAAGAATTTCGACGTTGGCGGGCTCGTCGTCCACGGCGAGGATGCGGGCGCTGCGCATGGTCGTATTGTAGAAACATTCGATCCTTTCGCGCGTCCCGAAAGGCCCGGACGCCGCCGGGGTCGTAAGTCCCCTGGCGCGGCGGCGCGGCGGTTGTTATCATTCGGGGCGTGGGTTCGTTGAGAACGTTGTGCCTGGTCGGCTGCGCCGCGCTGTGCGTTGCGTCCGCGCGCGTGGTCGGTCGCGCGAAGTGAACGCGGCGCGCGTCGTCTTTGAAGACGAGCGTCTGCTCGCCGTCGACAAGCCCGCAGGCCAGCCCACGATTCCGGGGCGCGGCGACGTGCGCGAGGCGCTGAACGTGGAGCTTTCCCGTGCGCGCGGCCTGAGGCTGTTTGTCGTCCATCGCTTGGATTTGGAGGCCAGCGGCCTGGTCGTCTTCGCCAAGGACGCGGACGCGCACCGCGCCTTGTGCGCGGAGTTTGAGCAGCGGCGCGCGGAGAAAATATACCTGGCCGCGGTTGCCGGGACGCTGACGGGCGAGGGCGTCTGCGACGCGCCGCTCAAGGAGTTCGGTTCCGGACGCGTCGCGCCCTCGGCCGACGGCAAGCCCTCTCTGACGCGCTGGCGGGCGGCGCGCGCCCTGCGCGGCGCCACCTTGCTGAGCGTCGCGCCGGAGACCGGCCGGCGCCATCAGATCCGCGCGCATCTGTGCGCGTTGGGATATCCGATCCTGGGCGATCCGCGTTACGGCCCCGCGCCGCGTCCCGTGGGCGGCGCGCGGCGCCTGATGCTGCACGCGCTGAGCCTGCGCGTGTCCGTCGAGAAAACCTACGAGCTGGAGACGCCGCCCGGCGCCGATTTCGAATCGGCGCTCTCCGCCTTTTGACGCGCGTGCGAACTTTTTTTGCGTTGGTGCGTATGAATGATGTAGAGTGACGTCGAAGGGTCGCACCCTTCAGGATTGCACCACGATGTACATCTAAAGGAGACAAAAGCTTATGAAGAAGATGCTGATCGCCGTTGCCTTGACCGCTCTCGCGGGTTCCGTGTTCGCGCAGGCCCCGGCCGCCCCGGCCGCCGGCTCCGACTCGTCGATGTCCGCCCCGGCGTCGCCGGACGCGAAGGCCGACAAGAAGGACGAGAAGAAGGCCGAGAAGAAGTCCAAGAAGGCCAAGAAGGCTTCGAAGAAGGCTCACAAGGTCGCGAAGAAGTCCAAGAAGGCCAAGAAGGAAGAGAAGAAGGACGAGAAGAAGGCCGATGCCGCTCCGGCCGCCGCTCCCGCCGCGGCTCCCGCGTCCAACTAAGCCGCATTCCGAAAATCGGCCCCCGCGCGCAAGCGCGGGGGCCTTTTTTATTGGTGCGCCCGGATCGAGTCGGCGCCCGCGTGAATCTCGGTCGACGCCGCCGAGTCGCGCGCTGAGCGCGTCAAAAAACCGAAAGTCCCTTCGGTTCGTGGGACCTCTTACGTCTCGCCATTGGGCCCTTCGTACCTGTTGATTCAGATCAACTCCTCCTATAATCCACCTGCCGCCCTACGCCCGTACGAGAGCGCGGCCGCGGTGTCGTTGGGGTTGGGGCAAACAGGGAGAAAGTCGATGACCACGTTTCGCTGTCCTCGCTGGATGAAGTCGGGTATCGCCACCGCCGTCAGCGCCGCTCTGGCGCTGACCAGCGCGGGCGGGCCCGCCGGCCGCGCATACGCGCAGACGTTCGGCGCCTCCGGCGAGGCCGCCTCATCGGCCCGCGCGGTCACGGCGTCCGGCTCCGCGCTCTCCATCCCGGTCGCCGTGCCCAACTTGACGCCTGCGCCGCTGTCCGGCGCGCTCACCGCTCCCGCGTTCGCGTCGGCCCCGGCTTTGTCGGCGGCCGCAGCGTCGGCCGATCCCGCCGCCGCGCGCGCGACGAGCGCCGCCGCTCTCGTATCACCTTCCGATTCCGTCGCACCGGCCGCGCCGGTCGCGGCTCCGGCCGCTTCGTCGTCGGAGGGTCCGCGCTGGGTCGAATCGCCGACGGCGCCGCAGACCCCGGACGGGCAGGCGGGTCCGCGCTGGGTCGCGCCCGCCGACGGCCGCCGCACCTTCGACGGCGAGGGCGTCCGCGCCGCGCTGACGGATTCCGTTTCGGCCGCGGCGGAGGATTCCGCGCGCGCGACCGGTCTTTCCCAAACGATGGACGCGGAGCGGCGCGTCATCGAGGATCACTCCATTCCCACGCCCGAGGCGGCCCGCCGCGTGGCGCAACTGCGCCACGAGCACGGAACCCCGCTGTGGGTGAAGGTCGCCGCCCCCTTGTCGGTCGTCGCGGCCGCGGCAGTCGCGATTCACTTCGGCGCCGTGCCGGTGCTGACCTTGGCCGCGGGTCTGGTGCTGTCGGTGCTGGCGCACGAGGTCGCGCACTTGGCGGTGCTCAAGGCGCTGGGCGACCACACCGCGGAGCACGCGCACGGCTCCAGCCTGAATCCTTTCCATCACGTCGATCCGATCAAGACCGTGATGCTGCCCGCGCTGACGCTCGCCCTGTCGAGCGCGATTTTGCCCTTTCCGATTCTGATCGGCTCGGGCAAGGCGGTCGACGCGGACTTCAATAATTTGCGCGGGCCGCTGGGCGGGCCGCGCTCCGCGCGCAACGCATTCTGGGTCGCCGCCGCGGGGCCGCTGACGAACTTTGCGGCGGCCCTGGTTTTCGGCGTGGCCGCGCATCTGCTGGCTGGGGGAGTTCTGGCCGGCGTGGCGATCGGCTTGGCGCACATGAACGTGGCTCTCGGCGTGTTCAACCTGATTCCCCTGCCTCAGCTTGACGGCGGCAAGATTCTGGCCAGCCTCTTGCCCGAGGCCTGGTACGCGAAGTGGGTCTACAACCCCAAGGTGGAGAAGGGTTATCAGGGCCTTTTCCGCCGCCTCTACGAGGGCCCGTCCAACCTTCTGACCTTCGTCGGCGACAAGCTGGGCGTGAAGAGTCAGACGTCGCTCAACCGCGTGGCCAACGGCGTCACCTTCGGGGCGCTCGCGGCCTTCTACGCGGTCGCCTACTTCCACTTCGCCGTGGCCCTGCCGCTCTTGTTCCTGGCATTGCCCTGCACCTACGACTACTGGTGCATCCGCGAGAAGGTGCGCTCCGAGGCGGCGGTCAAGGACGCGATGGACATCTTCAGCCAGTGGAGCTCTGTGATCGCGCAGATCGCCGAGGACCGCGGCATGGCCAGCGAGGTCAGCCAGTTCGAGGCCGAGCACGCGATGAAGAACGCGCTGGAGACCTTGATCGACGAGATGATGGCCAAGGAGGAGTTCCGAGCGCTCTCCGACGACGAGAAGATCGCCGCGCTGATGGCGGCCTACCCGGACCGTGCCGCCGACTTCCTTAAAGATAAGGTCTTTACCGAGGACGCGGACACGCGCGAGCGGATTCTGGAACTGCTCAAGGACCAGCGCAACACGCCGTTCTACGAGCGTACGCGCCGCTGGCTGGCCGAGCACGACATCTTCAACCGCTGGGACAACCCCAAATACGAAGGCAAGCTGCGCGACCAGATGAAGGAAGCCGACAAGCCCAAGCAGAAGGCCAACGGCCAGCGCGGCTCCGCGACGCTCGGCACTTTGCTGATGTTGGGCACGCTCGGCGGCGCGGCGGCGCTGTTCCCTGAGTTGGCGCACCACGTCCCGGCGCTCTCGGCCGGAGGGTTGGGCCTGTTGGGGATAATGGGCATGGTCGCGCCGAACTTCGAGAGTTCCCGACCGACGTGGCAGTCCAAGCTCCTTGCGCGCCCCGGCGATGTTTCCTTTGTGCTCAAGGTCAAGTTCACGGCTGGGACTTCCCTCGACGCGGCGCGCTCCGCACTGAGCGGCTACGGCGACAGTGAGCTTTTGGAATCCGAACCTTATATTCTGCGTCTGAATCCAGGCAATGCGGACGACGCGGCGGATATCGCGCGCGCGCTGGCCGAAAACGCGCTCGTGGAGTCGATCTCGGTTCCCGAATCGGTCCATGAGCGCCTGACCGGAACCGCCGCGGCCGCGGTCGACCAGGCCGACGGCGGCGGTGCGGCCAAGGTGAGCTACTCGCCCCATCAAAATCCGTCCCAGATCGTCGTCGTGTTCCGTGCGGGCACATCTCGGGAAGCCGTGCGCCGCGCGCTTTCCGGCCGCATGATCAAGACCGCGCCCGGCGGGGGCTCGCGCGTGATTTACCCCGACGTCGCCGCCGCCGTCGCCGCCGCCCGCAGACTGGCACAGGACGACAGCGTCAAGAGCGTCTCGGTGGGCCGGCCGGTGTATCGGGCTCTGACCGGGGGCCTGCCGTCCGGCGAAACGGAGGAGACGCCCGCGCCCGAGGCGGCGCCGTCGGCCGACGCGCCCGCTCCCGTCGCCGTGACGGCCGAGCAGGCCGCCGAGAGCGGCCAAGCCGAGATCGAGGCGGAGGCGTCCTCGCGGGAAGCGGACCAAAGCCGCGAAAAGATTTCCGTCGCGCGGGACGGCGAGCCGTCGCTGATGAACAACGAACTGCGCGTGCACCTGGAGCCCGGTGTCTCGGCCGAGTCGCGTGAGAGGCTCGTTGATCTCCTCAACGGCATCAACGCCGTCACGCACGTGTCCACCCAGGCCGACGGCAGCCTGCTGCTCAACACGCGCTTCAGCGTGGACGACGCAGCCGAGGCCGCGCGCGAAATCGCGCGGTTCAAGGCCGTGAGCGCGGTGGCGGCGCCCGTTGATGTGCGCGACCGCTTGTTCGCGTCGTCTTTGCCGGAAAAGATCGTCTCTCACGGCAAGGAACACTGGAGCACGGGCGCGGTGCTGGTGTCTTTCAACGCGGGCGCCACGGACGAAAGCGTGCGCGCGCTGATCGAGAAGGCCGGCGGCGAGCATCCGTTCCGTCAGGGCCAATACTGGGCGTTTTCCTCCGGCGACGGCGACGGAGGCGCGGTCCGCGCCGGGACCATCGCCCGCGAGCTGGCGGCGGACGGCGAGGTCGCGTCGGTGGAAGTTCACCCGAACGTGGCCGCAGCACTCGAGAACCGCGTCAAGAAGCCCTATCCCGAAGCGCAGAACTACGACCCTTTCCAGGCGGTGCTGGTCGGCTTCAAGCCGGAGACGAGCGAGGAGGCGATGAAGGCCTACGCCGAGGCGCGCCGCCTGCGTCTGGTCTACCCGCGCTTCCGCGGCAGCGAGACCTTGGCGCTACTAGAGATTCTTCGCGGCGCCGACGCGTCGGCCACGCGCCAAATGCTGGCCGATGAAACGCTCGACGAAGGTTCGCTCGCTTCCGAGGTGCGCCCCTTCCGCGAACAGCCCGGTGAAGCGCCGCTGGCGCCGTCGGCCGAAGCGCGCTCGCGCGCCGAGGCGCGCCGCGCCGCCGCCGCCGCGGCCGAGGAAGCCGCGCGCCATACGCCGCGCCGCGACGTGCAGGCGGAGTGGACGTCCTACGTGCAGAACGCGAAGATGCAGGACGGCACGCCGATCCCGTCGAAAATGGCGGCTCTGCTGCTGGAGTTTTTAAAGCCTGTGGCCAAGGGTCCAGGTGAGCCGCGCCCGCCCGTGGTCGCGCGCAGCGAGGAGGTCAAGCGCATGCTGCCCATCGTGACCTCTCCGCGCGGCATGCGCAACAGCGTGATCCTGGTCGGCGGTGCCGGCACCGGCAAGACCGCGGTGGCCGAGGGCTTGGCCGAGATGATCGAGGACGCCGACCACGCCAGCGCCAACGACGGCGAGCAGTTCCTGCAGTTCCAGCGCCTCAAAGGCCGCTGGCTGGTGGAGCTCGACATCAACAAGATCCTTTCCTCCGACGAGCCGGTCAAGGTCCTGAACGCGGTGCTGGACCTCCTGCCGCGCTTCAACGATCCCAATCCCGGTCGCGGAAACGAGATCATCGTGCTGATGGACGAGATCCAGAAATTCTTCTTGGACAACAACGGCCAGAAGATCGCCAACGTGCTCAAGGGCCCGCTGCGCGACGGCAAGATCGCGGTGATCGCGACCACGACCGACGCGGAATATAAGAAATTCATCGAGTCCGACGACGCGTTCCGCCGCCGTCTGGAAAAAATCGAGGTCGCCGAGCCCACCGTTCCGCAGACGATCCGGATATTGCGCGCGATGAAGGGTTGGCTACAGAAGATCCACGACGCGGTCATCCCCGACGAGGCGCTGGTGTCTTCGGCGAAGCTCGCCGACCAGTTCGACAAGACCAACTACAACCCGGACAAGGCGATCAAGGCCGTGGAGGACGCCGCCGAGCTCTCCCGCCCGGACAATCTGCGCGCGGCCATCACGCTGGACATCCGCGAGACGTGGAACGACCTGACCGTGGCCGCCAACGAGGCGCGCCAGACGCTCATCGACAAGGCGGTGGCCTCGACGTTGGCCCTGCCGGTGGAGGCTTACAACCGCATCGTCGAGCTGATCAAGAAGGCCGAGGCGCTCTACGCGGAGCGCGACGCCGTGGCCGACGGGCCGGGCCAGGTTTCGGTCGACGTAGTCAAGCGCGTGATCGCGCAGAAGACCGGCATCGGCTCCGGCCAGCTCAACCTGGCCGAAGAGGATGCCGCGCGCTACGTGAAGATGGAAGAGGAGGTCGGCGGGCGCGTGGTCAATCAGGAGCGCGCCATCCGCGCCATCGCCGACGCAATCCGGCGCAACAAGGCCGGCCTGTCCAACCCGAACCGGCCCATGGGCAAGTTCCTGCTCGTCGGTCCCACCGGCGTGGGCAAGACGTATCTCGCCAAGGAGCTGGCGCGCTTCCTGTTCAACGACCCCGAGGCGATGACGCGCTTCGACATGTCGGAGTTCATGGAAGAGCACTCCGCCATGCGCCTGACCGGCGCGCCGCCGTCCTTCGTGGGCTACGGTGAAGGCGGCCAGCTCACCGAGGCCGTGCGCAAGAAGCCCTACTCGGTCCTGCTCTTCGACGAGGTGGAAAAGGCGCACCCGAAGGTGTTCGACCTGCTATTGCAGGTGCTCGACGACGGTCGCCTGACCGACGGCGAGGGCCGCACCGTTGACTTCAAAAATACCGTGATCCTTCTGACCTCGAACGCGGGCATGTCCGCCGTGGACGGCCCCGAGTTCGTGCGCCGCATCAGGGCCGCGCGCCAGGCCGCGCTTGAGTCCGGCGCGGGACAGGCCGCGGCCGACGCGGCGGCGGCGAAAATCGAGAAGGAATGGGACGCCGACATCGACGGCCAGGTCGCCGAGGCCATCCACGGCCGCTTCCGCCCGGAGTTCTTGAACCGCCTGGACGACGGCCCCAGCGACGACGCGGCCGAGACCGCCGCGACCCGAGACGACTCCAAGAAAGTGAAGTGGATCCGCGTCAACCGCCTGCGCCAGCAGGACATGCGCAAGATCGCGGAACTGCAGGTCAAGGAATTCCAGCGCCTGCTGGCCGACCGCCACGACACCGACCTGGAGGTCGACCCCAGCGTGATCGACTTCCTGTCCGAGGAAGGCTATTCGCCGCTCTACGGCGCGCGTCCGATGACCGGCGCCATCGAGAAGAACATCATCGACCCGCTGGCGAAGTGGATCCTGGAGGAGGCCGCGTCGGGCAACAAGACCGTGCGCGGCGGCCTGATCAAGATCACGATGAAGGACGGCAAGGTCGCTTTCGCCGCCGAGGTCAAGCCGATCAAGGACGTGGAACGGGCGACGGTGAAGGGTGCGGCCGAGTCGGTCGCGGCCGAGCTGTTCAGCCTGATCGAGCGCTTGGTGGGCGAAGGCGTCGGCGAGGAGCCGTCCGAGGGACTGTTCGACAAGCTTCTGCGCGCGGCGCGCCCCGCCGCGACTTCGCAAGCTGCGTCGGCGGAAGCCCCCGCGGCGCGTTCGTTTCTGGCGCCGGACACCGCGCTGAGCCTGCCGGCCGGCGCGCGCGTCGTCGTGGCGACAAGCAACCGCCCCAAGGCGGCCGATCCGGCGATGCGTGAAGAGATCAAGGCCGTGGCGGCTTCGGTCGCGTCTACGGGCTGGCCGGAGAAGGTCGGCGCGGCGTTGGCGGTTCCAGCGGGCCAGGTGGGCGAGGGCTGGCTCAAGCAGTTGGTGGCGTTCGCCAAGGAGCGCGCCGACAAAGCGGGCGCCGCGGCGCCGGTGGAACTGGCCAGCGCCGTGGACGCTCAGCGCGTGAGTGTGTTGGTTCACGCCGACGCGGAGCTGACTTCGGCCGACCGGGCCTTCCTAGACGCGCATTTTACCGGCACGCCGCCGGCCAGCTACGAGGCGGCCCAACAGCTCGTCGACAACATGAACGTCAGCGGCAGTCTTACGCGCAACCATCTTCTGCTCGACCTCTATCGCCGCCTCAGCGAGATTCCCGGCGCGCGCATGGGCTACGCCGTGGGCGCCGCCGCGCGCGGCGGCAAGGGCTTCGATGTCTGGCTGGATATCCGCAAGCCGACGCCGGAAGCCCCCGCCGCCGCTCCCGTCCCGAAGGCCTCCGCCGACCCGGCCACGCCGCACGAGCTGAGCGAGGCCGCCAAGACGCGCGCTTTGCTGATGCGCTTCGTCGACCAGTCGCGCATGGCCGAGAGCGACCAGGACGGCACCTCGATTCGTGTGGCGGCCGCCGAGGGCTGGTCGCGTCTGGCGACCAAGGCGGAGCTTGAGGAGGCGCACGGCTGGTTTACGTCGCAGAAGTGGAACGAGCCCGACATCGCGCAGAAGTCGATCACCAGCCACAACGCGTTGGCGATGACGGCCGCCTTGCTCTTCGAGCGCTTCGGCGGCGAGGAGGACATCGCGCGGCTGGAAAATATTTCAGCCAATCTCAACGACTACAGCCACTATCAGGTGCCGCTCCACAACGCTTTGGTCAACGCCTTGGCCGCGCTATACATACGCGGCGGTCTGGCGGAGGTGCGCCGCGCGCAGGCGCGCGCCGCCCAGCTGTCCGGCAAGAACAAGCGCGACATCGACAACGCCGTGGCCCGCGCGCTGGGATCCGTCGGCTATCCGGCCGATCTGCAAGAGGTCAAGGCCAGCCCCGAGGGACTGGTGGCGCTTTACACGCGCATGGGCCGCCTGGGTGAATTGAGGGCGGATTTCGAGAACGAGGCGCGCTGGGCGCAGCTCAAGGACTCCGAGCGCATGGCCGCGCTCCAGGTCGTCGCCGAAGGCTCGCCCAGCGACGAGACGTTCAAGATTTTGGCCGAGATGCTGGGCGGCACGGGGAGGCGTTCGGCCGAGCGCGTCACTCGTTACCAAGCCGCGCAGGCGTGGGCCACGCTCGTCGCGCGCGGACGGCGCACGAAGGGCTTGTCTCAGGCGATGATCGACTACGTCGACAAGCACGGCATCCAGGGCTATAACGATCCTTGGGGCATTCTCTATGCCTACGTGCTGGCCGCGCAAAAGGTCGGCGGCCCCGACGTTCTGCCGGCGCTCGAGAAGATCATGGACAATGATCCCAATGCCGTCGGCAGCAATCATGAGCAGATGTATTTCTCCACGCCCGAGGCCTGGGCCAAGGCGCTGATCCGCAACGGAAAATTCGCCGAATACGCGCGCAAGGGCCTCGGCGCGGACGGCGCGCCCGCGCCGTCGCGCCTGGAGAAAATGCTGATGTCGAAGGATCGGCCGCTGCTGGTCTCGGCGGCTTTGCGCGCGATGGCGCTGTCGCGCGATCCGTCCTATCGCCCGGAGACGGCGGGAACGCAGACGGATCAATCCCTGCCGCCGATGTAGCTTAGGAGCCTTTCGCGGACGCCAGGCGGGCCTGAAGCTTGCGCAGGGCGGCGAGGTAGCGGAAGGTGCGCACGTTCTTGGTTTTCGGCTCGGGAGTTTCGGCCAGCGCGCGCGCGACCGTCTTTGCCGCCTCGGCGGCGCGGCCGAGCTTGATCTCGAGTTCGGCTTTTAAGCGTACGGCCCTCAGCCGATTGTCACCGTAGCCGTCGCTTGCCGCGGCGACGGCATACGGATAGGCCGCGGTGAAGTCGCCGTCGTCGGACAGGGCGGTCGCGTACTCGTAGTTGAAGGTGAACTCCGCCGGGTAGGCCTTCACCAAGGACTCGTAGAGCGCCTTGGCTTCGGCGCGGCGCCCGGCCTTCATCAGCGCGTCGGCGCGGCCGAGATTCGCCGCACGCGGAGTCTTCAGCGGCGAGCGCGCGGCCTGCGCGGCGTAGGCGTCGGCGGCTTTCGAAAATTCGTCGCGCGCGGCGGATTTGTCGCCCAAGGCGGCCAGCACCGAGGCCTCGTCGTAGAACAGGTCCCCGGGGTCCTCTCCTTGTTCTCCCAGCGTCGGGTCGACGCTCCAGCGCGCCACGCAGGCGCGCAGGGGCGTCAATAAGGCGCGGACGGTCGTGGTATCGATCTCGGACAACGACTGGACCCAATCGGCGTACTCGGCGTCGGCGGGAAAGGCTTGGATCAGTCCAGTCAGCGCGCGCTGCGCGGCGGCGTTGTCGTTCTCGCGGCCGGCGCGTTCGCGGCGCATCTCCAAAAGCGCGCGCCGCGCGGGCGCGGAGTCGTCGTGCGCCAGCAAGTCCTCGGCCGCGGCGAATTCTCCGCGCGCCGCGCGCCAGCGCGCGACGCGCAGGCGGCGCTCCGGCGTGGCGTCGGGCCCGCCCCGGGCGAGCAGCGCCGCGGCCTTTTCCACGGGTTCGTTCTCTTGCGCGCGGGATTGATCCAGGAACTTGGCCAGCGCGGGGCCGGACAGAAAGCCGACGACGCGCCCGATTTCGCGGCCCTCGGCGTCGGCCGCGATCAAGGTGGGATAGCCGCCGACCTTCCAGCGGTCCTTGAGCGCGAAGGAGGTCTGGGCGTCGGCGTCGAGGGCGAGCTTCACCCAGCCGCGTGACGCGGCCTTGAAGGCGGGATCGGGGTAGGCGTATTCCGCCAGATCGTTGCACGGCGGGCACCAAATGCCGTAGAAGTCGACGAGCACGAGCGCATGCCGGGCGCGCGCGCGCGCGAAGGCGGCTTTGGGATCGTTGTCGATGAAGCCGGGCGGAGCCGCGGCCCCGCCGCGCGGGGCGGCGGCCGGCAGCGAAGCGGGCGCGGCGGCCGTGGTTGCCGCCCCGGGCCGGACGTCGACGTCGAAGCGCTCCTGGCGGCAGAACGTAAGCGCGTCGTCGCAGATGGTGACCAAGACGTGATTGACGCCGGGGCGGCGGAAACGGCAGCGCAGAAGGTGCGGCCTCAGTTCCAGAGGCGCGTCGCCGCCGCATTTCTGGGGAGCGTCTTTGTTGAAGTGATCGCCGTCGAGCGGACTCACCTCGACGGTTTGACCGACGACGGCCTGGGTCGGGCGGTTCTTGAGCAAAGAGCCGTCGGCGCGTGCGGCCGCGGCAAGCCAGACGAGGGGGGCGAGCGCGAAGGTCATGACCGCAGTCTAGCGCTTCATCCGGCGGGCGTCAACGAAAAGAGAAAAGCCGCCCCGATGTTAAGGTCGTTGCGATTTACCAGGAGACTCCGTTTTGCAGCGCCTGGAAGGCCTGTGAGCTTTGCGCCCGGCGCCGGAGGGACTGAGCTTGGCCGGCGGGTTCGCGGTTGGCCGAGGGTTGGAACCGGTCCCACGTCTGATTGCCGTCGCGGTCGAAAAACGCGGTCGTACCGTCCAACTGGTAGACCGTGATCTGTTTGAGTCTCTGTTCCTGCTCGCCGGAGGCATTTTGACCCGATTGATCCACCATCTGGACCGAGGACGCCTGCTGGGACAGGGTCACCGCGGCGACGGAGGAATCTTCCAAGTTGTCGAGCGTCGCGATGTTCGCTTTCAGCCACACGCCGCGCTTGCCGTTGGGGTCGACGACCGCGGTCGTCGTCCCGTCGGAAAACGTCAGCGTGATCTGCTGGAGGGTTTGCGTCTGTCCGTCGGCGTAATTGAACTGCACCGAGTTCACGCCGGAGGCCAGGAAGCGGCCCTGGGCGCGAGGATCGCTCGCGTCCGTGACGGTCGCGTCGTAGAGATACGCGGCGCCGGTGTTGGGGTCGAGCGAGACGAACCGGGTGCCGTCCGCGCTGTAGAACGACTCCGCCTGCGCGGGTGCGGTCGGGCCGGGGGGAGGATCGACCGGCGGGGTCTGGTCCGGCACGACGACGACGGTGCCGCCGTCGTTTTGATACTGATAATAATTCCCGCCTTCGACGATATAGATGCCGCCGTTCTGGTTCTGCCACCACCAGCGGTCGTTGTCCAGCCAGCACCAGCGGCGCCAATAAGGATCGTACCACCAGTAGTCGTCGTTGAAGTAACGCGTCCAGAAATACACGCCGCCGACGTAGAATCCCCACCAGTGGTAGCCCCACCGGTCGTAGTGGTGGCAGAAGCGGCGGCCGTCCCAGTCGTACCAGCCGTAGCCGTGGTCGTTGCGGTCCCAGCGGCGGTCGACGTCGCCGATGCGTCCGGCGATATTGCGGTCATCGAGAACTCCGATGTGACGCACGCCGGGCGGGATGAATCGGCCGTGGCCGTCGCGCAGAGGCACAGCGTCGACGGGACGGCCGTCACGCGCGGTCGGCGGCCGAATCCCGCGGGGGAAATTGTCGCGGAGGCCGATTCCAGCCACCGCCTCCGCCGGGGCGGTTGAAGTTGACGGTAACGACATTGGCTTTGGGCGCACTCTGCGGCGCGGGCGGCGTAGGGCGGCCCGGCCAAACGCGCTGCTGGAAGGCCGCCACCGCCTCAGCGATGCTCGCGGGGAAGTGGGTGGAGAGCGGGCCTTGATCGGCGCGGGCGTCCGCGACGGCGACGGCGAAAAAGACGGCGAGAGAGATCAGTTTCTTGAGGGACATCGATTTCCACGAGGCGATAGTCCAAAAAAATATTTCAAGGAATATAGCTTGCCCTTAAATGATTGCAGGAGCCGTGAGACCAATCATGGGCCTAAAGTCCCGGTGGAAGGAGGACCTGCGGCCCTGTTTTGGCGGTCCGTAAGTCCTGCGTTGCAGACGCGGCCGGAAGATATAATGATGCGTCGGACGTTGCGGAGGAATACCATGCGTATTTTTCTTTTAACAACCGGAATTCTGTGCGGCGCGACGGCGGGAGTGGGCGCTCAGTTCGATGCGCGCCTTGCGCCGGCGGACTGCGCGCCCGTGTTCTCGGCCGTCTCGGCTGCGGCCGCGCCGCTTGGGGTTTCTCCGGTGGCGGTTGCGTCGCCTGCGGCGGCGCTTTCCGCGCCCGCGTCGGCCGCTTCCTCCCGCTCCGCCGCGCCCCTCGCCGCGATGCCGACGGCGGCGCCCGCGCGGGCCCTCGACGCGGCCGCGCGCCTGTCTGCGGTCCCGGCGCGAGCTCTTGCCGCGGCCGGCGCCGCGGCGATGGACGGCTCGCGTTTGGCGGCCAAGGCGGGCGACGCACCGGCGGCTCAACCCGTCTCTGGAAAGATGGACCTGCTCAAGCTGCGGCCGACGCAGATGGCGGTGGGCCTGCGCGAGGTCGACAAGAAAATCGCCAGGCTCAGTTCGAAGAAAGGCAAGAAGTATCTGCGCTCCATGCCCGTTCCCGTGGTTCTGGGGCCGCATGGCCACGTCTACATGACCGACCATCACCACCTAGTCCGCGCCGCCTGGGAAGCCGGCTACACGCGGGTGCGCACCTCGGTCCAGGCGGATTACTCCCATCTTTCCGACGCGGAGTTTTGGAAGCGGATGAAGGCGAAGAACTGGGTGTACCCTTACGACCAGTTGGGCGCGGGACCGCACAATCCCATCGACCTGCCCGAAAACGTGCGCGGCATGGCCGACGATCCCTACCGCAGCGTGGCCGGCGAGGTGCGTGAGCGCGGCGGCTACCGCAAGAACGACGCGCCGTTCTCCGAGTTCCTCTGGGCGCAGTTCTTTCGCGCTCACTTGACGGTTCACCCGGTCTATCACGGCTTTGAGGCGGCGCTGGCGCAGGCGATGGCTTTGGCCAAGACCACGGCCGCCAACGGCCTGCCCGGCTGGATCGGCGCGAAGTAGCCCGTCGACGCATCCCCGTAAACACAAGAGCCTCCGCCCAGCGGGTGGAGGCTCTTGTGTGTCTGGGTGAGACTAGCGGTGCTTTTCTTCGCCGGGATGAGCGTCGGCGTAGTCGACGGCCAGCTTGGTCTCGGCGCTGGCGGCGTCGATCTTGGCCAGGGCCGTCACGCGGCGGACAAGATGGGTGCCTTGATGAGCTTCGAGTTCATTATTATCCTCGGTGAACGTCTGTCTGCGGCTCAGGCCGCCGGGCGCGATGATCCCAATTCGCGCCGGATAATATCAATGCGCGCCGCGCGACGACGAGATCAGGCCTGAGGGACGGGCGGCGCCGGGGTCGCCGGCAGATCGATACCGTGGTCGCCCTTGGCGATGTTACGGATCAGGTCGCCGAACGGGCTTGACCCGTCTTCGCGCAGGTCCCAGAGGACCATGTGGAACAGCGCGTCGATGGGGTTCAGCGGCTGGGCGATGAGTATCAGCGGGATCATCGCGTTGGCGTAGGCTGTTCCGGCTTGAGCGCCCAGTGCGGCGATAAACGCTTGCCTCGCCGCCCACATGGACTGCGCCAGCACGCCGTTGTGCGGGTCTGGATTTTTGGGGTCGTAGGGCGTCTTGTCCAGCGCGCTGCGGATGTAGCTGGGCTGGCCGGGCGGGGGATTGCCGTAGAAGCCGTCGCCGATGGTCGACGAGTTGCGCATGAAGTAGGACACCACGTCGGCGATGGACTCGTTGACGTCGGAGCCCATGATCGTCTCCATGCTCCACTTCACGAAGCGGTAGACCGGCGAGGCCTTCTGCTCGGGCGTCAACTGGATCTGCGAATATGTCTGCACGACCCGGTGGGTGTCCTCGTGGTCCTCGATGGACCACGCGGCGGTGTTCTCGACCTGGAGCTGGAGGGGGTGTCCCTGGGCGTCGTGCACCGCGATGACCGCGGCGGCCATCAGGTTGACGCTGTCGTTGGAGGGGTCGTAGAAGGCGTTGCCCTGCTCCTCGTGGCCGTTGACCACGATGCCGCCGGCCAGGGGAATGTCCATGCGCGCGGCGTCCATGCCGGGCAGGCCCTTCACCCAGATGTGGTGGCGTAGGTAGCCGACGTAGCCGACGATGTTGGCCGCGAGTTCCGGGTTGGCGCTGACGGGATTCAGAGTGACATTGAGCGGCTGGCCGGGCACGGCGATGACCGTGACCTCGACCGGGCCGTTCTGCTGGGCGTCCTCATCGCGGACGAACGGCACCAGCGGCGAGGCCAGGCGGATGGTCAGCTTGACCGGCGTCGTGCCGGAGCCCGGAATCGTGAAATTGCCGTTCTCATCGGTCACGGCGACGACGTTGCCCTTCTGGTCGTAGACGTTGGTCAGAGGCAGGGCGATCGGGCCGATGGGGCCGTGGTCGCCGCCGTCGGGCGTGGCCGTCGTGCCGCGACCGGTGACCGTGCCGGAAATAAGATGGCGGCGACCGGCGCCTTTCCCGGCCTGGAGGTTCTGGGGGTTGAAAGCAAACGCCTCGCCGGTCTTCACGTCGACGATCACGATGAGGGGTTTGCCCTGCGGATCGGCCGCCTGGTAGATATTGATCGTGCGCCACTGGCCGCCAAGCTCGTCGGTGAGCTGGCGGGTGAGGAACTTCGGAGCGGCGGGTTCATCCTCGGACGCGGGGGCCGAGTTGCCGGAGGCGGTGTCGCCGCCGCGCGGCCGGGTCTTGCCGCGGCGCGGGGCGGGCTTGGCGCGTGGGGACGCTTTCGGCTTGGACTGGGGCGCGGACTTGCCGCCGTTTGGCGCGGAATTCGAGCGGGGCGCGGCGGACTTTCCTTGCCGCGCGCCGGCGCCGGCCAGTGAATCCGCGGGAGACAGCGCGCGCTTGGCGGCGATGCTCTCCAATTCGGCGTCGTCATAGGAGACGGTCATCACGTCGGGGGTCACGCCGGGAGCGAACTCCCCGGACGTGTTCATCAGCACGGGCGTGCCGTTCTTGAACACTTTAATATGGAATGCCAAGCTCTTGCCGGAGACGGAGAGCTCGTAGGGCGTTCCGTCCTTGTCGGTCCCGGTCAGCGCTTGACGGAACACGGCAAGGATGGAGGCCCCCTGCCCCGGAAGAATCGAGGGCAGTATGCTCACGGAGACCTTCGCCATCTGGCTGCTGGGCGCGCCAAACTGAGAGGCGTTGGCGTCCACGTACGCGCGCAAGGCCTTCTCAATGGAAGCGGGATCGGTCGGATCGGCGTCGAGGGCGACGCCCTGCGCGGGGGCCGCGGCCGGCGCGGCGGCTTGCGAGCGCTGGAGGGATACGCCCTTGGAACGGGGGAGGATGCCGAAGCTCGCCGCGGCGGTCGCGGCGGCGTCGGGTCGGGCGGCGGCGCCGTCGAAAAGCCGCGAGGCGCCGAGGGCCGCGCGCAGGCCGGGATGGACCGAGGCGAGGCTGTGGACGAAGGAATGGAAGGCCTGCGCGACCTCGGCCGCGGAGCCGGGAACGCGGGTTGCGGCCGCGGGGGCGGCCGCGCTTGCGGCGGAAGCGGCGGCGATCGGCGTCGCGGCAGGCTCGGCCGCTGGGGCGGCGGCGGGCGCGGCGGCGGAAAGGGCGGAGGCCGGCGCCGAGAGTGCGGAGGCCGCGGCGGGCGCGGAGAGCGGCGCGGCGAGAACGGAAAGGCCGGACGCGGGCGAGAGCGCGGCGGGGATCGCCTGCACGGCGGCCGACGCGGAGTCGCCGGCAAGCGCGGCGCGGGGCGCCATCTCCACCTGCGCGAGCGCGGGCAGAGCGTTGAAGACCGAACTGAACACGAAAATCGGAATCAGGGCCGCGGAGGAGAGCGTCTTGGGCACGGCGCGCATGATCGATCGTTTCTTCATGAGCATAGTCTACGTGCCGACGCCGTATTTTCGGACGGGTCTTTCGGCCTGGGCCGCGCGCGGAAATGGCCTACGCTTTTTTAGGACCGGAGGGCCGGGACGCGCCGATGTCGGGGCGCGGACCGTCGTGGACCGTCCGCGTCCGGAAGCGGGCCGTCGAATAAAAACGGAGCCGCGTTGCGGGCTTGCTCCAGAATGGGTCGTCGGGAGCGATGGCCATGCGTCGGAATTAAAACGGGACGTCGGCGCCGCAGTCCGCGAGCGCGGGCAGGGCGGCGTCTTTGGCGCTGAGGATGGGCGGCGCGCCCAGGTCCGGCCAGCGCACGCCGATGTCCGGATCGTTCCAGCGTACGCCCGCGTCGACGCCCGGCGACCAATGCCCGGTGACCTTATAAAAGACGTCGGCCTCTGGGCTGAGCGCCAAAAAGCCGTGCGCGAAGCCGGCGGGAATCCAGAACATGCGGTTGCCGCGGTCGTCGAGTTCGATCGACGCCCACTTCAGGTAGGTCGGCGAACCGCGGCGCAGGTCCACGGCCGCGTCGAAGATGCGGCCGCGCGCGCAGCGGACCAGCTTGCCGATCGCGCGCGGACTCTTCTGGAAATGCAGGCCGCGCAGGGCGCCGCGGTGCGAGCGCGACAGGTTGTCCTGGACGAGCGTCGGCAGGCCCGCGGCCGACCACTCGTCGGCGCGGAAGGATTCCATGAACGAGCCGCGCTCATCGGGAAAAGCGGGCCCTTCAACCAGGAGCAGCCCGTCGATCCCGCCGTAAGGCGTGAAGGTAAACGACATCGCGTCATTTTAGCGGTTCGATGCGGCTGAGTCTATATAGGACTTTAGGCCTATATTAAAGTAGGACTTTAGGACCTCGCGCGTTGGGCCTGAAAGCCCTACTCTGGCGAAGACCTTGTAGTCCCCGGGATTGGCCGGGGAGCATCCACCTCCGGACCTTAATCCGGGGCCGCCAGGGAAGACGGCCGTACGTTCGGCCGCTTCCCGGGCGTTTTTTTGGGCCTCCGTACCGCTCAGAATGTCCGCACTAGACCAGGGAGGACTCATGACGAAGACGAACACGGGCCGCGCGCGCGTAGCGCTGGCCGCCGCGGGCGCGGCACTTCTGCTGACGGTGTCCGCTTTCGCGCAATCCACGGACGCGGACTTCGCGGCGGCGCTGGGTCGGGTTTCGGCCCAAGCCGCGCAGAGCGCGGCCGTTCAACGCCGGACGGCGGCCGTCTCGGTGCCCGAGATGTTGGCGGCTCGCGTCGAGCCCGATTTATCCTTCACACCCGGCCACCTGTGCTCGGCGAGCGACCCGAACTTCGATGGATATCGCTACCCCGAGCAGATCGCGCACTGCCGGCGCAACGTGACTGAGCAGATGAAGGCGACAATTGCGGCTCATTATGGAATCGCGAGAAGCGACTGGGGTAATTACGAGTTCGACCACCTGATACCGCTTGCGATCGGCGGGGACAGTTCCATCGACAACCTCTGGCCCCAGCCGCACGGCAACCCCGACGGCAGTCAGGGCAAGGATCGGCTGGAGGATCAACTCTACCACGAGATGGTCGCGGGCTCCGTCACCCAGGCTGCGGCGGTTCAGCAGATCTTCGCCTGGTTCAACCCCGCGGCGGCGGCCTCGGGCGGCGCGCTGGCCGCGCGCTAAGCTTTCAGGAAGAAGCCGCGGGCGCGCCGCCGCGGCGGCGCAGGACGGCCTGCACGCGGGCGACCAACTCGACGAAGCCGAACGGTTTGGTCACGTAGTCCTCGCCGCCGGAGTCCAGGCCCTCGGCGATCTCGGCGGGGTCCTTGCGCGCGGACAGGAACATGATGGGGATGCCGGAGAGCTCCGG
>JABEUV010000061.1 GCA_013044195.1 Elusimicrobiota bacterium | reverse complement strand
GCCCAGCAGCAGAAGGCCTCCTCCGCTGTTGGCGAAAGCGGTCAATTCCGCCGCCAGGCGGTCGGCGTTGGTCTCGTCACGCTTGAATTGGCGACGGCTATCCTCCCCTTGAGCGATGACGGCGCGAAGTTTATTTTCGGTCATTCAGCTTTGCGTTGAGCGACCTCCATGTTATTCATCTTCTCGCGCGGCGGTAAAGTGTGAGTCCGCCGGCAATAAAAATGTACGACAGGAGCCACAGATAAAAGCCCACAGGGGGCGCTTCGAACGCTGCGGGCGGTTGATTCTTTAGTCTCCACAATTGGCCCAACTATTGATTCTGCCGGTCGGCATGGCACGGGGACGGTGGCGGTTTGTTTGGGATTGTAGAGGGAAAATCGGGACTTTGCCACCCCTGAGGAAGAATGTTGGAGAGGGCTTGCGCTTGATCGGCTTCTCATCTACACTGCGGCCGGAGGACTCCTCTCATGCGACACGCGCGAATCGGCATTCTCACGATCCTCACGGCGGTCGCCCCGCTGTGCGCCTCTGCGGCGGCGCTGAAGCGCGAAGAAGTGCCCGCTCCGCTGCAAGGCTGGATCGGTTGGGTCCTCCACGGCCACGAGGCCGAGACCTGCACGTTCTACCAAGGCAAGTGGACGCGGAATTGCTCGTGGCCCGGCGCGCTTCAGCTTGCGCTCGACGAAGCGAGCGGGCGCTTCGAGCAGACCTGGCGGCTGGAGGTCGAGGACTGGGTGCCTCTGCCCGGTAGCGAGGAACGCTGGCCCCAGGACGTGCGCGTGGACGGCATTCCGGTTGCAGTCATCTCGCGCGGCGGCGTGCCGTCCGTGCTGTTGAAGGCCGGCGTGCGCAAGGTCGTGGGAACGTTTCGGTGGTCGCACCTTCCAGAACAGCTTGAAATCCCGTCCGTCACCGGCCTGCTGGCGCTCACTTTGCGCGGACGTCCGTCCCCGTTTCCTCTGCGCGACGACGCCGGACGCCTGTGGCTTCAAGTTCAAGCCCGCCCGGCCGCGCCGCGTGAGGATTCACGTCTTGAGATCACGGTCCACCGCCGCCTGATCGACGATATGCCTCTGCAGTTGATCACCCGCATCCAACTGAAGATTTCCGGCGCGAACCGCGAAGTCGTGCTGGGCCGGCCCTTGCCGGAAGGCTTCACTCCCATGTCGCTTGTCACCCCGTTGCCGGCGCGGCTTGATGCGGACGGACGCCTGCGGGTCCAAGCGCGTTCCGGGACGTGGAACGTGACGCTCGTCGCGCGCCGGGAGAAGGTCGGCGACGAAATCCGCCTGCCCGCGCCCGGCGGGCCTTGGGCGGCCGATGAGGCCTGGGTGTTCGATGCCCGACCCGATCTACGCCAAGTGGACATCGAGGGCGCGCCCTCGCTCGACCCCCGGCAGACCGAGCTGCCGGCCGATTGGAAGAATTTCCCGGCCTATCTTGTGCGCCCGGCAACAAGCCTGAGCCTGCATCAGCGCCGCCGCGGCGACGACCCGCCCGCGCCGGACCGTCTCACGATCCAGCGCGAGCTGTGGCTGGACTTCGACGGCCGAGGATTTTCCGCCCGCGATCATATTCAGGGCACGCTCGGCCGCAGCTGGCGTCTGGAGTCCTCGCCCGAGACTCGTCTTGGCCGTGCCTCCGCGTTCGGCGTCGACCAGTTCCTGACCGTGTTGTCGAGCGGCGGCCCCGCGGGTCTGGAAATCCGCACGCGGCAGGTCGACGTGACCGCCGACAGCCGCATCGAGGGCCGCGCTCTGACCGCCTCCGGCTGGCGTCATGATTTCGAATCCGTCGCGGCCGTCGTGAATCTTCCGCCCGGGTGGCGCTTGCTCCACGTCTCCGGCGCCGACAAGGCGTCGCCGACGTGGATCGGCGATTGGACCTTGTACGATTTCTTCCTCGTGCTGGTCGCGGCGGCCGCGTTTACGAAACTCTACGGTCGAGCCTGGGGAGCGGCGGCCGTCGCGGGACTGGCCCTTCTCTGGCACGAACCCGGCGCGCCGACGTGGCTCTGGCCGGCGGCGCTGGCTTGCGCGGCCCTTGACCGAGGTTTGACCGAGCATCCTTCTTTTTCTCGCTACATTGTCTGGGCGCGGCGCGCGGTGGGGGTCTGCCTGGTCGTGGTCTGCGTGCCGTTCTTCATATCGCAAATCCGTTGCGGTCTGTATCCCGCGCTGGAGGAACCCGGTCAGTCCGTCCAGCCGCGAACGGATGAAGACATGGCGCCGCATCCGGCGGAGATGGCTTCCTTCCGCAAACTTTTTGACGGTGGATCCGACCGCGCACCGCACGGTCAAAGGGGCGACCAATACGCCTTAAAGGCGGCGGCCTCCGCCCAACTAATGGGCTCCGCAATGAATCGGGAAGCTTCCGCGGGCGGATCACTGTCTATGGCCGGAAGCGAGTCAATACCCGCGCCCGCGATGCCGAATGCGACCGCCCCCGACTCGTCCTTCTACAATGCCGTGCTCATGCAGATGCGCCTGGACCCTCAGGCGCGAGTCACCACCGGACCGGGGCTTCCGTATTGGTCGTGGCATCGCGCGTCTATTTTTTGGAGCGGTCCCGTTGGGCGGGGGCAACGGGTACGGCTCTGGCTGATTTCCCCGTCGGCGAATTTTTGTCTGGCGCTCGCCCGCATCGTACTTGCGACTCTGCTGGCCTTGGTCGTGGTCGGCCTGCCGGTGGACGAGTGGCTTGCGGCTCTGCGCGACCCCGCGGCCCGTGCGCGGGCTCTGCGCGCGCTCTTGCCGCTCCTGCTGATCGTCGCGGCGGGAGCGCGCACGGCCGTCGCCGCGGATTTCCCGCCGAAGGAACTGCTCGACGAGCTTCGCGCGGAACTGCTGGAGAAATCAGCCTGCGCGCCCAATTGCGCCGACAGCCCCCATCTCCAACTCCGGGCGACGGCGAGCTGGCTGAGCCTGCGCTTCGACGTGCACGCCGCGGCGCCGACTGCGGTCCCGCTGCCGGGCGGTGGGCGCGAATGGAACCCCGTCAAGGGCACCCTCGATGGGTTTCCCGCGCACGCGGTTCGCGGCGGGGACGGCGCGCTGTGGGTTCCCGTGTCGGCCGGCACGCACAGCCTCGTGCTCGAAGGTCCCTTGCCCGAGCGCGACGCGGTGCAGATCGCTCTGCCGATGAAGCCGCGTCGCATCGACAGCGCGGTCTCGGGCTGGACCCTGAACGGAGTGCGCGAGGATGGGCGCGTCGAGGACAACCTCCAATTGAGCCGCATCCGCGGCGCCGAACCCGCCAAGCGGGCGGCGGCCGCCGCTCGCGCCCAAGGAATATTCCCGCCCTTCTTGCGCGTCACGCGGATTCTGCGCCTGGGGCTGTCGTGGAGCGTGGAGACGCGCGTCGCGCGCCTAACGCCGCTCGGCTCGCCGGTCGTGCTCCAGATTCCGCTTCTTCCCGGCGAGTCCGTCACGTCGTCGGACGTGCGCGTGGTCGGTGGCAAGGTCCAATTAAGCCTTCCTCCGCAATCGGTCTCGGCGTCGTGGACGTCGGTGATGCCGGAAACCGCGAACCTGAAACTGTCGGCCCCCGAATCGGTTCCATGGAGCGAGTCCTGGCAGGTGGAGCCGGGACCGCTGTGGCATCTTCAAGCCACCGGCGTGCCTCCCGTGTACCAGGAAGCCGGCGAGGGCGCGCGCTCGCTCAACTTCCGGCCCTGGCCGGGAGAGTCTCTGGAGCTTGCGATCTCCCGCCCCGGCGCCGTGGTCGGTCAGACCTTGACCGTGGACCAAAGCGCTCTGACCCTGTCGCCCGGCGTGCGCGCCACCGAGGCGTCTCTTGCGCTGTCCATCCGCACCAGCCGCGGCGATCGCCAAGTCCTGACTTTGCCGGAGGGAGCGGAACTCATCTCCACCGCCGTCGACAATGCCCAGCAGCCGCTGAGGCTTGATGGGCGCAGACTCTCCATCGCGGTGACGCCCGGAGCTCACTCCATCGCGGTCAACTGGCGCCAGCCCGGCGGCTCCCGTGCTTTCTTCCGCGCGCCGAAGGTGGACATCGGCGCGTCCGGCGTCAATACGCACCTCCAGATCTCCATGCCGGAAGGACGCTGGACGTTGCTGCTCGGCGGACCCGGCTTGGGTCCGGTCGTGCTGTTCTGGAGCATGCTCGCGGTCTTCCTGCTTGTAAGCGTGGGTCTCTCGAAGACAAAACTGTCTCCGCTTTCCGCGGGGCAATGGCTTCTCTTATCGGTGGGCCTGACGCAATTGAGCGCGCCCGCCGCCGCGCTCGTCGCCGGGTGGTTCATCACCATCGGCGCGCGCGGCGCGCGCAAGCTTTCGCCGCGGGCATTCAATACGGTTCAGGTGCTGCTCGCATGCTACACGATCATCGCCGCGGCGCTTCTGCTTGAAGCCGTCCACCGCGGCCTGCTCGGGACGCCCGACATGCAGATCGCGGGTAACGGCTCCAGCGCGGATTTTCTGCGCTGGTACGTGGACCGTTCCGGCACGGCGCTGCCCCGTCCTTGGATTCTTTCCGTTCCGCTCGGCGTGTATCGCGCCGCGATGCTGGCCTGGGCGCTGTGGTTGGCGAACTCTCTGATCGAGTGGGCCCGCTGGGCCTGGGCGCAATGCGGATTCGGCGGACTTTGGAACGGATGAATTGTCCAAATTGCGAAAAACCTCTTGCGGACGGCGCAGCCGAATGCCTCAATTGCGGCGTCATCCCGGCCAAGTGGGAGGCGGTAAAATCAAGACCGCCCCGGATTGAAGCAAAGGACGTCCGGCTTTCCACCAAAGGAAGCCTTGTCATTGCTTTGACGTTGACGCTGGCCGGCGCCGTCGCGGCCGCGGCGTGGCACTACCGCAATGCGTTGCCCTTCGGCTCTCCGGTACACATCTCCGCGAATGAGGTGACGGCAAGCACTTTCCATGATTTCTTTCACTTTCGCTTCGTCAAAACTGAATCTTTCTCGGACAGCTTCTTCATATTCGGAGCGACCCCCGCCGAAGGCGCGGCTCCCTATGAGACCCAGATCGACGTGCTCCCATCGGCTCTGGCAAGGGATATCTACCACCGCTACCCCGATTTCTACGAATGCGCGTCTCCCGGCTCAAAAGAGGCTTTGGGCAACCTCATAGGTTTCCGAATTTTCGCGGCCAACGGCAAAACGTCGGCCGTTCTGAAAGACGTGGGGGAGAGATTGCACGTGATGCAGGGCACCGACCGGATCGCCGTTCGGTTGACGGGACGCAAGTTGAAGCTGACGTCGGTCATGGTCGCGCTCCCGCCGGGGAACACCGGCTCCATGCGATACCCTGACGGGACGACCGTCATGCTTCACGACGGGGACAATGCGGCCGCCTTTATCCAGTCCACGCAGTGGCATCAGGAATACAAAGCAGAATACGTTCTGGTGGAGTCCGCTGAAATTATACCCGGCAAGGAAATGCTTGAGGCGCCGTGAGAGCGCGCGAACGCCGCCGCCATCGTCGGAAAAGTGGTATAATTACGGTCATACCAGAGTATGTTATGGTGAAATCGATAAAGACGGCGATCAGTCTGCCCGTGGAGACCTACCGGTCGGCTGAGAATCTGCGACGCAAGGAAAAACGATCGCGCAGCGAGTTTTACGCCAAGGCCCTGGAAGCCTACTTGAAAGCGGAAGAAATGCGCGTGATGGATGCGCGTTGCGAAGACGGTTATCGTGAAAAACCGGAAACCAAGGACGACGCCGTCTGGGTGGCGCGCGCCGGTTTGACGGCGCTCAAGCCGGGAGACTGGTGATGTTCCGCGGAGAGGTCTGGTGGGCGGCTTTGCCGAAGCCGTACGGCGCTCGGCCGGTCCTGCTTTTATCGCGCGACAGAGCCTTGCAGGTCCGGGATCTTGCCACGGTGGCCATCGTGACCAGCACGATCCGGAACATTCCCGTGGAAGTGCCGTTGGATGCCGGCGACGGAATGCCCAAGGCTTGCGTGGTCAATGTGGATACATTGCTGACCATCGACAAAGCTCTTTTGC
>JABEUV010000060.1 GCA_013044195.1 Elusimicrobiota bacterium | reverse complement strand
GGCGTGCCGCCGGAGAAGATCCTGGCGGTCACGTTCACCAATAAGGCGGCCGCGGAGATGCGCAAGCGCATTGAGGAACTCTCGCCGGGCTTCGGGGCGCGGGTGTGGGTGTTCACGTTCCACGCCTTCGGCGCGCGCTTCATCCGCGAGAACCATGCGGCCCTGGGCCTGCCGCGCTTCTTCACGATCTACGACGCTTCGGATCAGAAGAAGCTGATCGTCGAGTCGATGAAGGAGCTGGGCCTTGAGGATCAGAAGAGCAAGGCGGGGCTTTACGTCAGCCTGATTTCGCGCGCCAAGGACGATCTGCTGGACGCGGGCTCCTACGAGATTCACGCGATGACCTCCATCGACCAGTCGCGCCAGACCGCCGCGAAGATCTACAGAGTCTACCAGCGCAAGCTCGACCAGGCCGGGGCGCTGGACTTCGGCGACCTTCTGCTTAAGACCTGCCAGGTCCTGCGCGACAATGCGGAACTGCGCGAAAAATGGCAGAACGCCTTCACGCACATGCTCGTCGACGAGTATCAGGACACGAATCACACGCAATACATTTTGACGAAGACTTTGGCGGCGAAACACAAAAATGTCTGCGTCGTCGGCGACGACGACCAGTCGATCTACAGCTGGCGCGGGGCCAATATCCGCAACATACTCGAGTTCGAGCGCGACTTCCCGAACACGAAGGTCGTCACGCTGGAGCGCAACTACCGTTCGACGGCGCGCATTCTGGAAGCCGCGGGCCTGGTCATCCACCACAACAAGCAGCGCAAGCCCAAGAAGCTGTGGACCGAGGCCGCGGCCGGCGACGAGATCCGCGTGCAGGAACTGCCCAACGAGGCCGAGGAAGCGGCGTGGGTGGTGCGCCGCATCCAGACCGACGTGGAGGGCGGCCGCTCGCTCAAGGACGTGGCGGTATTCTACCGCACCAACGCCCAGTCGCGCTCATTTGAAGAAGCCCTGCGCCGCGCGCGCATGGCCTATAAGATCGTCGGCGCGGTCCGCTTTTACGAGCGCAAGGAGATCAAGGACGCGCTGGCTTACGCGCGCGTCGTGGTCAACCGCAGTGACTCGGTGTCGCTGTCGCGCATCGTCAACTGCCCGCCGCGCGGGCTGGGCGCCAAGAGCCTGGAGCTGGTCGAGGGTTACGCGGCCCAGCACGGCCTGACGCTGTGGGACGCGTTCTGGGCGCATGGCCAGATCGAAGGCTTGGGCCCGAAGGCGCACGCCGCCATTGAGGAAATGACGAAGACTTTCGTGAAGCTGACCGAGACCGCCGCGGTCATGCCCGCGGGCGGGGCGATGGCCTTGATTCTGGAGACGACCGGTTACTGGGCCTGGCTTGAGTCAGAATTGGAGACCGACCCCGAGGCCGCGGGCCGCCTGGCCAACCTGCAGGAGCTTTTGAACGCCGTCAAGGAATACGACGACCGGCGCAAGCTGGACGGCCAGCCCAGCGAACTGGGCCGCTACCTTGAAGACATCACCTTGCAGACCGACCTGGACGGCTACGACGAGAGCGTCCCCGCGGTCACCTTGATGACCGTGCACCTGGCCAAGGGCCTGGAATATCCGGTGGTGTTTCTGACCGGTCTTGAGGAGGGCCTGTTTCCCATCGGCGGCGGCAACGCCACGCCCGAGGACTTGGAGGAAGAGCGCCGCCTGTGTTACGTCGGCATCACGCGCGCGCGCGAAAGCCTGAGCCTGACCTACGCCGCTACGCGGCGACTGTTCGGCCAGGTGTACGCGAACCTGCCGTCCCGCTTCATTTTGGAAGCGAAGCTGTTCGGCTCCGCCCAACGCGAGGCGCGTCCGGGTGCCGCGCGCTTCGCGCCGACCGGGCCGGCGCTGGCGCCGGTGGCGGGAGCGCCCGCGGGGCTGGCGTCCGTGCCGTCTTTGCGCGCGTCTGTGCAGGGCTTCAAGAACGGCCAGCGCGTCAAGCACCCCACGTTCGGCCGCGGCGTGGTCGCCGACGTCTCCGGCGCCGGCGAGACGATGAAGGTCACCGTGCGCTTCGACGACGGGCGCGTGGCCAAACTGCTCACGCGCTACGCGCCGCTGGAGCCCGCGTGAGCGTTTCCGAGGCCGACGTGCGCCGCATCGCCAAGCTGGCGCGCCTGCGCCTGAGCGACGACGAGGTCGCGCGCTACGGCGGACAATTGGGAAAGATTCTGGACGCGATGACCGAGCTCGGCGCCCTGGACACCAAGAACGTGCCGCCCACCGAATCCGTTCTGGGAACGGCGAACGCGCCGCGGGACGATGAGCCGCGTCCGTTCGAAGGGCGCGAGCGCCTCCTTGAGAACGCGCCCGACCGCGACGGCCCCTACTTCAAGGTGCGCAAGGTCCTCGAATGAGCGCCACGCGCCTGCGCCGGGCCGCGGCCGCCGTCGCCCTGCTGGCCGCCCAGGCGCGCGCCGCCGTTCCCGGCGTGAAGGCGAAGCAGGAGCTCGCGGCGGCCATTCGGTCTTATCAACGACTCGACCTTCTGCGCGCGCTGGACGGCTTCGACGCGGCGATGAAGTCTTTTCCCGGCTGGAAGACCGGCGCGGGCTACCGAGCGGAGTGCCGCTGGGCGCTGGGCGAGCAGGCCGGAGCGCGCAAGGACGCGCAGCTGGCGGCCACCTTGCAGCCCAACGACGCGCGCTCCCGCGCGGCGCGCGGCAAGGCGCGCCTGATCCTGCGCGACTACGCGGGCGCACTCGCCGATTTCCGCGCCGCGGCTCAGGCCGACCCGAACCTGGTCGACGGCCCTCTCGGCGAAGGCAGCGCGCTGTCGGCTCAGGGCGACCTGCGCGGTTCGCTCAAGGCGCTGGACGCCGCCGTCGCGCTGGACGCGGGCTCCGCCGCCGCGCTTCTTCTGCGCGGCTCGGTCAAGAGCCGCCTCGGCGATTTTCGCGGCGCCGCCGACGACTATGCGGCCCTGCTTTCGGTCAATCCGAAATACGCCTGGGCGCATTACCACCGCGGCAAGGCCCTGCGCGACCTCAAGGATTTTCCCGGGGCCGACAAGGAACTGACCGCGTTCCTGGACGCCGTTCCCGACCACGAGGACGCCGCCTATTTGCGCAGCAACGTGCGCTTTCTGATCGGCGACTACCAGGGTGCGGCCGACGACCTGACGAAGGTGATCTCGCTCGATCCGCGCAACGGGCTGGCGTACTCGAACCGCGGCTTGGCGCGCGCCAAGC
>JABEUV010000059.1 GCA_013044195.1 Elusimicrobiota bacterium | reverse complement strand
CTTCGGCCGCGTCGGCGTTGGGCGGCGCGCCCAAGTGCGCGCCGATCAGCGCGCGCGCCTGCGCGGCGCGCTGCGACCACGCGCACGGCGGCCCGCCCAGCGCGTCGCGCACGCCGGAAAGAAACTCCCACAGCGCCGCCACGTCCGCCGCGGGTACCGCGAAGCCGGTCAGGCCCTCGGCCACGCGCCGCGGTTGCAACTCCACGGGGCCGCGCGCGCGCGGTTCCAGCTTGCCGCGCCACTGCAGCCAGCCTGCGCGCACGCCCAGCGCCTCGATGAGCCTTCGCCACAGCGCGACGCGGCCGGATTCCGCGGAGGCGAAATACGGCGAGCCGATCAGGTCCTCGACGACGCGCGCCGGAAAATCCTTGCGCCGCAGGCTCAGCAAGTCGAGCGCCGCCTTCGCCAGCGGACGGCGCAGGATCGGCTCGCCGGCGGCGAGTTCCAGCGGCAAGCCCTCGGCCGCGAACGCCTCGGCCAGCGCCGCGCGGTAGGGCTCCAGCACGCGCGCGACCACCGCGATTTCGGACAGCGGCGTTCCCGCCGCCGCCAGCCGCGCCGCCTCCTTGGCCGCCAGCCAGGCCTCGTCGCGCTCGCCGGAGGCGGAGAAGACCGCGACGCTCCCCTCGGCCGCGCGCGCCGGGGCCGCGGCGGGATCGAACAGAACGTCCAGCGCCGGGCCCAGCGCCGTGCCCGCGCCGCCCGGCCGCGACAAGTCCGTCGCCTGGCGTCCCGCCAGCTTGACCGAGAAAAATTCGTCGGCGAAGCGGAACGCCGGGTGGCCTTTGCGATAGGGAAAGTAGAGGCGCGAAGGCCGCGACGAGGTCACCGCCTCGAAGACGTCGGCCTGCAAGCCGGTCAGGTCGTAGAAGCCGTAATACAAGACTTCACGAAAACCCGCCAGAAAGCGCGAGCCCGGCGCCAGCTCCGCGGCGCGGCGCAGAAGTGCCGCGGGCGACTGCACGCCCAGTCGCGCCAGCGTCGCTTCGTAGGAGGCCAGCAAGACCAGAAGGTCCGCGAAGCGCGCGCGCTCCTCGGGCTCGCGCGCCAGAGCGTCGCCGAAACTGTCGGCCACCGCCGCCGGGTCGACGCCCGCGTCGACCAGGTCGCGCAGGCTTGAGCGCACCGCCGCCGCCAACGCGCGCGGCCGCAGTTCGCGCGCGGCCCCCAGCGCCGGTGCGGCGTCGAGCGCCTGGTCGACCACCGCGTCGTGGAACAGAGGATCCGCAACGAGGTCTGCCTCCGGCAGTCCGCCGTCCGCGCAGACCGCGGCCGCCAGACTGCGAAACGTGTGCAGGTGGACGCCCAGCAGGGACAGGCCGCGTTCGACGGTCAGCAGGCGCTCCAGGCGGTCGGCCAGGACGCGGGAGGGTGCGACGACCAGCACCGGCGCGCCGCCCGCCGCGGGACGCAGTTCGGCGACACGCGCGGCGAAGGCGTCCTCGAGCGCCTCGAACGGACCATGGAAGACCTGGAGAGTTCCGGCCACGGCGGCAGTCTAGCGCTTTTGCGCGCGCCGAACAGCTACAATGCCCGTCGACCATGCCGCCCGCCCCGCTTCCGCCCGACGAAGCCGAGCGCCTCAAGTCTCTGCGCGCGCTCGGCGTATTGGACACTCCGCCCGAGGAGCGGTTCGACGCGCTCACGCGGCAGGCGCGCCGCGCCCTGGGCGTGCCGATCGCGCTGATCAGCCTCGTCGATGAGCAGAGGCAATGGTTCAAGTCGCGCACCGGGCTGGACCTCGCCCAAACGCCGCGCGACCAGGCTTTCTGCGCGTACGCGATCCTCGGCAGCGCGCCCCTGGTCGTGCCCGACGCGGCCAAGGACCCGCGGTTTTCCGACAATCCGCTGGTCGTCGGCAGCGCGGGCATCCGTTTTTACGCGGGAGTGCCGCTCTCCGCCCCCGACGGGCGAAAGATCGGAACGCTGTGCGTGCTCGACCGCGTCCCGCGATCCCCCAGCGACGCTCAGATGCGCGTCCTGATGGAGCTCGCGCGCCAGGCCGAGAGGGAACTGGCCGCCGGGCCCGCGCGCGCGGAGAACGGCGATGCGGGTGCGGCCCGCGTACTCACCGAACTGCGACGCAGTCCGCGCCGCCGAACCGAACGGCGCCGCATCGTCGGCGGCTTCGCCCTGGCCGCGGTCGCGCTGGCCGTGGCGGCCGCGCTGTCGCTGTCCTCGGTCAAGCGTCTGCGCGCGGACGCCGCCTGGGTCAATCACACCCATGAAGTCCTGGAGACGCTGTACCGTCTGCGCGCCGACGAATTGGCGGCAGGCGCCGCCGCGCGCGACTATGCGCGCAGCGGCGATGAACGCCTGAGCGCGGACTACGCCGCCCAGCGCGACGCGGCCCTGGACGCCGCGGAGAACGCGCGCTGGATGACGACGGACGACCCGGACCAGCAGGTCGCCGTCGTCGAACTCCGCCGCGCCCTCCACGACCGCTTCGCCGTGGCCGATTCGCTCATTCAAATGCGCGACCGGCGCGGGGCCGCGGGCGGCGCTCTGTCGGCCGAAAGCGCGTCCGCGTCCCGCGCCGTGGACGCGCGCCTCGACGTCGTGCGCCGTCGCGAGGAGGGGCTTCTGGACCTGCGGCGAAAGCGGGCCTACCTCAGCGCACGCCGCGTCGGTTCGGCCACCGGCGCCGCCGCTTTGTTCGCTCTCGCGCTCATCGGCTGGGCGCTGTACGCACTGAACCGGGACCTGGACGGGCGCTTGGCCGCGCAGGCCGCGGCGCAGACGCAAAGCGCGCGGCTGACCGCGGTCCTCGACAGCATGGAGAACGGAGTGATCGTCATCGACGCCGAGGGTCGGCGTCTGCTGAGCAATCCCGCCGCGGAGCGCATCCTCGGCTCGGGTCTCGTGCGCGTCGACCCCGCGCGCTGGAGCGAGTTGTGCCGCTATACCGACCCCGATGGAATCGCTCCTCTGCCCCACGATCAACGCCCGATCTCCCGCGCGCTTGCCGGGGAGACCGTGAATTCGCTCGAGTTCATGATACGCTACCCGGAGCGCGCCGACGGCATCGTGATCCTCGCGTCGAGCGCCCCGGTGCGCGGGCTCGAAGGCGAGGTTCTCGGCGCGGTCGTCGCGTTCCAAGACGTGACCGCGCGTCGGCGCGCCGAACGCCGCCGCGCCCTGCAATACGAGGTCACGCGCGCGCTGATTCAGGCCGGCGCGGACAACCCGATGCCGGCCCTGCTCGAGTACCTGTGCCGCGGCCTGGGCTGGGGGTTCGCCGAATACTGGGAGCTCGGCGACGAAGCGGCCTCGCTTAGACGCCGCTTCGTCTGGAGCGAACCCGGCGCCGCGTTGAAGGATTTTATTTCGGAGGGAAACGAGCGCCTCTTCGGGCCGGGCGAAGGTCTGCCCGGCCGCGCCTGGGCCGGACGCGCGCCTCTCTGGGTGGCCGACGTCGTGGCCGACCCTCAGTTTCCCCGCGCCGCGGCCGCCGCGCGCGCCGGCCTGCACGGCGCTCTCGCCTTCCCTGTGTTCCAGGGCGAGAGGCTGTTCGGCGTGGTCTGCGCGTTCAACTGGTCGGCGGAGAGCCCCGATGAAGAACTTCTCGCGCTGGCCGCCTCCCTCGGCGGCCAGATCGGTTTGTTTTTAGACCGCCGCCGGGCGCAGGCCGCCGAGGCGCGCGCCGCCGCCGAGCGCCAGGCCGTCCTGGATGCCGCAACGTCCGTCGCGATCGTCTCCACCGACGTCGACGGCACCATCCGCCTCTTCAACGCGGGCGCCGAACGCATGCTCGGCTATAAAGCCGAGGATCTGTCGAACAAGAGCACGGTCGCGGCCCTGTTCACCCGCGCCGAGATCAAAGCCCGCCGCAAAGAACTCGCCGCGCGCGGCCTCAACCGCGCCCAGCGCGCGCTCCTGTTCGCCGGCGAGGCCCTGCTGACCGGCGGGACCGAGACGCGCGAGTGGCTGCTGCGGCGCAAGGACGGTTCGCTGGTTCCCGTCCAGCTCATCGTCACCGTGATCCGCGGCCCCGAGGGACTTGCCGAGGGCTTCCTCGGCATCGCCTCCGACATCGCCGCGCGCCGGGCCGCCGAAGAAGAGATGGCCCGCGCGCGCGACCTGGCGATGCACGCCGCCCGGGTGAAGTCCGACTTTCTGGCCAACATGAGCCACGAGATCCGCACGCCCATGAACGCGATCATCGGCATGACCGGCCTGTTGATGCAGACCGGCCTCGACGCGCGCCAGCGCGAGTACGCGCAGACCGCGCACGCCGCGGGCGAGGCCCTGCTCGCCGTCGTCAACGACATCCTCGATTTCTCCAAGATCGAGGCCGGCAAGCTGAGCGTCGAGTCGATCCCGTTCGACCTGCGCTCCGTCGTCGAGGGCGCGGCCGCGCTGGTCGGCGAGCGCGCGCGCGCCAAGGGGCTTGAGCTCACGGTCAGCGTGCCGCCGGACCTTCCCGCCGGACTGCGCGGCGACCCCCACCGGCTGAGCCAGGTCCTGCTGAACCTTCTCTCCAACGCCATCAAGTTCACCGAAGCCGGCGACGTCGTCGTCTGCGCCGAGCGCCTGCCGGACGCGGGCGGACGCCTGCGCCTGCGGCTGTCGGTCCGCGACACCGGCATCGGCATCCCGCCCGAGGCGCGCAAAGAGCTGTTCGGCTCCTTCACGCAGGCCGACGCGTCGACGACGCGCCGCTTCGGCGGCACCGGCCTGGGCCTGGCGATCTCGAAGCGGCTCGTCGAGCTGATGGGCGGCGACGTCGGCGTCGACAGCGCCCAGGGCCGCGGCTCGACGTTCTGGTGCGACCTGCCCTTCGATCTCGCGCCCGAGGGCGCCGACGTCGGCGCCCCGCGCGCGGATCTGCAGGGACTGAAGGTGCTGGTCGTCGACGACAACGAGGTCAACCGCCGCGTGCTCCGCCGTCAGTTGGAGTCCTGGCGCATGAGCGGCGAGGACGCGCCTTCCGGCGCGCGGGCGCTGGAGCTCCTGCGCGCCGCCGCTGCCGAAGGATCTCCTTACGCGCTGGCTCTGCTCGACATGCGCATGCCGGGCATGGACGGCCTGGAGCTGGCGCGCCGTCTGCGCGACGAGCCGCCGCTCGCGGGAACGCGCGCGATCCTGCTGAGCTCGTCGGCCTCGGCCCCGGACGACGCGCAGCGCGCCGAGCTTGGGCTGTCCGCGGCACTCACCAAGCCCGTGCGCCAGTCCGCCCTGCTTGACGCGATCTCCTCGGCGCTCGCCGCAGGCGCGCGCGGATCCATCCGGCCCGACGCGGCGCACGCTCCCGCGCCCGCGGCGCCGCGCGTCCTGGTGCGCCGGCGCTGCCGCATCCTCGTCGTCGACGACAACGCGGTCAACCGGCGCATCGCAGCACTCCTGCTCGAGTCCCTGGGCTACGGTTGCGAAGCGTTCCCAGGCGCGCACAGCGCGCTGGCGCGCCTGGAGTCCGGCCCCGCCGAATTGGTCCTGCTCGACTGCCAGATGCCGGAGATGGACGGCTATGCCGCCGCCGGCGAAATCCGCGCCCGCGAGGCCGCGGGCCGGCCGCGCACGACGATCGTCGCGATGACCGCGCACGCGCTGGAGGGCGACCGCGAGAAGTGCCTGGCCGCGGGCATGGACGACTACGTGGCCAAGCCCGTGCGCGCCGAGGACCTGGCGCGCGTGCTGGCGCGCTGGGACCCGGCGCTGGACGCGGCCCTGGTCGCCGACTTGCGCGCCGTCGCCGGCGCGGAGATGCCCGCGCTCGTCAAGACCTTCATCGACCACGCCGAAAAATCCTGCGTGGAGCTCGACGCAGCCCTGGCGCGCGCGGACTTCGAGGCCGTCAAGAAACTGACCCACGGCCTGCGCGGCTCCGCGGGCTCCTTCGGCGCGTCCGGCGTGCGCGCGCTGGCCGTCCTGATCGAGGCCGACGCGTCCCGCGGCGACGCGGACGCGGCCCGCGCGGCGGCCGCGGAGCTTCCCGCGGAATTGGCGCGCGCCGCGCGCGCGCTGGCCGCGGCCTGAGCCGCGCGGCGTTTTTGATAGACTCTCCTCCGTGAACATTCCCACCGCCCCGCCGTCGGGCTTCCGCGATTTCCTTCCGGACCAGGCCGCCCTGCGCCACGAGACGATCGCCACGATCGTACGCGTCTACCGCGCGTTCGGCTTCCAGCCGGTGGCGACCTCCGCCGTCGAGGACCTGGCGGTGCTCACCGGCAAGGGCGGCGGCGAAAATGAAAAGCTGACCTTCAAGCTGCTCAAGCGCGGCGAGGCGCTGGAACGCGCGCAGGCGGAAAAATCCGAGCTGGCCGACCTGGGACTGCGTTTCGACCTGACCTTGCCGTTGGCGCGCTACTACTCCAAGCACGGCTCCCTTCTGCCGCATCCGTTCAAGGCTTTCAATATCGGCCCCGTCTGGCGCGCCGAGCGCGCTCAAAAAGGACGCTACCGCGAGTTCACGCAGTGCGACGTCGACATCGTGGGCTCCGACTCCTGGGGCGCGGAGGTCGAGGTGATCTCGGCGATCCTCGCCGTGTTCGACGCGCTGGGCCTCTCGGGCGTCCGGGTCCACTTGAACGACCTCTCCCTGGTGCGCGCGATTTTGAGCAAGGCGGGTGTCCCGGAAGACCAGCAGGGTCAAGTCTGCATCATCATCGACAAGCTCGATAAGATCGGTCCGGAAAAAGTCGCGGCCGAATTGACGGCCTTGATCGGTGAAGAGAAGCGTCAATTGGTCCATCACGCCATGTTCGCCGCGCCGGACCTTCACGCTTTGCCCGAAGCCACCGTCCGGCTCCAGCGGATTTCGAGCACGCTGAATACCACCTCTCCGGGGGTGGCGGTGGTGCATGACTTGACGCTCATGCGCGGCATGGGCTACTACACGGGTCCCGTGTTCGAATTCCGCCATCCGTCGCTGTCGGGCTCCCTGGGCGGCGGCGGCCGCTACGACCGGCTCACCGAGACGTTCGGCGGCCCGCCCATCCCCGCCTGCGGCGGCTCCATCGGCTTCGAGCGCCTGATGCTGATCTTGGAGGAAGCCGGCCGCGCGCCCGCGGGGTCCGCGCCGGACGCGGTCCTGACCGTGTTCTCCGACGAACTGCGCGGCCGCGCCCTTGAAATCGCCGCGGCCCTGCGCGCCAAGGGACTGTCCGTCGACGTGTTCCCGGGGGCCGCCAAGCTCAAGGCGCAGTTCAAGTACGCCGACCAGAAAAAGGCCGCCTACGCGCTGGTGCTGGGCCCCGACGAGGCCGCGCGGGGCGTCGTCCAGGTCAAGGACCTCAAGACCGGCGCCGAGTCCGCCCTGTCCGTGGACGAAGCCTGCGCGAAGATCGCCGCGCGCGCCTAGGCATCCCGTGAGCCGCGCGTTCATCAAAGAGGACGCCGCTCCCGACGAGGACCCGCCCGAGCGTCCCGTCTCGTCGCATCCAAACTACATGACGCCGCGCGGCGT
>JABEUV010000058.1 GCA_013044195.1 Elusimicrobiota bacterium | reverse complement strand
TGGCCAAGGCCGCGCTGAAGGCGCGCGTCCATTTCGTCGACTTGGGCGGCAGCACCGAGATTGTGCGCCGAGAACTGGCCCTGCACGCCCAGGCGGTCAAGGCCGGTGTCTGTCTGCGCCCGGACAACGGCCTGGGCCCGGGCATGATTTCCACCTTCGCGGTGCACGCCATGTCTTTGCTGGACCGGACCGACGAAGTCCTGATCTACGACGGCGGCCTGCCGAGCAAGCCCGTGCCGCCGCTCAACTACATGCTCACGTTCTCCGAGCACGGCCTCATCAACGAATACGCGGGCGCCGCCGTGGCGCTGAAAGACGGCAAGGTCGTGACGCGGCCCGCCCTCTCGGATTTGGAAACCGTGCGCATCGCCCCGTTCGGCGCGTTGGAAGCCGGTCACGCCGCCGGCGGCCTGTCCACCTTGGCCGAGACCTACGCCGGAAAAGTGAAGACGATGTACAACAAGTTCCTGCGCTATCCCGGCCACATCCCCGCCATGGAAGCCATGCGCGCGCTGGGCTATTTCGACGAGACGCCGCTGGAAATCCGCAAAGGGCTCAAGCTCTCCCCGCGCGAGCTGTCCGTCAAGCTGTTCCGCCGACACTTCCACCGTCCCGGCGACGAGGACATCGTCGTCATCCGCATCGTCGCGCGCGGCGTCAAGGACGGCGCACGCGCCGAGGCCGTCTGCGGCATGATCGACCGCTACGACCGCAAAACCGGCATGACGGCGATGATGCGCACCACCGCGTTTCCGGCGTCCATCGTGGCTCAGTTGGCCGCCGCCGGAAAGCTGGCGCCGGGCGCCTTCCCCGTGGAGACCGGCGTTCCCCCCGCGCTGTTCATCGCGGAAGCGCGCAAGCGCGGCTTTCGGCCCACCTGGAAGCTTCGCCGCCTCTAGCCGCGCCGGACGGCCGGGACCGCCCCGCGCAAAGTGGTAGAATGCCGCATGGCCCGCATTCTGGTGGTCGACGACGAGCGCGACGTGGCGATCATGCTGAAGTTCATGCTGGAGAAAGCCGGCCACGTCGTCGCGCTGGCCCACGACGGCGCCGAGGCGCTGGCCTCGCTGGGGCTTGAGCCCGTTGATGAAAACAAAGAGGCGCCCGACGTCGTGATTCTGGACGTGATGATGCCCGTCATGGACGGCTACGAGGTCTGCGCGCGCATGTTCGAGAACGCGCGCACGAAAGACGTCCCCGTGATCATGCTGACCGCGCGCGGCGGCATGAAGGAACTGCACTCCCGCACGCCGAACGTCGCCGCGCACATCGACAAGCCCTTTGATCCAGTAGCACTCCGCGAGTTGATCGACGAGATGCTGAAGGAGGGCCGCTGATGGCCGTCATCATGGTCGTCGACGACGAGCCGGAGATCGTCACCCTGCTGCGCTTCGTTCTGGAGGCCGACGGGCACGCCGTGGGCTCCGCCATACACGGCGCGGACGCGCTGGCCAAACTGGGCGTCGAGCCCGCCCTGCCCGACGCCGCCCTGCCGGAGCTCATCGTGCTGGACATCATGATGCCCGTGATGGACGGCTATCAGCTCAACATGCGCCTGCAGTCCGAGCCGCGCACGAAGGACATCCCGATTTTGGTGCTCACCGCCAAGGGCCAAAAAATGCGCGACCTTTTCGAGATGGCCCCGAACGTGGCCGCCTACGTGCAGAAACCGTTCGACCCGAAGATGCTGCGCGAGCTCATCTCCGGCATACTGCAGTCGAGGAAGAAGAGTCATGGCTGAGCCCGTTGCCGCGTCCGCGCCCGCGCGCCCCGATCCCAACGACGGAGGCTTGGACGGCATCATCGCGCTCAAGAAAGCGAAGGTGGCCGAACTGCGTTCACGCGGCGTGGACCCGTATCCGTCGCGCGTTCCCCGCCGGGAGGACTGCGCGAAGGTCGCCACACTGGGCGGAAGCTTGAACGAGCAGACCACGCACACCGCGGAGAAAATCGCGATCGCGGGACGGCTCATCGAGCACCGCGACATGGGTAAGTCGATCTTCGGCCGCCTCGCCGACGCGTCGGGCAACGCCCAGGTCTATTTCAAGAAGGACGTTTTGGGAGAAGCCGTCTTCGGCTTGGTCAAGCGCGACGCGCACGTGGGCGACTACCTCCACGTGACCGGCTCCGTGTTCCGCACGAAGACCGGGGAGTTGACCGTCGCCGTGGAGACCGCCGCACTCCTGGCCAAGGCCCTGCGCCCCCTGCCCGAGAAGTGGCACGGCTTGTCCGACGTCGACACGCGCTACCGCCAGCGCCACTTGGACCTGATCTCCACGCCTGAGTCGCGCGACGTGTTCATCAAGCGCGCGAAGATCATCTCCACCATCCGTCGCGTCTTGGATGCGCGCGGCTACGTGGAAGTCGAGACGCCGGTCCTGCTGGGCCAAGCCGGCGGCGCGTCCGCGCGGCCGTTTTCGACGCACCACAACGCGCTGGACCAGGACATGGTCCTGCGCATCGCCACCGAACTGCCGCTTAAAAAACTGGTCATCGGCGGGCTGGACCGCGTCTACGAGATCGGCCGCATCTTCCGCAATGAGGGGATCGATACCAGGCACAACCCCGAGTTCACCACCATCGAACTCTACGAAGCTTACTCCGACTACGAAGGCATGGCCGAGGTGTTTGAAACCTTGCTCATGGAATGCGCCGACGCCGTCGGGGTCAAGAAGACGACCTGGGGCGGCGTCGACATCGAGTTCCAGCGCCCGCTGCGCCGTCTGTACCTGCCCGAGGTTTGGAAGGAGCGGACCGGCGAGCCGATCGGCGACATCCTCCAGGGCAAGGGCTTCCGCCGCGAAGGACTGCTGAAGCTCTCCGAGAAGCTGGGCATCGCCGTCGGCCCGAAGACGCCCAGCGCGAAGATCTTCGACCGCATTTTAGAGGCCAAGATCGAGGACCTGCTCCAACAGCCCACGTTCCTGTTCGACCACCCGACGGCCATCACGCCGCTGGCGAAGCTTAAGGACCCGAGGAACGAATCCATCGTGGAACGCTTCGAGTGCTTCGCCGCCGGCCGCGAACTGGCCAACGCCTACACCGAGCTCAACGATCCCCAGGACCAGCGCGAGCGCCTGGCCGAACAGCTCAAGCAGCGCGGCGAGGGCGACCAGGAAGCGGACCTCCTCGATGAAGACTTCGTCCAGGCGATGGAGGCCGGCATGCCGCCGATGGGCGGGATGGGCGTGGGCATCGACCGCCTGGTCATGCTGCTGACCGGCCGCGACTCCATCCGCGACGTGATCCTGTTCCCGACGCTCAAGCACGAAGCCGCGAAATAGCCGCGATGCCGCTCGAGCTCTTCATCGCCCTGCGTTACCTGAAGGCCAAGCGCCGCGGACTGTTCGCGGTGGTGACCACGTCCATCGGCGTCGCGGGCGTCACCGTGGGCGTGGCCGCACTCATCACGACACTGTCGGTCATGAACGGCTTCCAGGCGGACATCCAGCGCAAGATCGTGGGCGCGCAGGCGCACGTGACGGTCTACGGCGCGCAGTCCGACGCCGACATGGCCGGCCTGGACGCGCAGGTCAAGGCGGATCCCGACGTGACGGCGACCGCGCCCTTCGTGCTGGGCCAGGCGATCTTGACCAGCCACGACCGCTCCATCGGCGTGATCCTCAAAGGCCTGGACCCGGCGCGCGAGTTCCACGTCAACGACCTGGCCAAGAAGCTGGTCGCGGGAAGCTGGGACGGCGTCAAGGACGGCAAGGTGCCCGGCATCGTGCTGGGCGAGGAACTGGCCGAGCGGATGGACGCGGACGTGGGCTCCAACGTGGTTCTGGTCTCTCCGCAAAGCGTGGCCACGCCGCTGGGCCTCCTGCCCAAGATGCAGCGCTTCCGCGTCTGCGGCCTCCTCAAGACGGGCTACTACGAATACGACAGCGGCACGGCGTGGACGGACCTAAGTGCCGCGGAAAAGTTCCTGGGTTCGGCCGGCGGCGCGGCGGGCCTGGGCCTGCGCCTGACCAACCTCAACTACGCCGACCGCGCGGCGCGGCGCTTGCGCGCGACCTTGGGCTACCGCCGCGTGGTGCGCACCTACGCGCAGATGAACCAGACCTTGTTCGCCGCGCTGAAGCTCGAAAAGACGGTGATGTTCATCATCCTGACCTTGATCACGCTCGTCGCCTCGCTCAATATCGCCAGTACGCAAATCCTGCGCTCGGTGGAGAAGACGCGCGACATCGGCCTGCTCAAGGCCATGGGCGCGCACGCGCGGATGATCGAGAAAATATTTTTGGTCGAAGGCCTGCTGATCGGCGGCGGCGGCGTGCTGGGCGGCTTGGCGTTGGGCTTCTTCCTCTGCTGGGTCATCGCCACTTTCCCCATTGTGGAACTGCCCGCCGATATTTATTACCTCTCGCGCGTGCCCGTCGATATCCGCGTCTGGGACGTGAGCGCCGTCACCGTGATGGGCTTGACCCTGACCATACTCGCGACGATCTACCCCGCGCGCCGAGCCGCCAAGTCCGACCCGGTGGAGGCCATCCACTATGGCTGAGCCCGCCGTCCTGGCGCGCGGCCTGCGCAAGTCCTACGGCTCGGGTGCTGCGGCCGTGGAGGTACTGCGCGGCGTGGACGTAAGCTTGAACGCCGGGGAATTCGCCGCGGTGCTGGGCCCCAGCGGCTCAGGCAAGTCGACCTTGCTCAATCTCTTGGGCCTGATGGACCGCCCCGATGCGGGCGAACTGCGCCTGGGCGGCGTGGACGCGGGAGCACTGGACGACGCTGGACGCGCGCGCGCGCGCAACGAGCGCCTGGGTTTCGTGTTCCAGTTCGACTCGCTTCTGCCGGAGTTCACCATCCTTGAAAACGTGCTGATGCCCGCGCGCATCGCCCGGGCGCGGGGCCTCTCCGCGCGGACGCCCGCGCAGGACCTGGTCCGCGCCGAGACCTTGCTCGACTCGCTGGGCATCACGAAACTGCGCGCCCGCTTCCCGTCCCAGACCTCCGGCGGCGAGCGCCAACGCGCGGCCATCGCGCGCTCGCTGATCCAATCCCCGTCGGTGATCCTGGCTGATGAGCCCACCGGCAACCTCGACCGCGAGAACGGCGCCAAGGTCTTCGCCGATTTCAAGAGGCTGGCGCGCGAGAAGAACGCCGCCGTCGTCCTGGTCACGCACGACGAGAGCCAGGCTAAAACCGCCGACCGCATCCTGCGCATGGACGACGGGCATCTGCGCTGACGCGCCCGTCTAAAGAGCGAGAACCGGAAGCAGGCTGGCGTATTGATCGGTCCACGGCCGCGCGCCGCGCGCGGATTCCTCCAAAGGCCGCCAGCCGCGCGCGCGGATCAAAGCGTCGGTCTTCGCCGCATCAAGGCTGAGCTCGATCCAGCACGAGGGCACCCGATCCTCGGTCATGCGTCCGTTCTGCACCAGCCGTTTCGACGCGCCATGCAGGCCCAGCTCAGTGGCGGAAGCCGCCAGCATGGGACGCAGGTCCAGATAGCGGTTGGACACGTGCAAAAGGATCACGCCGTCCGGGGTGATTCGGCGCAGATACAGCCGCAGAGCTTCTTCGGTCAGCAGATGCACCGGCACCGCGCCGCTGTTGAACGCGTCCAGGATCAGCACGTCGTAGGACTCCCCGTGCGCCTGCGCCAGCCGCAGGCGCGCGTCGCCCACGACGATGCGCACGCGCGCCCGGCTGTTCTTGAGATAGGTAAACCAACGCTCCGCGATCATGGCCACGTCCGGGTCCAACTCGTAATAATCCAGGCTCCGGCCGGGTCGTCCATACGCCGCGATCGCCCCGGCGCCCAATCCGACCACGCCCAGCCGCCGCCAGCCGCCGCCCAATTGCGCGAAGGCCTCCGCCAGCGGCGAATGGACGTTGTAGTAGCTCAACGGCGTCCGCGCCTGCGCCGGATCGAGCGACTGTGAGCCGTGGTCGGTGTTGCCGTGAAAAAACAGGCGCACGCCGTCGTGGTCGGCCACCGCGTAGACGCCGTAGAAATTCCTCAAAGAGAACACCACGCCGGACTCCGCAACGGCCGCGCGCCGCGCCGCAAGCAGGAGTGTCGCGACGATGCCCGCGGCGACGGCCGCCGCCGCGACCGCGCGCGGCCGGCGACGCGCAAGTCCCGACAGCGCGTCCCAGTCGCGCAGGATCAGCGCGGCCGCGGCCAACGCCCCCGCCGCAAGCCAGTCCAGGCCCAGCACGCCCACGTCGCGCCCCAGCAAAGGCACCAGCACGCCGATGGCCAAACTTCCCAGAAGACCGCCGGCGGAGATCGCAACGTAGAAGCCGCGCATGGCGCGCGGCGTCGCGGGCCGATCAGCCGCCAGCGAGCGGTGCGCAATCATCCCCACCACGAACAGCGCCGCGGTCACGTAGCCGAACTTGCCCACGTCGATGAGGCGGCGCAAGGTGCGCACCGGCGTGGACTCCCCCGCGTCCAGCACCGCCAACGCCGCCGCGGCCGCGCACGCCAAGGTCCATGCGCCCAGGATCGGGAGCAAAGCGGAGTTCAGCCGCCGCGCGTCGAACGCTTGGCGCCGGAAGTTGAGTACGAACGTGGCCAGATACACCGCCAGCGGCGCGGTCCACAGCAGAGGCACCGCCGCAAAATCGAACGTGAGCAGGTTCGCGGTCGCCAGCATGGCCGCACAGGGTGCCGCGGCCAGCAGAAGCCACGACGCGCGCCGCCGCGCGGAAATGACTTCACCCGTCTCAATTGCGACGGCGGCCGCCGCGCCGCCGCCGCGCGGCGCGCACATCCATAGCAAAACGACGTACGCCGCATATAGCACGGTCCACAGACGCGACTGCGCGTTCAGCGTCAACCCCGGCTCGACGGCCAACGGATAGCCGGCCAGCGCCGCCAGGGCCCCCGCGTTCGACGCGCCGAACAAATCATACGCGTCGCGTCCGCCCGTCGGCCCCCGCTCCATCCGCCAGCCTTGGACGACGATCGTCGTCGTCGAGAGCAGAAAGAACGGCGCGCCGACCATGACCAGGAGTGCCCGCAAAAGATCAAGCAGAGGCCCGGTCGACGACGGCGCCGGAACCGACGCCGGAAAAAAAGCCAGCGGCGCCAACGCGAGCGCCAGATACGCGCGCGCCCAGCGCCTCCGGCTCAGACGGGCGGCCGCGGCCTGCGCCGTGAGCGTGGCCGCCAGAAGTACCGCCTGAAAAAAGATTACGCACGTCGTCCACACATACGCGCTGCCGCCGAAACGCGGCAAAAGAAGCTTCGCCGACCACAGCTCCAGACTGAAAGCCAGGAACGAGGCGAGAAAAACGACGGCTCGGTGTCTCTGCATTCTGCGGACGTTTGCGGCGGCGTCGGCAGTATAACAGCGCGCTCCGCGCGCGTCCAGGCGCGGACGACGGGAGATAACGCTTGACGCGGGCGCGCAAGATTGTCCTAATCTGACAAAGCTTCGCGCCAGGCAAGGAACACCCCATGTCGACCACACTCGACCGCTCCACCGTGCTGACTCCCGAGGCCACGGCCTTCGTGACGGACCTGGAACGGCGCTTCGGTCCGCGGCGGCGCGAACTGCTGGAGGCACGGCGCCTGCGGCAGACGCGGCTTGACGCCGGCGAGCGCCCGGATTTTCTCGCGGAGACCGCCGACCTGCGCCGTGCCGATTGGACGGTGCGGCCCGCGCCGGCGGACCTGCGCGACCGGCGCGTGGAGATCACGGGCCCCGTCGACCGCAAGATGGTCATCAACGCGCTGAACTCCGGCGCGAAGGCGTTCATGGCGGACTTCGAGGACTCGCATTCGCCCGACTGGGAGGCGACGCTCCAGGGCCAGGTCAATCTGTCCGACGCGATCCGCCGCACGATCTCCTTCACCAGTCCCGAGGGCAAACGCTACGCGCTCAAGGACATAACCGCCACCTTGCTGTGCCGGCCGCGCGGCTGGCATCTGGAAGAAAAGCACTTTCTTGTTGACGGCCGACCGATCTCCGCGAGCCTATTCGATTTCGGGTTGTACTTCTTTCGCAACGCCGCGGAATTGCTCAAGCGCGGCTCCGGCCCTTATTTTTATCTGCCGAAAATGGAAAGTCGGCACGAGGCGCGGCTGTGGAACGACGTTTTTCTCCACGCGCAGAAGACCCTGAATATTCCCGTCGGCGCCATCCGCGCAACGGTGCTCATCGAGACCATCCTCGCCGCCTTTGAGATGGACGAGATTCTTTATGAATTGCGCGAGCATTCGGCGGGCCTCAACTGCGGACGCTGGGACTACATCTTCTCGTTCATCAAGAAATTCTCCGCGGACCCCGCCGTGGTCCTGCCCGACCGCGCGCAGGTGACTATGACCACGCGCTTCCTGCGCGCCTACTCGCGCCTGCTCATCGAGACCTGCCACCGTCGCGGCGCGCACGCGATGGGCGGCATGGCCGCGCAGATTCCCATCAAGGGCGACGACGCCGCCAACGAAGCCGCGCTCGCCAAGGTGCGCGCCGACAAAGAGCGCGAGGCCGGCGACGGCCACGACGGCACCTGGGTGGCGCACCCCGGGCTGGTGCCGGTCGCAGCCGAAGTGTTCGACCGCCTCATGCCCGGTCCCAATCAGCTGTCCAAGCGTCTGCCGGACCTGGCCGTGACGGCTGCGGATCTTTTGGCCGTGCCCGAAGGAACCGTCACCGAGGGCGGCCTGCGCGTGAACCTGTCCGTCGGCGTCCAGTATCTGGCCTCCTGGCTGTCCGGCAACGGCTGCGTGCCGATCAACAACCTAATGGAGGACGCGGCCACGGCGGAGATCTCCCGCGCTCAGGTCTGGCAATGGATCCGCCGCGGCGCGAAGCTGTCCGACGGCCGGACCGTCACGCTGACGCTTGCGCGCGCGATTTTGGCCGAGGAACTCGCCAAGGTCAAGCCCGAGCGCTACGCCCCCGGACGGCTTCAGGAAGCCGCCGCGCTTTTCGAAACCATGTTCGCCTCCGAACGCTTCACCGAATTTCTCACCATCCCCGCCTACCAGCGGATCGACTGACGGAGAATCCCATGCGCGCGCACAAGCACGACTACGAAAGCGGAGCTTTGGAAAAAGAGTGGAAGACCAGCCCGCGCTGGCAGGGCACGTCGCGGCCGTACCGCGGCGCGGACGTGGTGCGCCTGCGCGGCTCGGTGCGCCTCAGCCACACGCTCGCGGAGCTGGGCGCCAAGAAGCTCTGGCATCTGCTCAATACCGAGCCGTTCGTGCGCGCGCTGGGAGCCGTCACCGGCAACCAGGCCGTGCAGATGGTGCGCGCGGGCCTCAAGGCGATCTACGTCAGCGGCTGGCAGGTGGCCGCCGACGCCAACGACTCCTACCACACCTACCCGGATCAAAGCCTGTATCCCGTGCTCTCCGTGCCGCACCTGATCACGCGCATCAATAACTCCCTGCTGCGCGCCGATCAGATCGACACGGCGCGCGGCACGCGAACGGTGCGCTCCTGGCTGGCGCCCATGGTCGTCGACGCGGAAGCCGGCTTCGGCGGTCCCATCAACGTCTTCGAGTTGATGAAGGCCATGATCGCGGCAGGCGCGGCGGGCGTTCATTTTGAGGATCAGCTGGCCTCGGCCAAAAAGTGCGGCCACATGGGCGGCAAGGTGCTGGTCCCCACGCACGAGTTCGTCACGAAGCTGGTCTCCGCGCGCCTGGCCGCCGACGTGCTGGGCGTGCCCACGCTGGTGATCGCGCGCACCGACGCCGATTCGGCCAACCTCCTGACCAGCGACTCCGACGAGCGCGACCGCCGCTTCATCGCCTCGCGCGAGCGCACGGTGGAAGGCTTCTTTCCGATCAAGCCCGGCATCGAGTCCGCCATCGCCCGCGCCGTCGCCTACGCCCCGCACTCCGACATGATCTGGTGCGAGACCTCGCACCCGGACCTAGCCGAGGCGAAGGCCTTCGCCGAGGGCGTGCACAAGGTCCACCCGGGCAAACTGCTGGCCTACAACTGCTCGCCGTCCTTCAACTGGAAGCGCAAGCTCGACGACGCGACGATCGCGAAGTTCCAGCGCGAGCTGGGCGCGATGGGCTACAAGTTCCAGTTCGTGACGCTGGCCGGTTTCCACGCCCTCAACCACGGCATGTTCGAGCTGGCCAACGCGTACAAGGACGAGGGCATGACCGCCTACTCCCGCCTGCAGGAGCGCGAGTTCGCCGCCGAGGCCTCCGGCTACCAGGCCGTCAAGCACCAGGAGTTCGTCGGCACCGGCTACTTCGACGACGTCAACTCCGTGGTGTCCGGCGGCGTCTCCTCGACGCTTGCGCTCAAGGGCTCCACCGAGGAGGCCCAGTTCTCCGCCGCTCCGGACGACAAGACCAAGCCGCGCAAAGCGCCTTCCGATCGCTGACGCCGCGCCGCCTAGCGAAACATAAAGAACGCCGCACCCACGATGCACGCGAAGGACGCCGCTTGGTTCCAGCCCAGCGGCTCCTTCAAGTACAGCCAGGAAAAAACCGCGAACACCGAGAGCGTACTGATCTCTTGGATGGTCTTGAGCTGGTAGGCGCTGAAGGTTCCGTAGCCGATGCGGTTGGCCGGAACCTGGAAGCAGTACTCGAAGAACGCGATGCCCCAGGAGACGAGAATCGCCTCCCACAGCGGCGCCTGGCGGTGCTTGAGATGGCCGTACCAAGCGAACGTCATGAAGACGTTCGAGATCGTCAACAGCAGGATCGTCTTCAACCGAACCTCCCCCACAGCAGGCGCGCGCCGTAGGCGAACCACCACGCGCGCAGGGCCCAGTTCAGCGCTCCGGACACGCGCTCGCCGGGCGGAGCCTTTCGCGACGACTCGTCGCGAAGAAAGCTCGGCGCCGAGCGCCGTCCGAGAACGCCCGCCGCCGCGCCCATTACGCCCGAGATCACCAGCAAAGCGCCGATCGCGGCCGCCGCGGCCCCGGACGGGCTCCACCGCGGGCCGCGTCCGGCCGGAACGCCGGCCGCCAACGCGCCGCCCGCCAGCAGCGCCGCGACGCCGAAACCTCGGTTCAGCAATCGTTGGAAGCGGGCAAAAGAGACGTTGCGGTCGGTGGGCGGCGCGCCGGCCAGCCGGAGACGCTCGTTTTCCCAAGCCGTCGCGTCCGCCGCGCGCTTCTCGGCGCCTGCGATCAGAGAGCCGCCCATCAGCGCGAAAGTGCCGGCCGCGAAAAAACTCCACTCTCGCGCGGGATCCACGAGCGCGATTATAGCCTTTCTCTCCGCTCACCGCCGCCGCGGTGGACAGGCCGGGCCTCCAAATCGCAAGATACAAGGGTGAAGACCCTGCGCGCGCGACTGACCCTGCTGCTGGCCACCGTGCTGTGCGTTTCCACGGGCCTGTCCTTGGTCGCTTACCTGACGGGCAGCCGCGAGCAGAACCGCCTGGAGACCGCCTTCGACGAGGAGCTCTCTTTCCTGGCCGCCCTGCCCGCCCAACGCGCGCGCCTGCGCGACATCGACCTGGACGCGGACAGCTACCTGCTCACGCGCCAAGGCGACTGGCTGCTGCGCCGCGAGCGGGCGATCGCCGATTACCGACACCGGCACGCCGAACTGGGCGCGCGCCTGCGCCGCAAAGATCAGGTGCGCGAATGGGCCCTTGTCGACCATGCGTTCGACGACTACGTCTCCAAACAGGACGCCATGCTCGCCCGCGCGCGGCGCGGCGGACTGACTCGGGTCGAGGCCTTGAAGCTGACTTTAGCCAAGGACAAGGTCGACGCCCTGGTGGGCCGCGTCAGCCGGATGGGCGCGCTCAGCTACCGTCACCTCGACGAACAGCGCCGCGCCGCCCGGAGCGCGACCTTGGCGACCTTCGCGCTGCTGCTGTCGATCGGCGTCATCAGCTCCATCGCGATCGCCGTCGCCGTCTCGCGCATCATCGTCACCCCGCTCCAGCGCCTGCGCGACCAGGCCGCGGGCTGGGCGCTGGGCCGGCCGTGGCCGGACGACAGCGGCGCGCCCGGAGAGATCGCCGAACTGCAGAAAACCATGCGCGCGATGTCGGTCAAGCTCAACGAGCAGTTCGAACGCGAGCGCCAGACCAGCCTGCTCAAGTCCCAGTTGGTCTCCGGCGTCAGCCACGAGTTCAACAACGCCCTGGCCGTCATCCACGCCGCGCACGTCCTGCTCAAGGAGTCGGAACGTTCCGACACGGCCGCGCCGTGGCACGACATGCTCTCGGCCAACATCCGCGCGCTCTCGGGGATGGCCACGAACCTGCTGAACCTGGGGCGGCTTGAATCCGGCAAGTTCCACGTGGAGACCAGCCGCGTGGAGCTCGGCCCGCTGCTCACCGACGCGCTGGAGCGCCTCGCGATCCTGGGCCGGCGCAAGCGCCTGACGATGACGCTGGAACTGGCCCCGGACCTGCCGCCGGTCTCCGCCGACCCCGACGCGGTGGCCCTGGTGATCGCCAACCTTCTGACCAACGCGTTCAAATACACGCACGAAGGCGGCGCCATCGCCCTCGGCGCGGCGCCGCGCCCGGACGGCCTCGTCGAAGTCTTCGTGCGCGACACCGGCATCGGCATAGCGTCCGAGGAACGCGAGAGCATCTTCGGCGGCTACTACCGCACCGAGCGCGGCAAGCGCGAGGCTAAGGGCTTCGGCGTGGGTCTGGCGCTGTCGCGGATGATTTTGGACGCGCATGGCGCCGCCCTGGAACTCGACAGCGAGGTGGGCCGCGGCTCGCGCTTCTTCTTCTCGCTGGCTCCGCACGCCGAGCCGGCGATCACCGCCGCCGCGAAAGCCGGCCCGGAGACCTGACGCCATGAAACTTGCCGCACTTTTCTTCGCCTTCGCCGCCTCGTCTTACGCCCAGCCGCCGGTCGGCGCCGGAGGTCCGGCGACGGGCGCGGTCGCGGCCTCTTCCGCCGCCTACGCGGGCCCGGCCCTGCGTTTGGTCCCGGAAGATTCACTGCCGAACTTCGTCGAGTCGTTCAAGGGCCGCGCCAGCCTGATCCGGGCGGCGCGCAAGTCGATCAAGTATCTGCAGTCCCTGCCTCCGTCGCGCACGCTGCGCGTGGCCGACCGAGATTACGCGCCGCAAGCGCTCATCGACTCCGCGAAAGCTCTCATCGAGATCGCCCAGTCCACGCGCGGTCCCGCGGACTTCGACGCGCGCGTGCGCGCGGCCTTCGACGTATTCCAGTCCGCGGGCAGCGACGGCAAGGGCCGCGTCGTTTTTTCCTCCTACTACCAGCCCGTTCTGCGCGCCAGCCTCAAGCGCAGTTCCACCTACTCCTACCCGCTCTACAAGCGGCCCAAGGACATGGTCGAAGTCGACCTGGGCTCCTTCGACCGCAAATACGGCGACACGACCTTGCTGGGGCGCGTGGGCAAGGACAAGCGCGTCACCCCCTATTTCACACGCGACCAGATCGACCGGCGCAAGGCGCTGGCCGGCAAGGGCGCGGAAGTGGCCTGGCTCAAGGACCGCTTCGACGCGCTGGACCTGCACATCCAAGGCTCGGGCATTTTGACCTTGCCCAGCGGCAAGCAGGTGCTCGCCAAATACGCCGCGACCAACGAGCGCCCGTTCGCGTCCGTCGGCCTCCTGCTGGTCCGGGCCGGAGTGTTCTCCCGCGACGAGATCACGCACGAAAAACTGCGCGACTACCTGCGCGCCAACCCGGAGACCGAGGGCTGGATCCTGGCGCAGAACCCGCGCTACACGTTCTTCGAGCTGGCCCCCCTGCCCAAGGACGGCGAGCCCTTCGGCGCCGCCGACCAGTCCTTGGTCCCCGCGCGCTCCATCGCCATCGATCCGTCCGTCATACCGCTGGGCGCGCTGACCTTCTTCACCGTTCCCGCCCCGCAGGCCGACAAGGACGGCCGCCTGTTGGGCGTCTTCCCCAGCGCGCGCTTCGCCTTCGCGCTGGACGCCGGCGGCGCCATCAAGGGCCCCGGCCGCGTGGACATCTACGCCGGCCACGGCCCGCAGGCCGTGACCACCGCGCGCCACCAATGGGCCGAGGGCCGACTTTACGTGCTGATCAAGAAGCTTCCGGACCGCGATCGTTGAGCGCCGCGCGCGATCTCCAATATTGGCTCGACCGCGCCGACGCGTTGACCGCCGCGGGCCGCTACTTCGACGCTCACGAAGAACTGGAGTCCGCCTGGAAGTCCGCCTCCGGCGACGACCGCCTGGCGCTCCAGGGCGTGATCCAGCTTGCCGCGGGCCTGCACCGCCTGCGCCTGTCTCCGGAAAAGCCCGACGGCGCCTTCTACCTCTTTGACCGCGGCCTACAGAAACTACGCGCCGTCGGCGCGCTCATCGACGCGCCCTCTTTGGCCGCGCTGGAAGCCGTGCTCTCCGAAATCCGACGCTCGGGACATGCGCCTGAACGCATGCGCTTCGGACTTCGCGTCGCCGATATTCGCTGACAAAATTCGCCGCGAGCTCTCCCGCGACATTCAGCGGTAGAAATAATCGGCAAGAAATATCCCAGCTGTCAAAACGACGGCGGCTGAGAGGAGTCCGATCAAGATTTTGTTTGCGCCCGGAGGAGAGATGGCGCGGTCCCCGTGTGGGACATAGAACCGCTCTAGAATGATTCCCGGAAGCCCAAGCACCATGAGCATTATGCCGATCGCTTTGAACAGCGCATGGACCCAAGCATGTCCCGTAAGATGTGTCGCCAGCCAATCACAGCCTAAACCCGCAAAAAATAAAGCGCACGATGCATAGATAATGGTTCTAAACGGGTGGTCGGCCATGCCGCGCTCGAAAGAATTCGGCCAACCCCAAGGCGACGGCGGACGAGGCTCGCTGAATATACGGAGATCGACGCGACAAGAGCAATCGCCGTGCGCGCAGCGCCCCTGCTCGCCATGTTCGCGAGGTTCGTGGCGGCAGATCGGGCAGACGGAATTCCACGGCGCCTGCACGTGCCCAGTATAGAGCCGCGACTCAGAAAATCCCAGGGGCTTTTGTTGGGAACAAAATGGGGGTCTCAATCGTATATATGTGATGAGCGATCTTCCCGCGGTTTTTGCGCAGCTGCGACCGCGCATTTTTACGGTTCGCAAACGCCAAGTCATGCTCGACACTCAGCTGGCAGAACTCTATGGAGTCAAGCCGAGACGGCTTCGAGAGCAGGTCCGGCGCAATCCCGAGCGCTTCCCGGACGATTTCATGTTCCAGCTGACGGAAGAGGAGGCGAAAATCGTGGTGTCGCAAAATGCGACACCCGCATGGCGCTCTCGACTGGGCGGGTATCTGCCCCTCGTCTTCACTCAGGAAGGCATCGCAATGCTTTCCAGCGTTTTGAGGAGTCCGCGCGCGGTTCGCGCAAACATCGAGATCATGCGCGCCTTCGTATATGCCAAGGCGCGCGAGCGCTGGCGCAGCACATCCCTGACCAAGTGGGAGGAACTGGAGCGTAAATTGCTTGGCCACGACCGCGACATCGCTCGCCTCTTTGAGGTGCTGCGCGACCTCATGGACGGACCAGAAAAGCCGCGACGCCGAATAGGCTTTCGGACGAACGGGGAGGCTTAGCGACCAGAGTTTTGCCCGAACGCGCCGGGCCGCGCGCCTGATTCCATGCGCTTCGGTCTTCGCGTCTTGGACGGCTGAGTGGCTAAACCGTCTTGAGCGAAAACGTCTTGATGAGGCGGTTCACGTAGCGGCCGCCGATCAACAGTAGCGCGCCGAAGATCAGCCAGAACAGCGAGCGCGGCAGCCAGCCGTTGAATATCTCGTAGAACCGGGTGTAGAGATCGATGGACAGGAACGTGAGGCCGAAGCCGTAATAGCGCGAGCGGCCGTATTTGATACCGACTGCGACCGCCGCGCAGGAGACCACGGTCAACAGGACGACGAACCAGACCGCGGAGACCGGACCCAGGCCCAGGCTGGGGTGTCCGTCGTAGCCGCCGATGGAAAGGATCAGCAGGGCGAGAAACAAGCCGAGCAACGCCGTGATCTCGACCGGCGCGACCGCGTATTTATTGCCGTACCGCTCGATCCATGCGCCGAGCGTCAATAAACACGCGGAGAACGGCAGAAATAACACCGGATCCTTCATCCAAATGACGTAGCAGGCGAAATCGTACTCGGTCCCTCCGCCCAGCCAGCCGCATGTCAATATCAGTCCCGCGTACATCACGGTGCGCAGAGACACCCGGTAGCCCCAACCGAACAGCAGAACTCCGGCCAGCAGATGCTCCCAATGAGTGTAGGAGCCGCCGAACAGCCAATCGGGCACGACGAACGCATCGTAAAAAAGAAGCCCCGCCAAACCCAAACAGACGAAAACCCACGCGGACTTCTCCAAACTCTCGCGCCGGCTTAACGACACCCAAAAGAGAAGCCCCGTGGCGGCCAAAAGTTCGAGCGCGCGGACCTGGGGCGGCATGCGCAGAAAAATATCGACCAATTGCCGAATAAACTCGAAGACGGAGCTGAACCAATCGTAATGGTCCAAAATGAAAAAGCCCAAACCGAGGGCGAGCGCGCCGGAACCAAAGAACATCAGAAGCCGACGACCAAGGCGTAGTTTCTGCTGTTCTTTGAGCCCCGCCAACTCGGACCGGCGTCGCTCCTGTTCCAGCTCCAGGCCGGTCAGCAGTTCTTGACGGAGCTCGGGGCTGAGACGTCCGTCGGCCTCCGAGCGCGCGAGTTCGCGCAACAAGTAGTCGAGTTGTTTGGCCTCAACCCAGCCGTCGGTTTTTCTAAACCCCACAGGCCCAGACTACAACTTTCGGATCAGGGAGATCACCTTGCCGGCAATGCGGCCCTCGCCGATGTCGAAGGGATCGTATTTCGGGTTGTCGGGCACCAGGACCAGGCCCGCGGGCTTGACCTTCAGGCGCTTGACCGTGGCCTCGCCGTCGTCGTAGCGCACCACCACCACGTCGTTGGTCGACGCGGTCTCCTGCCAGCGCACCACCACCGTGTCGCCGTTCCAGAGAGTGCTCTCCATCGAGTCGCCCTTGACCTTGAGCGCGAACAGGCCGGACGCGTCGCCGCGCTCGATGACGGCCGGCACGTGGCCCATCGGCTCCGCGTAGGCGCCCGCCATGGGTCCCGCCGGCACCAGGCCCAGAACGGGGATCAGCGCCACGCGCTCGTCGGCCGCGATTTGTGCCGCGCGCGAGCGGCCCTTGGCTTCCTCAAGAAGGCCTTTGCTGCGCAGATTGTCGAGATGATACTGCACCGTGTCCGGCGAACTGACGCCCGCCAAGCGGCACAGCTCGCGCACGGTCGGCGGATAGCCGTGGTCCGTCGCGAAATTCCTCACCAGCTCCAATATTTTTTGCTGGCGCGGCGTCAGTTCGTCCTTGCTCATGGCCCGTTCTCCTCTCCGCCGCTCGATCGGCGGACCACCAAGCATAGTCGAACTATTGTTCGATGTCAAGCCCCCTAGCCCCAAAATATGTTTAATGCTCCCGCATGCGGAGAGCGCATTAAGTTGGACGCGGGAGCCCTGGGCGCCGGTCGGCGCGCGTTGCGCCTGTCAGCGGCGTTCGTCGTCATCGTCGCGGCAACCTCCGCGCGCGCCGATTCCTACACGGATGAGGCCTCCTTCCTGGCGCGAATCCTGCGCCAAAACGGCGCACACAGCGTCGTCGTACTTCCATTTCCATACGTGGACGGGCGACGATCTCCTGGTCCGGAACTCGTGAGCGAACGGATCATGAATGAGCTTGCCGCGTCCGGCGGAGTGAAGGTCGTCGACCCGGGTCTGTATAAGAAACGGCTCGGCCCGTCGGCATGCGCCGCCGCCGCCGCGGGCGAGGACAAGGCCGTGCGCGCGATCGGCCGCACGGCGGGAGTCGAGGCGGTCGTGGTCGGAGTGCTGATCGACCTTGACGACGGCACGGTGGAGATCGACGGGCGCGTGATCGACGTTTCCCGCGGAACGGTCCTAGGCGCCGGCCGCGCCGTCGTGAAGAAGGACTGGCGAGAGACCGCAATCCCGGAGACGCGAGCGGTTTTCGACGGCTCCCGGGCGGCCGACGCCGACTCCGCGACGGTTCATTCGAAAGGGCTGGAATCGTTCCAGTTGCTGTGCGCCTCCTGCCACGGCGTCGACGGCCGCGGGAAAGGCGGATCGCTGGCCCCAGCAGACGTCGATTCGAAGCGCCTGGATTTGGCCGCGTCCGCCGTTCGCGCGATGACCGACGGAGAACTGAGCGCGCGCATCGAGCACGGCGGCGGGGAGATGCCCCCGCCGCTCGGCTCCTCCAGAGACCTCGGCGAGATCAGCCCGCAAACGGTTTCGGAGTTGGTCTTGTACGTGCGCGCCCTCGGCCGCGCGGCGAACGCCCTCGCTCCACGCGAAAGCGACTACTCCTCGCTGGGGCTGGGCGCGTCGGTGTATCTGAGCCACTGCGTGCGCTGCCACGGCTTGGACGGGCGCGGTTCGGACCATGTGGCACGGTCCCTCGGCGTCAAGGAATCCGACATGGATTTGACCCGCCTGGACGCCGACGACATGCGCGAGGAACGGCTGAAGTTCATGCTGGACGGAGGCGGAAAAAAGATGCTGCCGCTGTCGCACCCTCCAACGCAGGAGGAGATCGGCGGCCTTCTGCATTACATCCACGCGCTTTCGCTGCGCGCGAGCGTGCCGGGCGGCGAGAACACGGCAAGCCCCACGGCGGACGTCGACGATCCCCCGAAGAGCTCCATGCCGCTCGATGAGAACGCCTACGCCGTCGTGGTGGGCGTCGAGAAGTCCGACCTGCCCGGCATCCCGCCCGCGGATTTCGCCGCCCGCGACGCGCGCACGGTCTACGCCTATCTCACGCGCGCGATGGGCTTCGACGCCAAGAACGTGGTCCTCCTGATCGATCAGAGCGCGACTCGAACCAGCCTGGCCAAGAACATCTCCGGTTGGCTTAAGAACCGCGTCGATGCGCGCTCCCGAGTGTTCTTCTATTTCTCGGGACATGGCTCGCTCGATCCGGTCTCCGGCGGGGAGTCCTTGATGCTTTACGATTCGGACCCCAGCTACCTGAAGGAGACGTCTTTGCCGTTGGCGCGCCTGTTCTCCGCGCTAGACCGCCTGCCCGCCAAGGACGTCAGCGTCGTCCTGGACGCGTGTTTTTCCGGCGGAGTCCGCGCTCTGTCCGTCGCGGGGGCGCGGCCGCTGGTGTCGGCGCGCGCGAATTGGCCGGAAACCGGAGCGCTGGTCTTCGCGGCCGCCAAGCCCGATCAGATCGGCGCGAGCGACGCGCGCGATCGGCACGGCCTTTTCACCTATTATTTCCTTTCCGGACTGCACGGCGCCGCCGACGCAAAAGGCGACGGCCGCATCACCGCCGAGGAACTCTACGCTTACGTGCGGGCGTCCGTCGAGCGGGCCGCGCGCCTTCAGAACATCGAGCAGACGCCGCGGTTGATCGCCGCGCCGGGACATCCGGCTTTGAAGCGCCCCTGGATCGATCTCGTCAAACGGCGTTGAAGCTGCCGCACGCGCCGCGTTCCGACTCGGTTCAAGCCCCCAGCCCCGCGCGCGGCATACGGCCCCAGCCTTTCTTCTTGCGCAGGTAGTCCCATAGGCCCTGACAGCGGTAGAAAGACGTCAATTGGCGGTAGCCCACGTTCTCGATAAGGCCGTACAGCGTCAGTCGCGCCAGGTCCTGCCAGCTGGGGTAGCGCTGGAACGTCAGCTCCTCCATCAGGATCGACGCCAAGGTGATGGTCAGGCCCAGCCCCACGGACAGCGTCAGGAACGCGAAAGCGAAAGTCGCGTCGACCCAGCCCAGCAGGACGCTGAACAGGACGGACAGGTAGCCCAGGAGCTCGATGGCGGGGCCCCAGCCCTCGAAGAAGAAAAAAAACGGATACGACAGCCAGCCCAGCACGCCGTAGCCGCGACCGAACAGCATCCCGCGGTGCCGGTGCAGAGACTCCAGCAGGCCTCTCTGCCAGCGCCGCCGCTGGCGCGAGAGCACGGCCAGCGTGGCGGGCACCTCGGTCCAGCAGACGGGATCGGCGATGAAGACCACTCGGTAGTCGACGTCCTGCTCGCGCAGGCGCGCGTGCAAGGCGCAGACCAGCTCCATGTCCTCGCCGACCGTGTCCGTGCGGTAGCCGCCCACGGCCGTCGCCCATTTTCGGGAGAAGACGCCGAACGCGCCGGAGATGATCAGCAGTCCGTTGATGCTGGACAGGCCCGTGCGCGCGCCCAGGAACGCGCGCAGATACTCGACGATCTGGAACATCGGCAGCGCCGCGCGCGGCAGGCGCGCCTGCGCCACGCGTCCGTGGACCACGCGGCAGCCGTTGGCCACGCGCACGATGCCGCCCACCGCCACCACGCGCTCCGGGTCCTCGATGATCGGACGCATCACGCGCAGTAGCGCGTCCTCCTCCATCACGATGTCGGCGTCCACCGCGCAGAAATACGGCGTGCGCGCGGCGTTGATGCCGGCGTTCAAGGAGTCGGACTTGCCGCCGTTGTCCTTGTCGATCACGGTCAGGTTCGGCGTCGTCAGCGAGCGGTAGACCGCGCGCACGGGAGCCGTGGCGACGGCGCCTTCCATGGAGCGCTCCGTGCGGATCAATTCGAAGGAACGCTTGAGCACCGCCAAGGTCTCGTCGGAGGAGCCGTCGTTGATCACGATCACTTCAAAGGACGGATAGTTCAGGTTCAGCACGCCGCGCACCGACACGGCGATGTTCACGGCCTCGTTAAAGGCCGGCATCAGGACCGTCACCGTCGGCGTCTCCGGATTCTTGAAGAACAGATCGTAGCCGCCGTAGCGCAGGCGGCTCATGTAGCCCTTGAGCTCGCGCGCCGACAAAAGAAGAAACAGCAGATACATCCCGTGCAGGCCCACGAAATAGGCCAGCACCAGCCAATCGACGGCCACGATGTAGGCGCGAATCCAAGAGATCATCGCTCGATCTCCACGGAGGCCAGCATCTCCTCGGCCAACCGGCGTTTGGGGCCGTCCGCGCCGCCCGCCAAACGCCGCAGACGCTCCAAGCCCGTTTCGCCCAGCCGCGACAGCGCCTCGGCCGCGCGCGCCCGCGTCCACCAATCCGAATCATCCAGCGCGGACTCCAGGTCCTCGGCCGCCGCGGGATCGGCCACGCGTCCCAGCGCCCACGCCGCCTGCGCGCGCACCCGCGGCGCGCCGTCGCGCAAGGCCCCGCGCAAAGCGTGCAGCGCGTCGGGATGCGCCAGCCGCCCCGCGGCTTGCGCCGCGGCCTCGCGCACGGCGGGATTGGGATCTTCGCTCATCGCCTCGATCAGGATCGGGACGGCGTCGAGGATCTTCATCTGCCCCAGAAGCGCCAGCGCCTGCGCCCGGCCGCGGCATGGCGCTTCGGCCGTGCGCAGAAGATCCGGAGCGGCCGCCTCTCCGCAGCTCAGCAGGGCCTGGGCCACCGGCGCGCCGGGAAGCTCTCCGTCGTATTCCAAAAGCCTCAGCAACGCGGACAGCGCCCGCGGCGAACGCAGGCGGCCCAGCGCACGAATAATCACGCGCCGCGCTCCGCTTCGTTCGCGCGACAGCGCGTCCAAAAGCGGCGGCACCGCCTCCTCGCCGCCCAGCAGGCCCAGCCTCTCCGCGGCAAAAGCGCGGTCGTGGATGCTCGGCGAGCGCAGTTGTCGGATGCGCCGCCGCGTCAGACCCAGCTCCGAGGCCGCGCGGACCACCTCGTCTCGCAGGTCCCCGGAAATCGCGGCCGCGGTCCGCGCCAGCATGTCCTCGATAATGTCCGCGTCGCCCCACAGCCGCGGCCGCAATTGCGCCGCGGCCTGCGGCGCTCCCGCGATCAGCGCGTCGAGCGCGGGCGAGAATGCGTCGCGCCGGCGACCGCGCCAGCTTTCCACGGCCGAACGTCCGACTTTATAGACGATCAGGAACAACAGCAGGGCCAGCGCCGCCCCCGCGCTCAGCCAAACGCCGAGCAGAATCCCCGCCGCGGAGACGGGACCCGCCGCGCTCATGGCCGCGGCTTGGCCCGCAAATAGCGGGCGACCTTCGCCTCCAGCTCGTGCGGATCGAACGGCTTCAAGATGTAGTCGTCGGCGCCCGCCTCAAGTCCGCGCACCTTGTCGACGCTGGCGCCCTTGTTCGTCAAAAAGAGGAACGGCATGGCCGCTCCCATCGCGCGAACCTTGCGGCACGTCTCGTAGCCGTCCAGGCCCGGCATCATCACGTCGCAGATGATCAGGTCCGGCGCGGGCGTCCGCGCCGCGGCGAGAGCGGCCAGCGCCTCGGGCCCGTTTTCGTAGAGCGCGACCTCGTAGCCCTTGAGCTCCAGCCTCAGCTTCAGCACGCGGCGCACGCTGGGGTCGTCGTCGATGGCCATCACGCGGCCGCGCTTGACCGCGGCGGCGTCCGTGATCAAGGCGCTCAGCTCCGGAAACTT
>JABEUV010000057.1 GCA_013044195.1 Elusimicrobiota bacterium | reverse complement strand
TTCATGCGCTGCATCGACGGCTGCACCCCGAAGGTCGGGAAATAGGTCGAGCGCGCGTAGGCCAACTGATCGCGGGCCTCCCGGTACTGCGCGGCGGCCTGGCGCACGGTCTGGTTGGCCGCGGCGGCCTGAACTTCCAGCGCGTTCAAGCGCGCGTCGCCGAAGATCTCCCACCAATGGCCGCGGCGCACGCGGTCGCTGGGGTCGGCCGGACGCCAGATCCCGTCGCCCACGGCGGACGCTTCTTTAAACGCCGGCGCGGACGGAACCTCCGGACGGCGGTATTTCGGTCCCAGCGAGCAGGCTTGGACGAACAGGACGGCGGCGAGCGCTGGCGCGCAGCGCCTGAGGCTGTTTCGAGTCATGCGATGTCCCCGGAGCCCGCGCCGCGCAGTCGCGCCAGAACGCGGTCGCGCACGCGCGCCGCGAAATGCGGGAGCTCCTCCATGTAAAGATACACGATCGGCGTGGTGAACAAAGTGAGCATCTGGCTGACGATCAGGCCGCCGACGATGGCGATGCCCAGCGGCCGGCGCAGTTCCGAGCCCATGCCCGTGCCCACCGCCAGCGGCACCGCGCCCAGCAGGGCGGCCATCGTCGTCATCGTGATGGGACGGAAGCGCAAGAGACAGGCCTCGTAAATTGCATCGCGCGGATTTTTGCCCTCCTTTCGCTGGGCCTCCAGCGCGAAGTCGATCATCATGATCGCATTCTTCTTGACGATGCCGATCAGCAGGATGATGCCGATCAGCGCGATCACGCTCAGCTCCGTTCGCGTCACCAACAGGGCCAGCAGGGCGCCGACGCCGGCCGACGGAAGCGTGGACAAGATCGTGATCGGATGGATGAAGCTCTCATAAAGAATGCCCAGCACGATGTAGACGGCGACCAAGGCGGTCGCAATCAGCATGGGCTCGTTGGCGAGCGAAGCCTTAAAGGCTTCCGCCGTGCCGGAGAAAGTTCCCGACACGGCCGCCGGCACGCCCATCTGACGCTTGGCCGCGGCGATCGCGTCGACGGCCTGGCCCAGCGCGACGCCGGGCTTTAGATTGAAGGAAATCGTCACCGCCGGAAAGAAGCCCTGATGATTGACGACCAGCGGCGTGAAGCCGGGCTTCAGGCGCGCGAAGGCCGACAGCGGCACCTCGCGCCCCGCCGGCGTGCGCGCGTAGAGCGTGCGCAAGGTCTGCGGCGACTGCCAGTAGCGCGGCGCGACCTCCATGACGACGTGGTATTGGTTCATCTCCGTATACATCGTCGAGACCTGGCGCTGGCCGAACGCGTCGTAGAGCGCGTCGTCGACGTTCTGCGCGGTCAACCCCAGCCGCGAGGCGGTGTCGCGGTCGATGACCACGTCGGCTTCCAGGCCGCTGTTCTGCTGGTCGGTGTTGACGTCCACGAGGCCGGGCAAGGTCTTGAGCTTGGCGAACACGCGCGGCGCCCACTCGTTGAGCAGTCCCAGGTCCGAGCATTGGAGCGTGTATTGATAGAGCGCGTTGCTGGCGCGTCCGCCGATGTGCAGGTCCTGGATCGGCTGAAGAAAAAGTCGCGCGCCGGGAACCGAGGAAGCCTTGCGCCGTACGCGGGCCATGATCTCGGCGATCGGCGCGCGCGTGCCGAAGGGCTTGAGCCCCACGAACATGCGCCCGGAGTTGGTTCCGCCCGCGCCGCCGGTGAAGGCGATCACCTGGTCCACGTCCGGGTCGCTCTTGACGATGCGGATAAACTCGAAGAGCTTGTCGCGCATGGCCTGAAACGAAACGTCCTGCTCGGCCTGGATGCCGCCCATCATGCGCCCGATGTCCTGCTCCGGAAAGAAGCCCTTCGGGATGACCAAAAACAGCGCCAGGTTCAGCGCCGCCGCGGCCAGCACGCTGGCCAAAGTCTTGCCGGGGTGGTCCAGCACGAAGATCAGCCCGCGCTCGTAGAGCCTCAAGGACCCATGATAGGCGCGCTCGATAACGTTGTACAGGCGGCCATGACCGCCCTTGCGCTCGCGGTGCAAAAACAACGCGCACATCATCGGCGTGGCGGTCAGCGAAATCACCAGCGAGACCGCGATGGCCGCCGAAAGCGTGACCGCGAACTCCCGGAACAGGCGGCCGACGAAGCCCCTCATCAGCAGGATCGGGATGAAGACCGCGATCAGCGACGCGCTCATCGACACCACGGTGAAGCCGATCTCGGCCGAGCCTTTCAGCGCCGCCTGGAAAGGCGTCTCACCCAGGTCCAGATAGCGCGCGATGTTCTCGATGACCACGATCGCGTCGTCGACGACGAAGCCCGTCGAGATGGTCAGCGCGACCAAGGACAGGTTGTCCAGGCTGTAGCCGAACAGATACATCACGCCGAACGTCCCGACCAAGGTCAGCGGCACCACCACGCTGGGAATGGCGGTGGCCACGGGATCGCGCAGGAACAGGAACACCACCAGGATGACGAGCACGATGGAGATCAGCATCGTGCGCTCCACGTCGGCCACCGAGGCGCGGATCGACAGCGTGCGGTCCACGATGGTGTGCAAGACGACCCCCGGAGGCAAGGAGGCCTGCAGGAGCGGCATCGAAGCGAAGACGCGGTCGACGGTCTCGATGATGTTGGCGCCGGGCTGGCGGAAAATAATCAGAAAGACGGACGGCTTGCCGTTGAGTCCGCCCGCGTTGCGCAGGTCCTCCACGGAGTCGACCACGTCGCCGAGTTGGGACAGGCGCACCGGCGCGCCGTGGCGGTAGGCGACGATCAGCGGCTTGTAGAGATCGGCCGCGAAGAGCTGGTCCTGGGCGCCGATGCGGTAGATGCGCCCGCCGTCCTCGATGGCCCCCTTCGGCCGGTCGGCGTTCGCGCGGCCCAGGAACGTGCGCACCTGTGCGGTGCCCAGGCCGTATTTGCTGAGCGCGTCCGGGTTCAGCTCCACGCGCACCGCCGGCAGGGAACTGCCGCCGACGATCACCTGGCCCACGCCTTCGATCTGCGACAGCCGCTGTTGAAGAATCGACGAGGCGGCGTCGTACATGCGCGCCTGCGTCTGCACGTCGGAGGTCAGCGCCAGCACTAAAATGGGCGCGTCGGCGGGGTTGACCTTGCGCCAGATCGGATTGCTGGGCAGGTTCGTGGGCAGGTAGCTGCGCGCGGCGTTGATGCCGGCCTGCACGTCGCGCGCCGCCGCGTCCGGGTCGCGGCTGAGGTCGAACTGCAGGATCACGGTCGTCGAGCCCAGGTAGCTGGTCGAGGTCATCTCGGTCACACCGGCGATGCGTCCGAACTGGCGCTCCAGCGGCGTGGCCACCGACGAGGCCATGGTCTCGGGGCTGGCGCCGGGCAGGGCCGCGCCGACCATGACCGTGGGAAAGTCCACCTGCGGCAAGGCCGACACCGGCAGTTGGCGAAACGCCGCCCAGCCCGACAACGCCAGCGCGATAGTCAGCAGGGAGGTGCCGACGGGGCGCCGGATGAACGGCTCCGACAGGCTCACGGTCGGCCCGCGCCGCCCGCGCGGCGGCGCGCCAACGCGCGCGTCAGACGGTCGAACTGGAGGTAGACGACGGGCGTCGTATACAGCGTCAGAAGCTGGCTGACCAACAAACCGCCGATGATGGTCACGCCCAGCGGGCGGCGCAGTTCCGCGCCGGTGCCGTTGCCCAACGCCAGCGGCACCGCGCCCAGCAGAGCGGCCATCGTCGTCATCATGATGGGCCGAAAGCGCAGGAGGCAGGCCTGATAGATCGCGTCGTGCGGCGTCTTGCCTTCCTTGCGTTCGGCCTCCAGCGCGAAGTCGATCATCATGATGGCGTTCTTCTTGACGATGCCGATGAGCAGGATGATGCCGATCAGCGCGATCACGTCGAAGTCCATGCGGCACAGAATCAGTGCCGCGACCGCGCCGACACCGGCCGACGGCAAGGTGGACAGGATGGTCAACGGGTGAATGTAGCTTTCATACAGCACGCCCAGGACGATGTAGACGGTGATGATCGCGGCCAGCACGAGGATGGCCTCGTTGGCGAGGGAGGCTTCGAAGGCGGCGGCCGTTCCCTGGAAGGACGTCTGCAGGGACGCCGGAGGAGACAGTGCGGCGACCGCGCGGCGGACCGCGGCCACGGCCGCGCCCAGCGACGCGTGCGGCGCCAGGTTGAAGGACAGCGTGACCGAGGGAAACTGGTCCTGGTGATTGACCAGCAAGGACGCCGAATCCATGCGCTGGCGCACCAGCGCGGCCAGCGGCGCCTCACCGCCGGAGGCGGTCGGAATGTAGAGGTCGCCCAGCGCCGCGGGTCCCTTCTGCCAGTTCGAAGCGGCCTCCAGCACGACGTGGTATTGGTTGGACTGGGTGTAGATGGTGGAGACCTGGCGCTGGCCGAAGGCGTCGTAGAGGCTGTCGTCGATGGTCTGCGGCGTGATGCCCAGGCGCGAGGCGGTGTCACGGTCGAAGTCCAGCGTTATGCCCAGGCCGTCGCTCTGCCGGTCGGTGGCCACGTCGCGCAATTCCGGGATAGCCGCCAAAGCCGAGGACACGCGCGGGGTCCAATCGTCGAGCGTCTTGGAGTCCGGGCTTTCCAGCGTGTATTGATACTGGGTGCGGCTGACGCGATCCTCGACGGTGAGGTCCTGGACCGGCTGCATGTACAGCGCGATGCCGGGCACGCGCGCAAGCGCCGGATTCAGGCGGCGTATGACGCCCGCGGCGTCGGTGTCGCGGTCCTCGCGCGGCTTCAGCGCGATTTGCAGGCGGCCGCTGTTGAGCGTGGCGTTGGTGTCGTCGACACCGATGAACGACGACAAGCTCTCCACGGCCGGATCGGCGAGGACCACCTCGGCCAGCGCCTTCTGGCGCTCGCTCATCGCGGCGAAGGACACGTCCTGGGGCGCCTGCGACACGCCCAGAATCATGCCCGTGTCCTGAACCGGGAAGAAGCCCTTGTCGACGATCAGGAACAGGATCAACGTGGCCGCCAAAGTGCCGACGGCCGCCCACAAAGTCTCCTTCTGGCGCCGGAGCACCACCTGCAAAGTGCGGTCGTAGGCGCGGGTCAGGCGCTCGAAGCCTTCTTCAAAGAGGCGCAGAATGCGGTGCTCTTCTTCACCCTCGCGCCGCCGCGACAGGATGCGCGCGGCCATCATGGGCGTCAGCGTCAAGGAGACGATCGCCGACATCACGATGGTGACGGCCAAGGTGACGGCGAACTCGCGAAAGAGGCGGCCGACGACGTCGCCCATGAACAGCAACGGGATCAAAACCGCGATCAAGGACACGGTCAGCGAGACGATGGTGAAGCCGATCTCCGCGGCACCCTTGAGCGCCGCCTGCAGGGGTGCCTCGCCCATCTCGATGTAGCGGGAGATGTTCTCCACCATGACGATGGCGTCATCGACGACGAAGCCGGTGGAGATGGTCAACGCCATCAGCGAGAGGTTGTCCAAGCTGTAGTCCAGCGCGTACATGACGGCGAAGGTGCCGATCAGCGACAGCGGCACGGCCACGGCCGGGATCACGGTGGCGGCGGCGTCGCGCAGGAACAAGAAAATGACGAGCACGACCAAGACGATGGTCAGCAGAAGCTCGAACTCCACGTCGCGCACCGAGGCGCGGATGGTGATGGTGCGGTCGGAGAGAACGCTCACGTTGATGGAGCCGGGCAGGGAGGCGCTCAGCGCGGGCAGGACCTTCTTGATGCGGTCGACCAGCGCGATGATGTTGGTGCCGGGCTGGCGCTGTATATTGACGATGACGGCCGGCGTGCGGCCGGCCCACGCGGCCTGGCGCACGTCCTCCGCGCCGTCGATGACGGTGGCCACGTCCGACAGCCGCACCGGCGCGCCGCCGCGGTAGGCCACGACCAGCGGCAGGTACTCCGCGGCCTTGAAAAGCTGATCGTTGGCGTTGATGGTCCAGGACTGGCGCGCGCCGTCGAAGCTGCCTTTGGCCAGGTTGACGTTGGCCTGCGCCAGCGCCGTGCGCAGATCCTCCAGGCTCATGTGGTAGGAAGCCAGCGCCACGGGATTGGCCTGCACGCGCACGGCCGGGCGCTGGCCGCCGCTGATGCTGACCAGGCCCACGCCGGGAAGCTGGGCGATCTTCTGGGCCAGGCGCGTGTCGGCCAGTTCCTCCACGTCGGGCAGGGGCATGATCTTGGACGTCAGCGCCAGCGTCATGATGGGCGCGTCCGCCGGATTGGTCTTGCTGTAGACCGGCGGCGTGGGCAGGTCGAGAGGCAGGTAGGTGGTCGCGGCGTTGATGGCGGCCTGGACGCCTTGCTCGGCCACGTCGATGCTGACGTCCAGGCCGAACTGCAACGTGATCAGCGAACGGCCGAAGGAGCTCGACGAGGACATGCGCGCCAGGCCCGGCACCTGTCCGAACTGGCGCTCCAGGGGTGCGGTGACGGTGGCCGCCATCACGTCCGGGCTGGCGCCGGGATAGAAAGTTTCCACCTCGATGGTGGGATAGTCCACCTGCGGCAGGGCGGACACGGGGAGCTGCCGGAAGGCGGTCAGTCCCACCAGCACCACGCCCGCCATCAACAAGGCGGTGGCCACCGGCCGAAGAATGAACAGCCGCGACGGATTCACGGCGTCTTCAGCGTCCTTGCGCGCCCGCGTCGACGACGACTTTGGAACCGGGCTGGACGGCGTCGGCGCCGTCGACGATCACGGTCTCCCCGGCCTCCAGGCCGGAAGCGATCTCCGCGTCGGCGCCTTCCACCACTCCGACCGTCACCGGGCGTACCGCGGCGGTGCCGTCCTTGGCCACCACGTCCACGTAGGTTCCCTGCGCGCCGCGCAAGACGGCCGCGGACGGAACCACCACGCGCCCGCGGCGCGTTTCCAAAAGCAGGCGCACGTTGACGAACTGGTTGGGAAACAGCGCGTTATCTTTGTTGGCGAACTCCGCCTTGAGGCGCGAGGTTCCGGTGGTGGGGTCGATCTGGTTGTCCATGGTCAGCAGTCGGCCGGTCGCCAGCAAAGCGCTCTTGTCGCGGTTGAAGGCCAGCGCGGTCAAGGTGGCCCCCGCGGTGATCTTGCGCATGACCTGCGGCACCACGTCCTCCGGCAAAGTGAAGACCGCGGCGATGGGCTGAAGCTGGGTCACCACCAGAATGCCGCCCGCGTCCGAGGCGTGCACGATGTTGCCGGGGTCGACCAGGCGCAAGCCCACGCGCCCGTCGATGGGCGAGGTGATGCGGCAATAATCCAGCTGAACCTGCGCGGCCTCCACGGCGGCCTCGTCGTTCTGGACCGTGCCCTCGTCCTGACCCACCAGCGCCACCTGCGTGTCGAGTTGCTGTTTAGGAATGGCGTCCTGCGCGATCAGTTCTTTGTAGCGCGCCAGGTCCAGCTTCGCGTTGGCCAACAGCGCGCGGTCGCGCGCCAGTTGTCCTTTGGCCTGATCCAGCGCCGCCTGGAACGGACGCGGGTCGATCAGCGCCAGCACGTCGCCCTGGTGCACGAACTGGCCTTCCCGAAATCCCACCGACATCAACTGCCCGTCCACGCGGGTGTGCACGGTCACGGTGTAGTAGGCGATCACGTTGCCCAAACCGTCCAGATACACCGGAATATCGCCGCGCCGCGCCGTCGCCACGCCCACCGGCGTGGGTCCGCCTCCCTTTTTGGCCAGCGCCGCGAGTGCGGCCAACCGATGACGATGCCAGCCCCACCCCGCCGCGATCAGAACCGCCGCCGCCACCCACCACCAGCGCCGGTCCTGCGGAGCACCGCCATGACGCGGATGGGCACGACCCAACTGCGGCGACTGCTGAGTGGCGGTCTCCATGCGCTTCGGCTCTCCCTCGGATTCCAAATTCATGAGCGTCTCGGCCCAAAATGACCGATCAGTCATTATAACCTCTTGCGCCCCACCGCGCAAGTGGGAGACTTGTCCAATGCAAGATGAGCCTGAACAAAGGGCTGTTTCCAATGCAAAGTGAGCCTGAACGGGGTTCCCGGATGCGGCGAATAGGCGTGGTAACC
>JABEUV010000056.1 GCA_013044195.1 Elusimicrobiota bacterium | reverse complement strand
GGGGCGGGAGGCTCCGCGAGAAGGGGCGTCGGCGCCGGAGACAGCACGAGAGGTGCGGCGCTCGCCTGAAAAGCCCCCGCCAGTCCCGGCTCGTCGGCCGCACGACGCCACGCGTCGGCAGCCGTCGCGCCGACCACGCAGACGATGGAATCGGGGCGGAAATCCGAGCGCGCGAGGAGCTCGTCTTTCTCAAACGGTCCGGCGGGACGGCGGTCGATCAGCAGGTAATAGCGGGCCATCGGGAGTTATTTTAACAAATTGATAGTTCGCGCCCCGCTCTCAGAGCCTACCGGCCGCGGCGGAGGCGACGTCCGCTAGGCGGCGTCCGGCCCCGGCGCGTGACGGCGAGTGCCCAGCTTCGCGTGGATCGCGTTCATCAATGCCGAGATATCAACCGGCTTGGCGAACGCCTGGACGATGTTGGCGTCCTGCCGCATCGCCGCGACGGTCGACGCATCCAGCACCGCTCCGGTCACCAGAATCACCGGGACGCCGCCGTGACCCGCCGCCTGGAGGGCGCGAATGAACTCGTAGCCGCCCACGCCCGGCATCATCAGGTCCGTGACGATCAAATCCGGCGCGTCCGGCTCCAGCTTCGTGGCCGCGTCGCGGCCGTTCTCCGCCGCAATGACGCGAAAGCCTTCTTTTTTGACGGACGATTCAAAGAGGGACCGGCAATCGTCGTCGTCTTCGACAAGAAGGATCAGGCGCGTCGACGGATCCCCGCCGCTCGGCGCGGGAGAAGCGGACCGATCCGCCCGAAACGCTCCCGCCAGCTCCGGCTCATCGGCCGCGCGGCGCCACGCGTCGGCCGACGTCGCGCCGACCGCGCAGACGATGGAATCGGGGCGGAAATCCGAGCGCGCAAGGAGTTCGTCCTTCGCGAACGGTCCGGCGGGGCGGCGGTCGACCAGCAGGTAGTAGCGCATAGCCAAACTATATTTATAACAAATTGGGGATCGGCTTCCCGCTCAGGGTTTGCCGGAGGTTCCGCCCGACGCAAGCTTCTCCCACTGCGTCCGGCCGCGCGCGGTGCGCGCGTCATAGTCCGCGTCCTGGCGCCGCGCGTCGAGCCGCTCGCGCGCGTAGAGCCCGCGCACGGCCGCGTCCAACTCCGTGCAATTCGGCCGCGAGCCGAGAGTCTTCAGACGGCGCAGGAATTCCTGGCCCGACTCGACTGCGATGTCCTTATGTCCGTCCTCATGAAGGCGCAGAGCCGCCTGGAACCGACGCCAGCCCTCCGCAAGCGCGGCGGGCGCGGCCTTCGCCTCGCTCCATTCCGGATCAACGCGGAGCACCCGGACCTGGACGTGCGCCGCCGAGACCGAGCAGCGCGCATCCCGCGTCTTGCTGGCGTACGTGAAGCTCAGAGTCGAGCGCTCGTCCTGAGGCTCCTCAAGTCCCGCCGCGGCCATCCGGTCGATCAACTGCTGAGGCCGCGCGCCGAGAACCGGCTCGACGCGCGGTTCCTCTTTGGCGGTGAAGTCGAAACCGGGAGCCACCAGTCCCGCCGCCGCGCCGGGCGCGCCAGCCGCCGCGCCGCCCCAAGCCGCTGAGGAAGCCCAAACCTTCGCCGCCGGCGCGTCCGCGTCGACGCCTTTCAGCAGCGCGCGACAGCCGGCCGTCGCGCTGCCGCGATAGGCGCTCAAGCAGTCGAACAGCGCCGCGCCCGACTCGCCCGGGCAGAACAGTCCGATCTCATTGGCGCAGGCATGTTTCAGGCCCGCGTCCTCGTCCTGAGCGCGCGACGCGGCCGCGGCCGCAAGCAGAACGGCTCCGGCCAAAATAAAAACCTCAGCGCGAGAACGTCCTCTGTCGGCTCGCATCATGACAGTGTAGCTCGGACGGCCGAATTTTCAAGGCCGAGGCCGTCTTGAGTTACGGCAGCTTGAGCTTGCCCGCGCCCGGCGGCAGACCACCGCCCAGGCCCGCCAGGCCGCCCGCTCCGGCCGGAGGCAAAACCAAGGACGTCGCCGCGCGGCGGCGCATTTCTTCGAGTTCCGCCATCGCGTCCTGGAACGCCAGTTGCACCGCCTCCGCGTAACCCGCGACCGCCTTCTCAAGCGTGTCGGCCGGAATCTCGAAACTGAGCGGCAGGGAGCCCGCGGGCGTCAGCAAGGACGCCTCGCCCACGAACATCAGCTTACGCAGGGAGTCCGGAGAGCCGTCAGCCTTGACCGGGCTCAGACGGCGGATCGTGCCGACCTTGCGATCGGTGAAGACCTCTTCCTTCCAGAGGTCGGCGGCGTCCATTTTCGCGGATTCCTTGGGTTCGGGGCTCATGCCTTTATTTTAGCCTTAATCGCGCGCTCCGGAAAAGCGTGGACCGGGTCGAAACGATATAATAAGCGTATGCCCTCCCGGCCGCGCCGCACGCGCGTTCGCCGTGCGACGCCCGCCGCCGTCCAAGAAGCCGCGGAGGTCCTGCGCCGCGGCGGATTGGTCGCTTTTCCAACCGAGACGGTCTACGGACTGGGCGCGCGCGCCTTCGACGCCGCGGCCGCGCGGCGAATCTACCGGGCGAAAGGTCGGCCGTCGGACAACCCCCTGATCGTGCATGTGGACGGCACGGAGATGCTCGCGCGCGTGGTGCGCCGCACGACACCGCTGGCGCGCCGTCTCATGGCCGCCTTTTGGCCCGGGCCGCTCACCCTCGTTCTGGAAAGGTCCGCGCTCGTGCCCGACGCCGTGACCGGGGGCCGGGCGACGGTCGCGGTGCGCTGTCCGGCCCACGCCGCGGCGCGCGCGCTGATCCGCGCGCTGGGCGAACCCATCGCAGCGCCTTCGGCCAATCTCTCGGGGCGTCCCAGCCCCACCACCGCGGCGCACGTGCTCCGCGACCTGAACGGCCGCGTGGCGCTGATCCTCGACGGCGGCCCCTGCCGCCGGGGCCTGGAGTCCGCGATCATCGACGCGCGCGGGCGTCGGCCCGTTCTTCTGCGCCCGGGCACGCTGACGCCCGCCGCCATCGCGCGCGCCGCAGGCGCCAGCATCGCGGCCCCCGGCCGCCGCGCCCCGGCCGCGCCCGGAACGCGCCACCGACACTACGCGCCGTCGTGCCGCGTGGAGCTGGTCTTACCCGCGCAGATCCGCCGCGGCGACGTTGCCGGGTTGTCCGCGCGCGCCACGGGACTCCTGCACCGTACGCCCTGGAGCGGCCCCGATCCCGCGTTCCGCCGTCGCGTGGCCGGCGGCCTGGACGCCTACGCGCGCGCGCTGTTCGCGGCCCTGCGCGACGCCGAGAAGGAACGCGTCCGCGTTCTATTCGTCGAGACCGTCGCCGACCGCGGCGTGGGCCGCGCCGTCATGGACCGCCTGCGCCGCGCCGCGACCCGCTGACCTCGGGGATCGAAACGACCTCCCGCCGCGCGCGCCTTGCTAGGCCGCCTATATCTTGAAGACGAGCTCTTTGCCGGCCATTTCAATTCTTATTGTGTCCGAGGTGCGGGTGACGGCCAAAAGATCCGACTTCCGCGCTTTGTCGGCGCTTGACCCACAGCTCCAAGAAGTCCGTCCCGATCGACACCCGATCGACGCGGCCGTACCCGAGCGGCATCTCGCCGCCGAAGCCGTGGTAGGTCGCGACCTTCGTTCCATCCTTGGCGCACGTCAATTTCGAACGGACGATCTCGACGTATCGAAAGAACTTTTCCGCGCGAAGCACGACGGTTTCGTCGATGCGAATCGACTTCATCCTATTTTCATAAAAAGGATTGAACAGATAAAACGCGTCGAACGCGGACCAATCCAGATCCGCCATGTTCCCGGGAAGGAAGGACGCCCGCCGCGCCCCCAGGTCTTCCGCGGCTTTTCGCGCCGCCGCCAGCAAATGCGGCCGCTTTTCGATTCCGATGAACCGCCCGGGGCCGGAAAGCGCGGCCACCGCGCAGAACTTCCCGCAACCCGACCCCACGTCCAGCACCTGCGTCTGCTCCGTGGGCCGCAGAAGCTCCGCGGCCTTGACGGCCACCTCCACCGGAGTCCAATGCGTACGCGAAAGATTACGAATCTCGGGCGGATACACCTGATCGAAGCGGCAGTCGGCGACCGTCCGCCCGGCGCGCAGATCCTCGGCGAGCGCTTTCAACACTCCAGCCCCGCGCGCGAGCAAATAAAGTCGCGGTCTTCGCAGGCGCCGTCGATGCGACCGACGGAAGTCCCGAACTTGCGCTTGCGCAGCCGGGCCGTCGGATACGCGGCGGTCTCGCGCGTGTAGGCGCGCGCCCACGCGTCGGCCCGGCGCCGAGCGCAAACCAAATCCCTATCTTCAATCCGGCTACATCCGCCTGAGACGATCAGGGCATGCGTCATTCGACGCCGAGGAGGTCTAGAATGGCGGCGATGAAGGTCAGCGGGTGCGGAGGGCACCCGGGAACGAAGAGCGCGGGCTTGAAGCGATCAAGAAAGGCTCGGTCCAGCGCCGGAGAATCCATGAAAGGCCCCCCCGAGAGCGCGCACGCGCCGAAACTGACCACAAATCGCGGCTCAGGCATGGCGTCCCACGCCAACTGCAGCGCGTCCGCCATGTTCTGCGTGAGCGGCCCGCTCAGCACGAGTCCGTCGGCATGGCGCGGGGACGCCACCCACTCGATGCCGTATCGCTGAAGGTCGAAGTTGACGTTGGCCAGGGCGTTGAGTTCGAGCTCGCAGCCGTTGCAGCCTCCGGCCGAGACCTGGCGCAGCTTCAACGAACGGCCGAAGAGCTTCTTGAGCGCGGACGAGGTCGCGACGGGCGTCGGCCTCGCGCGTCCGGAAACGATCACCAGCCCTTCGGGGGTCGCCGATCCCATCCTTGTTTCGGACGTGAATTCGATCTTATCCTCGGGACAGGCGAGCGCGCACTCGTTGCAGAAGATGCAGCGCGCAAGATCGATCCGCACGGAATCGAGCGCGATGGCCTTGGTCGGGCAGACTTTAGAACACTCCACGCACCCTCGCGCGCAAGGCTTCTCCGCGATCACCGGCCGTCCCCGGAAGCCCGCCGGCACCGCCGTGGTCAGATCGACGATGAATTGCCAGCCCTGATTCTTTCGGACCTTGAGTGATTTGAACATGATTAGAGATCGTTCCCGCAGTAAGAGAGATCGAAGCTCTTATTGCAGATCGGGAAGTCGCTGATCTCGTTGCGGCGCAGCGCGAGGGCAAGCCCAAACCAGTTGCGCAGCGAAGGGTCCTGCACCTTGTAATGAAGGAGCTTCCCCAGGCCGTCGGTTTCGAGGCAATGAACGATTTCCCCGCGCCAGCCTTCGCAGACCGACACCACGAACTGTCCCGGAGCCAGCGCGCCCACGGCCTCGCAAACGGGCGCGAACGCGGGGAAGCGGTCGAGCGCGGCGGTCAGCCATTGCAGCGAGCAATCGATCTCGCGGATCCTCAGCAGGGCGCGCGCCCAACAGTCGCCGGATTCTTCCACGCTCGTCTTCATCGGGATTCGGCCGTAGCTCCCGGCGCCGAAGGAGCGCTGGTCGATCGGAACGCCCGAGGCGCGCGCCGCCATTCCGACAAGGCCGAGCTCCAGCGCCTGCTGCTTCGTCACCGTTCCGACGCCTTGAAACCGATGCTGCACCGTCAGCGCACTGAGAAAGCAATCGTTGATGATGGCGACGTCCCTGCCGATGAGAGAGAGATTGGCCCGCGCGATCTCCGCGACGCCGGCGTCCATGGCCGCCCGGCTCCCGCCCGGGCGCAGCCAGCCTCGTCCGAAGCGGCTTCCGCACAGCCGCATCGACGTGTTGATCGCCGTCGTCCGCAGGCGACCATAGCTGGAAGCGCCCTGCTGGAATCCGATGTCGGAGGCGAGGCCGGAGAGGCCGGAGAGATGCATCGCGATTCTCTCGAGTTCAAGGCCGACCGCGCGCGAAGCCTCGATCTCCTCCCGCGGCGACAGGCCGGCGAGCGCTTCGATCGCCGCGCAGTAGGCCCAGGCGTGGCCGATGCTCGTGTCGCCCGCGATCGTTTCCACCAAAGGGGCCAGGCTCCTGGGGTCGCCGCGCAGAAGGAGCGCCTCCACCCCCCGATGCTGGTAGCCGAGCTGTATCTCGAGATGATGCACCGTCTCGCCGAGGCACATGAAGCGAAAGGAGCCCGGCTCGATGATCCCGGCGTGGATCGGGCCGACCGCCACTTCGTGAACCTCTTTGCCGGCAAGCTTGTAGAACGGATAATCCTTCATCTTCCGGAGGTTCTTTCCTTCGAAGCGGATCGGCTTGAGCCACGGGTGATCGGCGATCCGGACCCCCAACTGCTCGTGGACCTCGCGCTCAAAGCACTGCGCCGCCGGGAAATCGCGGGTGAGGGTGTGCCAGCCCTGCTCAAGCGTCGTCGCCGCCCGGAGAACATGAAGCTCCCCGCCCCCCGCCTGGAGGACGGCGGTCAGGACCGCGCCCTCGGCGTCCGCCTTTCGGCCGAAGAGCGTGACGAGCCGCTCCCCCTGCTCGAGGGCGGATCGAACCTTCGCGACCCACTCCCGCGCATCGCGCAGCGGCAGTTCCGCGACGGGCCGGCAATGAGCCGCAATAGACGTCATTGCCCCCCCAGCGAAGCCGCCACTTGGCGGAAGAGCGCGTTGAGCGTCGCCGGCAGGTAGAGTCCCATTGAGACCAGCGCGCCGAGAAAGACGAGCTTGGGGAGCACGGACCGGAGGCTCTGCCTCGGCCACCAGGCTTTCGTTTTCGCCTCACCCCATATCATCGGGAAGATGGAACGCCCCGTCGCCACGAACGTGATCGCGAGGAGAACGCAGAATGCGACGAAGACCACCAGGTAGCTTCCCCGGATAAGCTCCGAAAGAATAAGAAGCTCGCCGATAAAGCTGCCGAAAGGCGGCAGTCCCAGCAAAGCGAACGTTCCGACCATCAGCAGGAGGCCCGAGTAGGGCAGGTCCTTGATGAGCCAGGACACCTCGCGCATATCCTTGGTGTGATAGTGCGCCTTGATTCGCCCCGCCGTGAGGAAAAGGATCGCCTTGATATAGGCGTTGCTGACCACATAGAGGAGCAGGCCGTACATGGCCGTCTTGCCGATACCGAGGCCGACTGCGATGACGCCCGCGTGGTTGATCGAGGCGTAAGCAAGAAGGCGCTTGTAGTTCTTCGTCGTGATAATGCCGATCGCCGAGACGGCCATGGACAACAGGCCGCACGCCAACAATTGGGCGGCGACCAATTCCTGATTGCCCGCCCGGAACACTTGGATCACCCGGAAGAGGCCGACCAAAACGCAGTTGAACTGAACGGCCGCAAGCATGGCGGTCACCGAGGGCGGCGCTTCATCGTAGGCTTCCGGCAGCCATGTGCACATGGGCGCAAGGCCGAGCTTTGTCCCGTATCCCAGGAGCACGAGCGCCAGGCCGACTTTCTGCCAGAGATTGGACGGAGCGCTCGTCGCGAGCTGATCGATGAAGAGAGTCACAGGCGAGCCGGAGGACTCGAGGCTCCGCGCGATGCAGGCAAAACCCAAGAGGGCCAGCGCAAGCCCCACCGACGAGAAGAGGAAGTAGCGCCACGAAGCGAGCAGAGAAGAGCGCGTTCCCTCCCGGATGACGAGCGGGGCGGCGGCAAGAGTCGTCAGCTCGAGAAACAGCCAACTCGCCAAAAAATGATTCGAAAGGATCGCGAGGTTCGCCGCGACCATGAACGCGCACGAGAGAGCGGCGGAGCGCTTGATCCGTTTGGCGATCTGCGGGATAGTGCGGATCAGATACCACATGTAGAAGGCGACGCCGAAGAAGATGGAGTTGATGAGAAGCAGGAAGAGCCGCGCCGTCGGGTCGATCAGGAGATAGCCGTCCAGCAGCCGCGTTTTCTCGGCGCTTGCGGATATGACGAGCGCGCAGGAGCAGCCGACGGCAAGCAGAGAGAGCCCGACCAGAATCCCCATGGGCCAGACGGACGCTTTCTCAAGACCCGCCGCGGGAGCCTCCCTGGGACGCTCGATGATCATAGAATCGGCCCTTCAGCCGAGAACTCCTGCGCCTGGCCCGGCTGAATCCATCGGACGTAAAGAGCGTACATGCACGCGCTCAACAGGAAGACGGCGACCATGCCGAGCTCGACGGGCAGCGGCGCGGAGTTCCCCCGGCCAAGTTCAAAGAGCGAGATCGCGTTCTCGACGCACAGCGCCCCCACGGCCTGGGTAAAGACGCCCGTCTGCGTCGCCAGGGTGAAGAGGCCCAGCAGCAGCGCGCTCACCGCGACGGCGATGGTCGTCTGACTCTCGGCGCCTGAGGGGTCGAGCTGGCTGGCGAGTCGGAAGGCCAGCGCAATCAGGGCGGCGATCATCATCAGCGAGAGCAGGTTCGGGAGGATCGTATCGCCGCGGCGGAGCGCGTTCTGAGTCCGCATGACGCGGTAGAGCATGAAAGGCACGAGCAGTCCTCGTACCGCGACGAGATCGACCAGAGCGAGAATCGAGTCCAGCGAGACGACGGGAGCGCGCTGGAAGAACATCCACCCCATGAGCAGGCCCTGGAGGCTCAGCGCCGCCAGAGCGGTCCGCCACGTCACGATAAAGAAGGGCAGCGCGGCGACAACGAGGAACGCGGCCAGCAGCGTCGTCATCCGAGCCCTCCGCGACGCAGGGTGCTCGCAAGCAACGCCACGAATGCCGCGCTGATGGCAAGGAAGATATACTCCGGGATCGACCGCAGCTTCAGCCGCGCGATCAGAGACTCGACGGTTCCGATGACGATGCCCGCTCCAAGAATCAGGCCCAGGTTCGCCGCCGCAAAGAGCGCCGGACCCGCAGCGGCATCGAGCGGATTCAGCAGCGCGGCGAGGAGTCCCGCGCAAACCGTCATCTTGATCGCGGATGCGTACTGGATCACAGCCAGATCGGGCCCGCTGTGATCGAGGACCATCACCTCATGGATCATCGTAAGTTCCAGATGCGTGCTCGGATCGTCCACCGGAATCCGCGCGGACTCCACTTGAAGCAGGACGAAGAGAGCCACGAGGCAGCCGCACCACACGACCGCGGTCGCCGGGTCGTCCGGCCGGAAGCGAAGCAGCTGCGCAAACGAGCTCTTGCCCGAGGCGGCCGCAAGCGTCCCGGCCGCGAGGAAAAACGCGGGCTCGACGAGCGCCGAATAGGTCGCCTCACGGCTGGCCCCCATGCCCTCGAAGGAACTGCCCGTGTCCAGCGCCCCGAGCATGAGAAAGATTCGGCCCAACCCCCACGTGTATGCGAAAAACACGAAATCAAACGGGAACGACAGCGGCGTTCGTCGGCCGAGAAGCGGAACGAGAAGCCCGGAGACAACGGCGGTCCCCAGCACGACGGACGGCGCGGCCTTCACAAAGACCGTCGCGACGGAACTATAGACCGGGCGCTTGCGCGCCAGCCGGACGATGTCGTAGAAAGCCTGCAGCAGGGGCACGCCCTTGCGTCCCGCCCAGCACGACTTGGTGCGATTGACCACGCCCACCAATATGATGGGCACGACGAGAAGCGCCGCCGCATGAGCGATCATCGAGAGCACGCTCACGCAACGCCCCCGTTGGCGAGCACGATAAGCCACACGATCACCGCGAGCGCGACGAGACCGGCGGCAAACGCCAAGCGCGGCTGATCGGGAATTCGGGCGACGGCCTGAGTGACGAGCGACTCGCCGTCTCCAAGCAGTTGGAACATCCGGCGCTCAACGGCATCGACATAGTGGGTTGCCAGGCGGCCGTCCGGAGGGAAGTAGCCCACGGGAAGATCCTCGCTGCGCAGCTGCGGAAGGACGGCTTCGAATATCGCCGCGAACTGAGACGAGAACGACGTGCCGGAGTACTGCATCCGCGTGTTCGCAGCGGAGTAGCCGCAGCCCCACGTCGTCTGCGTGGCCACAGACCCCTGAGTTCGCCGCGCGAGCAAGAGGAGGGCGCCGACGACCGCGATCAGAACCAGCGACGCACCCGCCACCGGCATAAGAACGGACGACAAGTCGGGCAAGCCGCCGGGAACCGGCGTGCAAAGATTCATGAAGAGTCCGACCGCGCTTCGCACAAACCACAGCCCCGCGGGAGGCCAGAGGCCGATGAGAACCACTCCGGCCGCATGCAGGAACATCGTTATGAACAAGGGCGCCGGCGCGTCGCTCTTCGGGTGGACCTGAGAATCGCGAGGCTGACCGAGAAAGGTGATGCCGAAGGCCCGAGTCATGGACAGCGCGCTGACCGCGCCGATGAACGCCAGGAGCGCGGCGACGCAGACCAGGAGGACGCGCGCTCGTCCGGTGGGCACCGCGCCATTGAGGAGTCCTAAGTAGATGAGGAACTCGCTCACGAATCCGTTTAAAGGAGGAAGCCCGGATATCGCGAGCCCGCCGATCAGGAAGAACGCGGCAGTCCGCGGCATCCGCCGCACGAGGCCGCCCAGCCTCTCGATGTCTACGGTGTGCGTCGCGAGGTAGACGGCGCCGGCGGCGTAGAAGAGAAGGCACTTGAACAACGCGTGATTGAGCAGGTGAAGGATGCCGCCGGTGAACCCGAGCAAAACCAGGACCGGCTGGTGCCAGCAAAGTCCGAGGACGCCGACGCCGAAGCCGAGTCCGGCGATCCCGACGTTCTCGGTTGAAGAGTAGCCGAGCAGGCGCTTGAGGTCTCGCTGCGAACTCGTGTACAAGACGCCCAGGATCGCTGAAAGCGCCGAGAATCCGATCAAGTACCAGCCCATCCACTCCTCGGGCGCCCCCATGAGAAGCGTGAAGCGGAGCAAGGCGAAGAGCCCCGCTTTGTGAATCACTCCCGACATGAGCGACGAAACATGAGCGGGCGCCGCGGAATGAGCGCGGGGCAACCAAGTATGGAAAGGGAAGAACGCGGACTTGAGCCCGAACGAGGTCACCAGCAGCACGAAAGTGACGTTGCGCAAAGCCCCGGGCTGATGGAGGAAGCGGGAGAACGCGCCGAAGTCGAAAGACCCGGTCTGACTGTGCATCACCATGAACGCCGCGACCAGAAAGAACATCCCCACGTGAGTCGATACGAGATAGTTGAAGCCGGCGAATCGGACCTTTTGATTTTTGTAGTCCCAGATGACGAGAAGCCACGCCGCGACTGCGGCGATCTCCCATCCAAGCAGGAAGACCAGCGCGTTTTCGAGCGTGTAGACCATCACGAACGCGAGCGAGGTCACGTTCAGAAGCGCGAAATGCGGGCCTCCGTTGCGTCCGGCCTCGAAGTACGGCCGCAAGTAGCCCAGGGCGTACACGCTCCCGAGAAGGGTCATCGGCAGGGACCAGGCGAGGAAGAATGCGCTGAGAGCGTCGACGCGGACGCGGACCACTTCAAAAGGAAACGGCCAGGACCATTGCGCGGAGATCGGAGCCCCGCCCATGACGATGGGGATTACTGCGGCCAAGATCAGGGCCGTTGCGACCGCCTGAGTCGCGATCGCCGCCCAGGCACGAACTCGATTGCCGGGAAGCGCCAGCGCCAGCACCGCGCCGACCATGAGGGTGAGCCCGGCGGCCAGAACGGCGATCATTGGTGCGACCCGGCCATCCGGGCGGTGAAGAAACTATTCATCGGAGGGCGATACGCATTTATAGGAGAATATTACCATATATTCATATAATACGCAAAGACGAAGAGCCCGTGAAACATCTCACACCCGCTCCCGCCCCCCTTCCAGACGCCCCAACAGACGCAGAATGCCGTCGAGTATCGTGAGCGGATGCGGCGGACAGCCGGGGATATAAAGATCGACGGGAACGGTCGAGTCCGCGCCGTCATGAGCCTGAGGGCTGCCGGCGAAAGGCCCGCCGCTGACGGCGCAGGCGCCCACCGCGATGACCAGCTTGGGCGTCGGCATGGCGTCGTAGGCGGCGCGGAGTGCTCCGCGCATATGGTCCGTCACGGGGCCGGTCACCACGAGCGCGTCCGCGTGCCGGGGCGACGCGACGAACTGGATGCCGAACCGGCTTAGGTCGAAGACGACGTTATTCAAGGCCGTCAGTTCCGCCTCGCAGCCGTTGCAGGAACCCGCGCAGACCTCCCGAAGCTTGAGCGAGCGGCCGAACAGCTTGCGGGTTTTTTCGTCGAGAGCGTGAGCGAGGCGCGCCTCCTCTCCCGACAGGATCAGGTCCTCGCGCGAGCGCGCCGCCATGCGATGATCCGTGGAATAGGAAATCGCGCCTTCCGGGCACGCCGTAATGCACTCCGTGCAGAAAATACATTTTCCCAGATCCAGCCGGACCCGCCGATCCTCGGCGAACGCGATCGCCTGCGTCGGACAGGAGTCCGCGCAGGCCGAGCAGCCTTGCGCGCACGGCTGGGACGACACGACCGGTCGGCCGCGAAAGCGCTCCGGCAGGGCGCTGGGCCCGTCCGGATAAGCCGATGTGCGATAGCCTTGCTGGAATCGCGTCTTGATGATTTTCCACATGGCGGTCTTTAGCCCCCTCGCCTACAGATCATGGCCCGCGTAGGACAGGTTGAAGCTCTTGTTGCACAGCGGGAAGTCCGAGATTTCCCCGCCGCGCATGGCCATGGCGACGGCCGGCCAGTTGTGGAAGGACGGATCGACGATCCTGTAGCTCCGAAACCGGCCGTCATCGCCGGTCTCGGCGACGTGGCAGATTTCTCCGCGCCAGCCTTCGACGAGGGACACCGCCAAGAGGCCCGGGCGCGGCGCGGAGCAGGCCGCGCACGCGTCTCCGCGCGGCAGGTCCGCGATGAGCTCTTCAAGGAAGTCGAGCGACCGGAGTGATTCCAAGTGACGAAGCATGGCCCGCGCGTACACGTCGCCCGAGTCGATTTTCACGACCGGGATATGACGGAAGCGATAGAGTCCATGGGGATGATCCCGCCTCACGTCCAGGTCCAGGCCGCTGGCGCGGGCCGCCAGGCCCACGAACCCGAGGTCGCGGGCAGTTTGGCGGCTCACCACGCCCGTCTCGTCGAATCGTCCCAGAACCGACGCCGACTCGAACAGCAGGCCGCTGATCGCGTTCATATCCGTTCGCGCGCGGGCCAGACGCGCCGAGAAATCCTCCGCCATGGCGCTCGTCAGATCGAAGGCCGCGCCCCCGGGACGAACCAGCCCGCGGCCGTAGCGATTGCCGGACAGCGCCATCAACAGGTTTAAAAACTCTCCGCGCAGGCGGCCGAAATACGCCGCCGCCGGAAGAAAGCCCACGTCGCCGGACATGGCGCCCAGGTCTCCGACATGGTTGGCCAGGCGTTCCAATTCCAAACTCGCCGCGCGCAGCGCCTCGCCGCGCAGACTGGCGCGCGCGCCGCCCAGGGACTCAAGGTTCGCGCAGTACGCCAGCGTATGGCCCACGGCCGTGTCGCCCGAGACCGACTCGGCGACGAAGACGGAGCGCCGGTCGGGGCCCCCGCAGAACAGGGCCTCGACGCCCCGGTGCTGATAGCCCAATTGGATTTCCAGATGGTGGACCGTCTCCCCATGACACTGGAAACGGAAGTGCCCCGGCTCGATGATCCCGGCATGGATCGGCCCTACCGCCACCTCATGGACCTCCGCGCCGCTTTCACGAAAGAAAACGACTTTGTCCGCCGGACTTTTGCGTACGGACTTGAGCCAAGGATGGCCCTCGATTTCGATGCCGGACGATTCGCCGATCTCGCGCTCAAAGAGATGCGCCGACGCAAGCTCGGGCGTCAGCGAGCGAAGGACTTTCGTCGGTTCGGAAAAAAGGATGTAGAGAAGTCCCCGCGCGTCGTCGGCCAGCACCGCGCACAAGCCCGTCCCGCCCTCGACGGAGCGAGAAAACAGCGCGCAAAGGCGCAGCCCGGCCTTCGCCGCGCGCAGGACGCCGCTGCGGAACTCTTCGACCGCGACGACGGGAATCGCCGAAAGCTCCACGGCCCCCGGGCTGCGCAGCGCGCGAAAACGCGAGGTCGGGCTCACGGAGCCGTCCCCCCCAAGAGCGCCGCGGCCCCGGTCAGCCGCGCCGTCAGCCACGCGGGGATATGGAGACCGAGGACCAGCAACGCCAAAGCGAAGACTCCGGGCGCCATGGTCGAGAGAATCGTGTCGCCCTGCCCCGGCCGCAGAGGTTCGGCGGGCGGCTCGCCTTGCGTCACGGAGAGGGCGGCGACCGCCATGCCCAGGAAGATCACGCCCAGAAAGCCGGCGACGGCCAGCGCGACTCCCCATCGGCCGGCGGTCACGGCCGCCTTGAGCAGCAGGAACTCGCTGAGGAACAGGCCGAACGGCGGCGAGCCCGTGATCGCGATGAAGCCGATCAGGAACAGCGCCGCCGACACGGGCACCCGGCGTAGCGCGCCGTGGACGCGGTCCAAAGTCTTGTCTCCGAAGGCGCGGTGAATGTTGCCGGCCGTCAGGAAGAGGAGGCCCTTGCCCAAGCCGTTGTTGATGAAGTGAAGGAGGGCGGCGAAAAGCCCGCCCCCGCCGAGGCCCAGGCCGAGGACCAGCAGGCCCATGTGCTCGACGCTGGAGTAGGCCAGCAGGCGCTTGAAGTCCTTCTGGCTGACCATGAACACGGCCGCCGTCGCCAAGGACAGCAGCCCCATGAAAATCAGGAGGCTCTTCATGAATTCCAGCTGCCCCGCGGCGACGCAGACCTGGTAGACGCGCAGCAACCCAAGAAACGCGCAGCCCGTCAGCACCGCGGCGAGTGCCGCGCCGGCCATGCCCGGCGCCTCGCCGTAGGCGTCCGGTTTCCAGGAATGCAGCGGGGCCAGGCCCATCTTCAAGCCGTAGCCGATCAAACTGAAAATGAAAGCTCCTTTGAGCCAGGCCGTCGTCAAGCGCGGCCCCAGAGCCAGAAGGTCGTCGAGCTGCAGCGTGTACGCGCCTCCCGCGGACCCGGAGGCGGACAGGGCCAGGAAATAGGCCCCGAGAAGCGCCAAGCCGACGCCGACGCCGCCCATGATGAGGTATTTCCAGGTCGCCTCCAAGGAGCGGTCGCTGCGCTTAAAGTGAATCAAGGGTGCGGCGGAAAGCGTCGTGGCCTCCATCGCGATCCACATGAGGCCCAGTTGACGGCCGGCCGCCACCACGCTCGAAGCCGAGAGCATGAACAGGTAGCAGGCCACGAACAAACGGTTGTCGCGCTCTTGGCGCCGCCGCAGATATTCGACGCCGTAGATCGAGCAGCCCAAAAAAACGGCGCTCGAAAGCGCGAGCACGAGGAGCCCCAGCGCGTCCAAGGAAATCCACGCTCCCGGAGCCGCAAGAGGCGGATTGATCAGCAGCCGCAGCGTCAGAAGCGAATGCACCGCCGCGGCCGCGGGCAGAAGGCGCGGCCGGCTCTCGTTGTCCGGCCAGGCGAGGGCCGCAAGCGCGGCCAGAAACGGCACCAGGATGATCGCGAGAAGCTCCATGCTCATTCCTTCAATTGGGTCAGGCGGTCGGTGTGGATCGAGTCGAACTGCCGGCTGATGTGGTGAATGACGATGCCCATGACGAACACGGCCACGAACACGTCCAGAAGGACGCCCATCTCCAGAAGCCACGGCATGTCGCGCGAGATCAGCAAGCCGAAGAGGTAGATGCCGTTCTCGAAAACGAGGTAGCCGATCACCTGCGTCAGGGCCTTCAGCCGCGACACGGTCATGAACAGTCCCATCATCATGACCGCCAGGGAGACCGGCACCAGCAGGCCCGCGTTCGCGCCGGGCGGGATCGGCAGCCTTGAAGCGAGCGCGACGGAAAGGCCGACGATCGCCACTCCGACGATCAGCGAGGGCACGTAGCCGACGAGAGGCTCCACCTCGCGGCGTATTTTGACCTCGCGGATGGCGTGCAGGAGAACCTTCGGGACCAGCCAGCCTTTCAGGACCGCCATGCCCGCCGCAAGCAGCAAGGCGCGCGGCTCGAATCCATCGCGATGGATAAAAATGGGAAGCAGGCTGAGGCAGTAGCCTTGAACGGCCAGCAGGCCCACGCAGCCGGACAAGGACGAGGAGCCCAGAAGGGCGAAGCTCAGAAAGACGACGACGACGAGCAGGAACTGCGCGAGTTGTCCCATGTTATTTCAAGGTGAGCATCACCGCGAAGGCCGCCGCGCAGACCGCGGCGACCAGGAGCTGCGGCACGCGCAAAAGCCGCAGACGGGCCATCGACGATTCGACGACGCCGACGATCACCGCAACCGCAGCGACCCCAAGGCCCCAGATCACCCAGCCGCCCGCGCCCGGCGCGACCGGCAGGATGAGTCGAACGAGCAAGGACGACCACAGCAGGAGCTTCACGGAAGAGCCATAAAGGATGAAGGCCAGATCAGGACCGCTATGATCGAGAACCATCACCTCGTGGATCATGGTCAGCTCCAGGTGCGTCGCGGGATCATCGACGGGAATGCGCGAGTTCTCGGCCAGCAGGACGAGGAAAAGGCTGCCGACGATCAAGACCAAGCCGGCTCCGAAGGAGCTCCAAATCCCGCCGCTGAACATCACGCTGAGCGTGAAGCCGCCCTTGGCGCGGGCCAGCGCGGCCACGGCCAGGATCAGCGCCGGCTCGGCGAAACTGGCGAAGGCGACCTCGCGGCTAGCACCCATCCCCTCGAAGCTTGACCCCGCGTCCAAGGCCGCGGCCGCGGTGACGAAACGGCTCAGTCCCAAGAGATAGGCGAACAGAATGGCGTCTCCGGTGAAGGAGAACGGCGATGCGCGGACCAACGGGACCAGAAGCCCCGCCAACAGGACCGCCGACAAGGAGAGGACCGGACCCAGACGGAACATCCAAGTGGTGGTCCGGCTGTAGACCGCGCCTTTTCCCATCAGCTTGAAAAGGTCGTGATAGAGCTGAAGAACCGGCGGTCCTTTCCGGCCGCCGAAGGCGGCCTTGGTCTTGGCGATGATCCCGAGCAACAGCGGCGGCGCGATCAGCAGGGCCGCGAGGTGCGCGCAGACGGCGAGCAGAATCGCGCTCATAATTTCCAAAGGAGGACGGCGACGAGAAAGCCGAAGGCGTAGAGGAGGTAGTATTGGAGACGGCCGTGCTGCACGCGGCGCACGACGGCCAGGACCTTCTCGATCCGGGCGGAGGCCGGAAGCAAAGCGCGGTCCAGCGTCAGGTCCGGCGTATGGCTGTGAAAAGAAGCGCGTGCCGGCCAGTAGCCGGACGGCGCCTCAAAGCGGACTTCCGGCCGGAGCACGCCCTCGAAAGCGCGCGCGAGGGGTGCGGCGTAGGAGGAGGCGGTGTACTGCATGCGCGCCGTCGGCGAAGTGAAGCCGCAGCCCCAGGTGGGGGCCGCGGCGACCTCGCGCATTTTCAACAGGCCTTCCCGCCAGAGCCACAGCAGTCCCGCAAGGCCCAGCGCCGACGCGCCCAGCGCGCCGATGAGTGCCAGCGGACGCAGGACGTCGGCGATCGCGGACAAGGCCGCCTCCGGCGGGAATCGTCCGATCGTGGCCGCGCCCCGCGCCGCGGACATGACGAACGGCCGCGGATAAATTCCGACGACCAGGCACGCGAGGGCGAGCAGAGCCATGGGCCAAAGCATGAGCTCCCCGGGATCCTTCGCGTCGCGGGCCGCCGTACCGCGCGGCTCGCCCAAGGTCAAGGCCCCGTAGGCCTTGGTGAAGCAGGCCGCCGCCAGAGCGCCGATCAAGGCCAGCGCCGCGGCCGACAGCATGGCGCTGCGCGCTCCGCCCAGCGCGCCGCCCAGCAGTCCGGAATAAACCAGCCACTCGCTGACGAAGCCGTTGAAGGGCGGAAGCCCGCAGATCGCCGCCGCGCCCATCCAGGAAAACAGGCTCGCCCAGGGCATGCGCCGCAACAGGCCGCCCGCGCCCTCGACGTCGCGGCTGCCCAAGGCCTGGTCGAAAGACCCGGCCCCGAGGAAGAGAAGGGTCTTGAATAGGCTGTGATTGAGAACATGGAGCAGCGCCGCGGCAAATCCGATCGTCGCGAGCGCGGGATTGCCGCGGGCCAGGCCCAGACAGCCCAGGCCCATGCCGAGCGCTATGATGCCGATGTTCTCGATGCTGTGATAGGCCAGAAGGCGCTTCAAGTCGTGCTGCGCCAAGGCGAAGAGGACCCCGAGAATTCCGGAGGAAGCGCCGATCGCCAGGAAGACCAGGCCCCAGCTCTCGGGCACGCTCGGGCAGAAGGAGAGGAACCTCAACAGGCCGTAGATTCCCATTTTGATCACCACGGCCGACAGCACGGCCGAGGCATGGCTGGGCGCGACCGGATGCGCCTCCGGAAGCCAGAAATGGACGGGCATGAAGCCGGCCTTGACGCCGAAGCCCGCCAGCGCAAGCGCGAAGAGCGCGGTGAGGGTCCGGCCCGGGCCCGGCATCGCGGCTTTCATCGCCGTGAAATCCATCGATCCCGCCCGCGCGCCCATGACGGCAAAAAGGACGAACAGGCACAGTATTCCCGCGTGCATGCAGACGATGTAGATCAGGCCCGCTCGGCTCACCCCGGGCTGGGGGTCCGTCGCGCAAACCAGGAAGAAGGCGGCCAGGGCCATGACCTCCCAGGCCGCGAGGAAGAGCACGGCGTTGCGCGCGCAGACGGCCGCGACCATCGCGGCCGTGAGAAGAAAGTAGAAGAAGCGAACATACGCCGGCCACAAGTGCCCGCGGGAAGCCTCAAGGTAGCCTTCTCCGTACACGCCGGCGGCCAGACCGACGACGAAGATCGGCACGAGGAAAAAGGCGGAAAGGGGATCGACGGCGAGAATGATCTCGCCCAAGGGGACCGCCCAGGCCATGCGGAACACGGACAATTCGCCGCCGGCCAGGACGAACAACGCGACGCTCAGCCCCGTCACGCACCCCCCGGTCAGGCAGGCGAGACAAACCCAACGCGACAAGCGCGGAAAAGAAGAGAGAGGGAACGAAAAAAGTGCTCCCGCCGCAAGGAACGCGACGGCGAGAATCAAGAAGCTCATGGTCATAATTTCCACATCAGGACGAAGATGAGAAACACGAGTACGTGAAGAAGATAATATTGAAGCCGGCCGTGCTGCACGCGGCGCACGACGGCCAG
>JABEUV010000055.1 GCA_013044195.1 Elusimicrobiota bacterium | reverse complement strand
GATGAGGTCTGCGACGAGGACTTCGGCTCCGCGGCCGCTCTGGAATTGTCGCGCGCGATGCGCAAGGCCATTCCGTACGATAAAGGCTGGGGCGCTCGGTTCCTGAATCTGCTGGAGGACCATCCGCTCAAACCCCTGGCCAATGCTTTGATCCACAAGGACATGCCCGAGGACGACTACGTTCGCATCGCGCGGGAGAAGCTGAGGTCGCGGCGCGTGGACCTTCAGCGCCGCAAGCTGACCGCCGCCTCCGGAGACGCGCGGGAGATGGCGAGGATCGTGGCCGGAATGAATTTGTCGTCCAAGCCGAAAGCCTGACGCAGGAAGAAACAGGAGAACCATGGCCATTCAGACGAGCCAGGCGATGAAGAACCTCATCGACCTGGGCAAAGAGCACGGCTATTTGACGCTCGAAGAGATCAGCCGGACGGTGTCCGTCTCGAACATGAAGACGGAGGAAGTCGACGAGCTGATGACGGCGCTCGAGGACTTGGGCGTGGAGGTGGTCGACCGCAAGAAGCCCAACTCCAGCCCCATCGTCGAGCGCGAGCGCTTCTCCGAGGACTGGGGCGGCTCCTCCGACATCTCGAACTCCATCCGGATGTACCTTTCGGAAATGGGCCGCGTGCCCCTCCTTAACCGAGAGGAAGAGGTGACGCTGGCGCGCAACGTGCGCGAGCGCGAGAAGGAACTGCGCATGCTGGTGCTGGAGTCCCCGGTCACCATGCGCGAGATCCGCTCCTGGGAGACGCTCATCGAGGCGCAGGAGATGACGCCCAAGGAACTGATGCCGCGCGGCCGCAAGACCACCGCGGAGCTCTCCGGCATGCGCCGTAAGATGAAGTCGGTGGCGCAATTCATCACGAAGGCCGAGAAGGCCATGCAGGCCGTGCGCGTCAAGCTGGAAAACCCCAAGCTGAAGCCCCAGCGGCGCATCAAGCTGCAGAAGAAGATCGAGGGGATTAATAAGCTGGTCATCGCGCGCATCGTCAGCCTGAACCTCAACCAGGATAAGATCAAGCGCCTGACCAACAAGATCAAGAACCTGGCCGGCAAGATCGAGGAGTGCAAGGACGAGATGGAGCGCTACCAGAAGCGCTACGGCTGTTCGCACGAGGAGATCAAGACGTATTTCGCGCAGGTCAAGAAGGGCAAGATGCGCGAGGCCGCCTTCAAGGCGAAGACCGGTTACGCGACGACCGCCGTGGAAGCCGCCGTCGAGAACATGGACGCCGTCGTCGACCGCCTGCAGCGCATCCAGAACACGCTGCCGATCCCGATTGAGCGCTTCATGGAGCTCAACGACAAGATCGTGAACCTGGAAGACACGATCCTGGAAGACAAGCTCAAGCTGATCAAGGCCAACCTGCGCTTGGTGGTCTCCATCGCCAAGAAGCACGTCAACAGCAATTTAGAGCTGTCCGACCTCATCCAAGAGGGCGGCCTGGGTCTGATGAAAGCCGTCGAGAAGTTCGAGTACAAGCGCGGCTTCAAGTTCTCCACTTACGCGACGTGGTGGATCCGCCAGTCGATCAACCGGGCCATCGCCGACCAGGCGCGCACCATCCGCATTCCGGTGCACATGAAGGAACTGATCAGCAAGCTCACCAAGGTCACCCGGCGCTACCGCCAGGAGTTCGGCCGCGAGCCCAGCCTGGAAGAGTACACGCGCTCCCTGCACATCAGCATGGACAAGGTGAAGAACGTCCTGAAGATCATGCAGGAGCCGGTGTCCTTGGCCACGCCGATCGGCGAAGATGAGGATTCTTATCTGGAAGACTTCATCGAGGACAAGACCACGGCCGCGCCCTCGAACTCCGCGGGCACGTTCCTGCGCCGCGCCGAGATCGAGAAGGTGCTCTCGACGTTGACCGACCGCGAGGCGAAGATCATCAAGCTGCGCTTCGGCATCGACTCCGGTTATCCGCGGACGCTGGAGGAGGTGGGCCGCATCTTCCGCGTCACGCGCGAGCGCGTGCGCCAGATCGAGGCCAAGGCGGTGCGCAAGCTGCGTCATCCGTCGCGCAGCAAGTCCCTGCGCGACTACATGGACTAAAACGTGCGGCGCGTTCTGGAGTCGTTCCTGATCGTGGCGGCCCTGGCTTTGGGCCTGTTGGTGTTGCGCGCGTGGCGGGGACGCAGCGCTGCGCGCGTCGTCGCGGCTCCCATGGCTTCCGATGCGCCGGTGCCGGGCACGCCGCCGCCCGCGGCGGCGGTGCAAGGATTGGCTCCGATCAAGTTGCGGCTGCCGCCGAGATCCCGGCGCGAGGCCGCGCCTCCTCCGCCTCCGGCGCCCGCGGCGAACTGACGGGCTTTCAGCGTCGGCGCTTGAGCACGTCGCGCAGCATTTCGCCGGCCAGGTCCTTGGCGCCCAGGCCGAAGGCGATGGCCAGCGCCAGGCCCAGCGAGCCCAGCAGGATCTGCGCGGTGGACGTCACCAGCGCGGGGCGCGCGCCGATCTGCTCCAGGGCCGCCAGCGCCGAGTAGCCGACGACGATCGTGTAGACCGAGGCGGCGACCGCGCGGCCGCCGCGGATGGCGTTGGCCTCCGAGGCGTTGATGAGGATCTGCGAGATCAGGCGCGCGAACAGCAGGCCGCCGAACACGATCAGCACGGCGGAGACGAGCGCGGGCAGGAAAGCCGCGAAGCGCTCAAGCAGGTCCGACACGGCCGTCATGTTGAGCGCGTTGGCCGCCGACACCACGAACACGACGATCAGAAACCAGTAGACGACGAAGGCCGCGACCGCGGTGGGCGAACGGCCCAAGCCCAGGCGCGCCAGCAGTTCATTGAGGCCGGCGCGGCTGGTGTGGTCGTCGAGGCGGATCTTCGTCAGCACGGTCTCGACGGCCACGCGAAAGAAGCGCGCCAGCAGCATTCCCGCCAGGAGCAGGAGGAACGCCGCCGACAGCGCGGGCAGGGCGCCGGAAATGCGCTGCCCGGCGGTCAGCAACGGTTCGGCGAACAGGCGGGCCCAGTCGTTGGACAAGGTTGGATTCTAGCATGTCCGCGGCGCGGCGCGGCTGTCTACCAGCGCCGCAGGCGGACGGCGGCCACGCGCTTGAGCTGCTTGACCGCGCGCTTGGGCAGGCGGCGCGTCTTGGCCTTCTTGGCGTGCTTGGGCGTCAGGCCCGCGGCGGGGGCCAGCGCGACGGCGGGCGACGCGGCGGCGGGGGCCAAGGTCGCGGCAAAGCGCGAGGAGGTGTCGGCCAACTGAAGCACGACCACCCGGCCGGAAGCCGTGCGCACCGCGGCGGTCACGCCCGAGTCCGGCAAGGAGGTCTTGGCCAGTATTTGGCGCGACAACGGGTCCGAGCCGATGACCTGGGGCACGCCCTGAGCCCGGGCCGCGGAGGCCAGGGCCGCCAGAGTCAGGACCGCCGTCAGCGCCGCGTTTCTCATCCTGCTTCAAGGGTAGCAGGACCGGCCTGGACGCGCGAGCGGCTTAGGTCCCGCGAGGGCCTAGGCCCATAGACCTACTGATTGGTGGTCGCGCGAAAGCCCAGGGGTTGCGGGTTTCCCGCGTCCGGGCTGGGCACCTGAGAGGCGCCGTTGGCGGGGGCCAGGATGCCGCTGTTCAGCGTCTGGTTTTCCGCGCCGTGCATGCGCCTGTCGGCGTTCACGGTGCCCTTGTAGGTCAGGGAAATCGAGCCGGAGTCGGCGACGGCGCCGCCGTCGGCGAAGCCCGGCTGGGCGGACGCGGACGCCGCGCCGCCGCCGAAGCCGCCGCCGTTGCCGCCCGTCGCGCCGAAGCCGCCTTGCCGCTGGGCCATGAACCGGCCGACGTTGTTGCCGAGGACTTCGGGGTCTCCCGCACCGGGCGTGCCCGCGTCGCCTCCCCCGGCGCCCGTGCCGGAGAGGCCGGAAGAGCCGCCGGATCCGCCGAGCGGGGCGGGGACGTCGGATGCTCCCGAGCCGCCCATCGCGGCGAATTTCCTGCCGCCGGAGGGCCCGCCTTGACCGGAGGTCCCGTCTTGGCGGCCCGACGCGCCCAAGAGCATGGCCGGCGTGTCGGCGCCGCCGTTGACGCTGAGGCCGCTGTCGACGGCACCCGTGCCTGCGGCGTGCAGGCCCATCGCGCTGAACATGGCCTTCGGCGCTTGCTCATTGAGGCATTGCCGGTAGCCCTTGACGACGGGATCGTCCGCCTTGTCCAATGAAACGAAGTCTGAATCCTTGTGCGTCGCGACGTCCGACATCTTGACGGTGCCGTGGAAGACGATGAACTGGCGCGCGGTGCCCGGTTCGGTGCAATTCCCCGGGCCTGTCGGGGTCGGACCGTTTTCGAACGTCGACATGCTGGCTAGGTCCAGGCTGGGAGTCGTCTCGGCCCGGGAGAACGCGACCGCGGCCGGCAGAAGCAAGGTCGCGACGAGGAGCGGGGAGGGGTTTTTCATGGGAGCTTCCTTGTCCGTTCGATACCCCAGCATAACCCTATCCCCGTTCGTTCGCAATAGGCCCTAGGGCCTAGGTGTCAATAGGCCTAAAGACCTGGATTCGGCGGGGGATTATCCCTTTGCGCAAAACCCGCTTATTTCGTTTTCACGCGGCCGCTGGACCCCGCCCATGCGTTCTTGCAAGTCCGGCGCCGTTATGTCGCGAGAGCCGTCGGGCCGGAACTCTGCCGCGGCGGACGGCGGCACAAGCGGCCGGCGGCGAGCGTCTATTGATCGGCGCGGGACGCGTTCCGGCCCGCGCGACAGTCGGGAAAAGAGAGAAAAGAAAAGAGAAATCGGGCGCGGCGCGGTTGACCCGGGCTTACGGCTTTTCTAAGATGATCCATGATTAAATTCGGCACTTCGGGCTGGCGCGGCGTGGTCTCAGACGAGTTCACTTTCGCCAATGTGCGCCGGGTCGCCCATGCGGCGGCGGGCAGCGTTAAGGAAAGCGTCGACGTCGGCTATAACAGCGACGACTACCGCCAGTTTCTCCAGGGCACGGCGCCCAGCCGCGTGCCCACCGTGGTGGTCGGCTACGACACGCGCTTCATGTCCGAGGACTTCGCGCGCGAGGTCGCCGCGGTGTTCGCCGTCGACGGCGTGCGCACTTTGTTTTCCGCGTCCGATCTGCCCACGCCCGCCGCCGCGTGGGCGGTGCTGGCGCACAAGGCCGTCGGCGGCGTGATGATCACGGCCTCGCACAATCAGAGCCATTTCAACGGCCTCAAGTGGATGTCGTATTGGGGCGGCGCCGCCTCGCCGACGGTGACCGAGGAACTGGAGCGCCGCGTCGAACTGCTGGGCGAGCACGCGATCAAGACCATGGCCGAGGAGCGCGCCGTCAAGGAATCCTGGTTCGAGACCGTGGATTTCCGCGAGTCCTACTTCGATCAGCTGGAAACCCTCTTGGACGTCAAGGCGATCAAGAAGGCCAAGCTTAAAGTCGCCGTCGACACGATGCACGGCTCGGGCCGCAACTACCTGAGGCCGTTTCTGGAAAAGCGGCTGGGCGTCCAGGTCGTCGCCCTCCACGAAAACCGCGACGTGCTGTTCGGCGGACGCTCGCCGGAGCCTTCGCCCGAGACCCTGACGGAACTGACCGAGCTGGTCAAGAAAGGGAAGTTCGACCTGGGCCTGTCCTGCGACGGCGACGCGGACCGCTTCGGCATCATCGACGCGGGCGGCGAATGGATCCCGGCCAACGACGTGATCGCGCTGGCCTACGAGCATCTGGCCGCGCGCCGCGGCATGAAGGGCAAGGCCGCGCGCTCCGTGATGACGTCCCACTTCATCGACGCGGTCGCCAAGTCTCACGGTTCCGAGACGCGGGAGACGCCGGTCGGCTTTAAGTTTCTCGGCGAACTGCTGAGGACCGGGACGTTTCTGCTCGCCGGCGAGGAATCCGGCGGCCTGTCCATCCGCGGCCACGTGCCGGAGAAGGACGGCATACTCGCCTGCGTGCTGATGCTGGAGTTGGTCGCCTGCGAGGGCAAGCCCCTGGCGGCGGTGCGCGAGCGCCTGCAGAAGAAGGTGGGCGAGTTTCACAACGCGCGCGTCAACCAGCACGTGGAGCGCCTGCGCCAGATCATCGAGCTTCAGGATCGCCTGCGCTCCAAGCCCCCGCTGGAACTGATCGGCGCGTCGGTCTGGCGCATCGACCAGAGCGACGGCTTCAAATTCATCCTGCGCGACGGCTCCTGGCTGGGACTGCGCAGTTCCGGCACCGAGCCCGTCCTGCGCATCTACGCCGAAGCCCACGAGCCCAAGCGCCTGCAGGAACTGCTGGACGCCGGCCGCAAGATGATCCAAGGAAAAATCTAGGAGAAAACGCCATGGCCAAGATTCAATCCGTCCGCGCGCTTGAAGTGCTCGATTCCCGCGGCCTTCCCACCGTTTCCGCCGAAGTGACGTTGGCCGACGGCTCGCACGGCGGCGCGGCCGTGCCCAGCGGCGCGTCCACCGGCGCGCACGAGGCCGTGGAACTGCGCGACGGCGACAAGAAGCGCTACCTGGGCAAGGGCGTGCTTCAGGCCGTCGGCCACGTGGAGGGGGAGTTGGCGAGGGCGGTCTTGGGTCTGGACGCCGCGGACCTGCCCGCGCTCGACGCCAAGATGATCGCTCTCGACGGCACGCCCAACAAGGGCCGCCTGGGCGCCAACGCGATCCTGGCCGTGTCGCTGGCGGCCGCGCGCGCCCAGGCCGTGTCCGTCAAGCTGCCGCTGTATGCGTTCCTGCGCAAGGCCTACGGCCTGCCCGAAGACCGCTGGCTTCTGCCCACGCCCATGTTCAACGTCATCAACGGCGGCAAGCATGCCGACTCCGGCCTGGACGTGCAGGAGTTCATGGTCGTGCCCACCGAGACGCCGTCCTTCGCCGAGGCCCTGCGCGCGGGCGCGGAGGTCTACCAAGTTCTCAAGAAGGCGCTGGCCGCGCTCCAGATGACCGTCGCCGTCGGCGACGAGGGCGGCTTCGCGCCGAAGCTTGCGACGCACGCCGAGGCGCTGGACGTGCTGGCGAAGGCCATCGCCGACGCGGGCTACGCGGGCAAGGTCCGCCTCGCGCTCGACGCGGCCGCCAGCGAGTTCTATCATGACGGCAGCTACGTGCTTGAGAAGAAGCCGCGCTCGGCCGCCGAACTCGGCGAGGTGTACGCGGCGTGGTCGGCCAAGTACGGCTTCGTCTCTCTTGAGGATCCCCTGGCGGAGGACGACTGGTCGGGCTGGTCCGCGCTGACGGCGAAGCTGGGCGAGCGCCTGCGCATCATCGGCGACGACCTGTTCGTGACCAACCCCCAGCGCCTGAAGCGCGGCATCTCTGAGAAGTCGGCCAACGCGATCCTCATCAAGCTCAACCAGATCGGCTCGCTGACGGAGACCGTGGCCTGCGTGCGCGACGCGCAGAAAGCCGGGTTCTCCACGGTGATCTCCCACCGCTCCGGCGAGACCGAGGACCCGTTCATCGCCGACCTGGCCGTCGCGCTCAACGCCGGCGCCATCAAGACCGGCGCGCCCTGCCGCTCGGAGCGCCTGGCCAAGTACAACCGCCTGCGCCAGATCGAATCCGCGCTCGGCGCCAAGGCGGAGTACGCGGGCGGCGCGGCGTTTCGCGCGGCGGCCGCGGCGCGGTGAGACGGTGAGCGCCAAGGCCGGCGCGCGCCCGTTCGTGCGCCTGGCGCGCGAGCACGGTCCGCGCGCGCTCGCGGGCGGGGCGCTGTTGGCCGTGTTCTTCGGCAACGCGGGCTTTCGCAGCCTGGTGGGCAATTGGCGGGAACTGCACCGCCTGCGCGGCGAGATCTCGGACCTGGAGCGCGACGAGCGCGACTTGGACGCCAGCCTGAAAGCCCTGCGCGCGGGCGACTCCGGCGTGGAGCGCGCCGCGCGCCGCGACCTGGGCTATATCAAGAAGGGCGAGATCGAATACCGCTTTCCGCCGCCCGGCAAGGCCGAGTAAGCCGTGCACCCCCTGCTGTTCTCCTTCGGCCCGTTTCACCTCTACGGCTACGGGGCGATGATCGTGCTGGGCGGGGTGCTGTCCTTGGGGTGGCTGAAGACGCGCGCGGCCCAAGCCGGGCTCAAGGGCGACGACGAGTTCTGGCTGCTGGTCGACGCGATTTTGCTGGGCGGGTTCCTGGGAGGAAGACTCTTCTTCCTCTTCGTCTACACCCGGCCGTTTTCGGCGGATTTCTGGAGCTCCGCGTTTTCCGGCTCGCACGGATTTTCCGTGCTGGGGGCGTTTGCGGGCGTGCCGCTGTGCATTTACGCGTTGTGCCGCTGGAAGCGCATCCCCGCCGCGCGCCTGTTCGATCATATCGCCGTGGTCGCGCCGTTCTGGCACGTGTTCGGTCGCTTCGGCTGTTTTCTGGCCGGCTGCTGCCACGGCCGCCCCACGGACGTGCCGTGGGCGGTGGTGTTCCGCGACCCGCGCTCCCAGGTGCGGCCCGATTGGCTGGGCGTGCCTCTGCATCCGGCTCAGCTCTATGAGGCGTTCGGCAACGCATTGATCGCGCTGGCGCTCTACCGCCTGCTGGTCAAGACGGAGAAAAGCCGCCCGGGCTTGGTCATCGCGGCCTACTTCGCGGCCTACGGCGCGGAGCGCTTTTTTCTGGAGTTCTACCGCGGCGACACGGTGCCCTTCGCGTTCGGTCTGACCGCCGGCCAGGCCACGGGCCTGGGCTTGATCGCGGCCGGCGGCGTCGTCCTGGCTTGGAGGTCGCGATGTTCCCAACCTTGCTGAGGATCGGCTCTTTTACGCTGTCGACGTACGGCGTGCTGGTGGCCGGCGGTTACGCGACGGCGATCTGGTGGCTGGAGAAGCGCCGCGGCGAGATGGGTCTGTCCGAGGACGCGTTCTGGGACCTGGTCTACTGGCTGTTCGGCGGCGCGCTGATCGGCGGCAAGCTGGGCTATGCCTTGGTCGAGCGCGACGTCACCGTGCTCTGGCACGACGTGCGCTACGGCTTCGTGTTCTACGGCGGCTTCGTGGGCGCGGCGCTGGCGGGCTGGGTCGCCTCGCGCCGGCACAAGTTCGACTTCGCCAAGCTTTCGGATTATTTCGGCGTCGCCCTGCCCATCGGTCACGCGATCGGCCGCCTGGGCTGTCTGGCCGCCGGCTGCTGCTACGGCCGCCACACCGACCTGCCCTGGGGCATCCCGCTGGCCGGTGACCCGTCGCGCCATCCCACGCAGATCTACGAGGCGCTGGCCAACGCCGGCATCGCCTGGTTCGTCGCGCGCGTGGGCCTCTCGCGCGTGCGCGATGGGCGCTGGCGCGCGGGCTCGGCGTTCCTGCTCTACGTCGTGCTCTACGCGACGGCGCGCTTCTTAATCGAGATCCTGCGCGACGACGACCGCGGCGCGGGCGTGCTGGGCCTCTCGCCGTCCCAGTTCGTGGCTCTTGCCGCGCTGGTGGCGGCCGGGACGGCTCTGACGTTGCGCCGGAAGCCCGCTTGAAGCGCGTCCTGCGCGTGGAGTCCGGCGGCGCTCGTCTGGACGCCTTTTTGGCCGCCGCACTGGACGGCTACTCGCGGGCGTTCCTGAAGGGCTTGGTGAAAGCGGGCGCCGTTCTGGTCGACGGTCAGCGCCGCGCGCCCGACGCGCGCGTGGCCGAGGGCGAGCGGGTGACGGTGGACCTTCCCGAGCGCACGCCCGACGCCGCGTCCGATTTCGAGTCCTGGATTCTGTTCGAGGACAAGCGCCTGCTTGTGCTCGACAAGCCCTCGGGCCTGCTGATGCACCCGTTGGGCGCGTCGTGGCTGACCCGCCCGGAAGCGGCGCGCGCCGAAAACGAGGATAATCTCGCCGCACTCCTCCAGGTGTATCGTCCGGCCATCCTCAAGGCGCGCACGCCGCGCTGCGGCATCGTCCACCGCCTGGACCGTCCCACCAGCGGCGTGCTGGTCGTGGCCAAGGATCCGGAGACCTGGGCCGCGCTGTGCGCGGGTTTTAAAGAGCGCGCGATGGACAAGACCTACCGCGCCATCGCGCGCGGCGCGATGAGCGGAGCCTCGCGCGTGCAGGCGCCGGTCGGCCGCGCGCCGGGCCTGCGCCGGATCGTGGTGACGGCGCTGGGCAAATCCGCGGAGACCGCCTTCAAGCCGGTCGCGCGCAAGACGTCTGCGACCTTGGTGGAGGCCCACCCGCTGACCGGACGCACGCACCAGATCCGCGCGCACCTGGCCCACGTCGGCCATCCCGTGATGGGCGACCCGGAGTTCGACAAGCCCGCCGCCGGCGCACCGCGGGCGCCGCGGCTGATGCTGCACGCCTATCGCCTGGCCTTCGAACACCCGGCCTCCGGCCGTCCGGCCGAGTTCATCGCCGAGCCGCCGAAGGATTTTTCCGCGTTCTGGAAGTCCCTGTGAACCCGGCGTTCTGGGCCCGATTGGGCGCCGGCCTGATGTTCCTCGACGTGGCGCTGGGCGCGTTCGCGGCGCACGGCCTGAAAGCGCGCTTGACGCCGGAGATGTTGGCGGTTTTCGAGACCGGCGCGCGCTACCAGGCCTATCACGCGCTCGCCTTGCTCCTGCTGGCCGCCCTGCGCGGCCCCGACAAGGCCGGCTGGTGCTTCACGGGCGGCATCGTTTTATGGCTCATGACAGTATTTTGTGAAGGCGGAAGCCCAAAAACGAAGCATCGAGTAGGGTAAACTCCCGGCGTTCATCGGCAAATGGACGTCGGGGAGGCCCCACTCGATGCGCCTTTATTGTCTCAGAAAGCTCCTGGGATTTCCAGGGTATTGTGTTGCCGCGCTGGCCATTGAGCCGCGCCGCGGGCAATGGTCCGTTATCCTTGAGCTCAAACGTCTTCGAGGACCCCACGCCTGCGGCCAATGCCAACGGCCGATCCGAAAGCCGCATTCGAGCTGGCGCATCGAGGTCCAGCATCTGCCGCTGTGGCAGTACCCCACTTTCCTGCGCGTGCGACGTTTCCGGGTCAATTGCCCGGAGTGCGGCATCAACCTGGAGCCGCTGCCCTTCGCTGCGGACGGTCCCATGGTCACGCGCCCGTTGGCCGCCCTGGTCCATGAACTGTGCAAGGTCATGACCGTCAAGGCCGCCGGTGCCTTGATGCTTCTGCATCGTGCCACGGTCAAGAGGATCGACAAACGGGCGCTGGAGAAAATCCAGGCCGAGCGGCCGCTTGACGGCATCACCGTTTTGGGCGTCGACGAAATCGCGACGGGCCGCGGACAGAACTATCTGACGATGCTCAGCGCGCTGGAGGGGCCTCGCGGCCCCGAACTGCTCGCCGTCGTTCCCGGTCGCAAGGAGAAAGACCTCAAGAAGTTCTGGCGCTGGTTCGGCGTCGAGAGAGCCAAGATCATCACCCACGGCGTCATGGACATGTGGAAGCCCTACCGCAACAGCTTCAAGGCCCACTGCCCCGGCATCACGATCATCTACGACAAGTTCCACATCATCCGCCACTTGCTCGACGCGCTCAACGAAGTCAGGAGAGCGGAGCTTGCCAAGGCGGCCGGCCGCTTCCGGGGACTTCTGGCCGGCAAGAAGTTCATCCTGCTTGCTCGGCAAGCCCACGTCCGCGGTAAAGCCCGGGAGGCGCTCAATGATTTGCTGGGAGCCAGCCGCAAACTGCTCAAAGCGCATTTGCTCAAAGAGTCGTTCACCCACCTCTGGACCTACAAGTCCAAGACCTGCGCGCGCCGCTTCTTTAATGCGTGGGTCGATCAGCTCAAGTGGAGCCGGCTCAAGCCCTACCACAAGTTCGCCCGCATGGTGGAGTCTCATTTCGACGGCATCCTAGCCTGTTGCGACAAGCGTGTCTCGCTGGGATACATCGAGTCGACCAACCTTAAGGCCAAGAATCTCATCCGCCGCGCCTACGGCTTCCGAGACGACGAGTACATGCGGCTGAAAATCATCCAAGTCTGCACCCCTTGGATGGGAGTATTCTCGCCTTGGGGCTGGGTTCACGTTCACAATAATCTGTCATGAGCCCGTTTTATTTTCCGGAAGCCTGTACCTTCTCGCGCTCACCGGAGAGCGCCGCTTCGGGATGATCACGCCGCTCGGCGGACTTCTGTTTCTTGCCGGCTGGGCCCTGTTCGCGCTGAAAGCCGCGTAGGCGGCGCGATTTTATCGTGCGCGGAATGCTAGAATCGCGCCGATGCGAGCCCTCACATTTCTGGCAAGCCGTTTCGTGGCTGGGGACGCCGTCGACGACGCGATAGGTGCTGTGCGCGCGCTGAACGCCGACGGCCTCAAGGCCACGCTCGACAACCTGGGCGAGGACAGCCTCACGCGCGAGCAGGCGCTCGCCGCGGCGGAGGAGAACCTGGCCATGCTGCGCCGCATCGCCGACACCGGCGTCGACTGCAACGTGTCGTTGAAGCTCACGCAGATCGGCCTGGCCATCGATCCGGCGCTGGCGCGCGACAACTTGACCCGCATCGTGGAGGAAGCGGCGCGGCTCAAGAATTTCGTGCGTGTCGACATGGAAGGCTCGGCGTGGACGCAAAAGACTTTAGATCTGTTCTATGCCGTGCACGACCGCTACCCCAACATGGGCGTCGTGCTTCAGGCCTACCTGCGCCGCACGCAGGCCGACTGCCGCGACGCCGTCGCGCGCAAGGCGCGCGTGCGTCTGTGCAAGGGCGCCTACAAGGAGCCCGCCGACGTCGCCTTCCCGTCCAAGCAGGACGTCAACGCGAACTACGACAAGTGCGCGGCCATTCTGGCCGGCGCGCCTCTGCCCGCCTTCGCCACGCACGACGACGCGCGCATCGAGGCCGCGCTCAAATCCTGCGACGCCGCGGGCCTGGTGAAGTCCGACTACGAGCTGCAGATGCTCTACGGCCTGCGCCCGAAGCGCTGGCGCGAACTGCGCGGCCAGGGCCACACCGTGCGCATCTACGTGCCCTACGGCACGCATTGGTTTCCGTATTTCTACCGGCGCATCCGCGAGCGCAAGGAGAATCTTTTGTTCGTGGCGAGGAACATGTTCGAATGAAGGCTCTTCTAAAGCAGTCCGCCGCGCCCGGCGCCGACTACGCGTCCGCCGACGATCTGCGCGTCAAGCCCGACGAGGTCCTCATCAAGGTGCACCGCGCCTCGATCTGCGGCTCCGATCTGCCCATCTACAACTGGAACTCCTGGGCGCCGGAGCGCTTCAAGACGCCCAGCACGTTCGGCCACGAGTTCTGCGGCACCATCGCCGAGGTGGGCGCGTCCGCGCGCGATTTTAAAAAGGGCGACTTCGTCTCCGTCGAAAGCCACATCTTCTGCGGCCTGTGCTACCAGTGCCAGAACGGCCAGCGCCACGTCTGCCGGGACATGAAGATCATCGGCATCGACGGGCCCGGCGGCTTCGGCGACTACGCGGTCGTGCCCGCGCGCTGCGCGTGGAAGCACTCCGACGACTCTCTCAAGGATATAGGCTCGATGTTCGAGCCGTTTGGCAACGCGGTCTACTCCGTGCTGGTCGAGCCGGTCGCGGCCAAGTCCGTGCTGGTGATGGGCTGCGGCCCGCAAGGGCTGTTTTCCATCGCCGTCGCGAAGGCCTCCGGCGCCGACCGCATCGTGGCCGTCGAGGGATCCAAATATCGCGCCGAGCTGGCGCTGCGCATGGGGGCTACGACGGTGGTCTCGCCCGACGAGGACCCCATCAAGGCCGGCAAGGTCAAGGACGGCTTCGACGTGGTCTGCGAGATGTCCGGCGCTCAGGCCGCCATCACCGCGGCGTTCAAGAACGTGCGCAGCGGCGGACGCATCACCGCCTTCGGCATCCCGTCGAAGAAAATCGAGCTGGACTGGGCCAACGACCTGATCTTCAAGGGCGTGCGCGTGCACGGCATCGTCGGCCGCGAGATTTTCGAGACCTGGTACAAGACCGATCGCTTGCTGCGTTCCGGAGCCGTCGATTTAAGACCCGTCGTCACCCACCAATTCCCGCTGAAGGACTACGCCGCGGGCTTCGCCGCGATGACCTCTCCCGACAAAAGCTGCGGGAAAGTCGTCTTCGTGCCCTGACGGTCGCGGTCGTTCTCGCGTCAGTTGTCCGAAGGCAGGCCGCCGCCGCGCCGGCCCTGCCGCGGCGAGGGCGACGAGCCGCCCAGGCGACGCCGCAGGAAGTCGGTCAGGCGCGGCATGTCCAGCGGCTTGGCGAAGAAATCGACGACGTTCGGCTCTTGAAGAAGCAGCGCGACGGTCGAGGAGTCCAGGGAGCGCGCGGTCACGATGGCCACGGGGATGCGTTCGTGGCCGGCGGCGCGCAGTTCGCGCAGAATTTCGTAGCCGTTGCGTCCGGGCAGCATCAGGTCCAGGAGGATCAGGTCCGGAGGCGTCTGCGCCAGCTTCGCGTCGGCGTCGCGCCAGTCGGCGGCCGTGACCGCGCGCAGGCCCGCCTTACGGACGTTGTGGTCCAGCAGTATGCGCACGTCGGGATCGTCGTCGATGACCATGACGACCTTGGGCGGGGCGGGACGGGCTTCCATCACGGTCTCAACGGGGGCCGCGGCGGGCGGCGGAGGCGGCGGCGGCGGCGGCGCAACGGCGTCCCGCGTGGACGAAATAATTTCCTCTAAAGCCGAGAGTATGTCCTTGGCGTCATCCGTCCGTTTGTCTTCGGGCATAAGAGCCCCCCGTGGCCGCGTCTCTTGTCGTGAAAGCTGATCGACGGCTCGACTTATCATAACTTATCTATTATTTGCAAATATACTGAATCCTCTGGACGAAGAGAAGCGCCGCAGCCCTATCCCCTACGCCCAGCCCGCCCACGAGTTCGGCCACGTCCTGGGCCTTGCCGACGACTACCGGGAAGACTACGACGCCGCCTCCCGCGCCGTCTCCATCTTCCGAGACGGGAGCAATCTCATGGCCTCGCGCAGCGGGAGGATCCTCCCCCGTCACCTGGAGGCGGCGTATCGATTGCTGAAACGGCACTCCCTGGCGAACGACGACCCGGCCGGTCGGCCCTGAAGCCTGGGCGCGAATTCCGGCTCAAAGCCCGTGGGGGCCCGGCGCGGAGTTCGGCGCGGTCTCCCAGCGGAAGAAGGGCGGGCGGGTGCAATCCGGACACTGGACGGCGGTGAACGTGCGCGCCGGATCGCACGGATGCGGGTCGCTCATTAGGTGGTGGAAGTCCAGCGGAATGGAGACGAAGCTGTCCTGCTGGCGGCCGACGGCGCAAGCGCCGGAGGCGTCGAAGGCCGCGAAAATGGCGTCCTTGCGCGCGAAATCCAGGGAGTTCTCCGCGTGCCAGCCGATCTTGAAGCGCAGAGGGCGGCGGTCGGCGGGGGCGCGCAGTTCGCGCCAGAACGCGGCCTGCGCGGCGACGGCGGCGCAGACGCCGAGGGCCAATGCCCAGCGGCGGTCCGGCCGGGGCAGGCGCGCCAGGCCCGCGGCCGCGGAAGCCAAGGTCAGGAACTGAATCAGAGAGTAGTAGCGAAACGACGACGTGTTGCGAAACAGGATGAAGATCGCGGCGTAGGCCGCGGGCCACAGCGCCAGCGTGGTCTCGGGCGACGTGAGTCCCTCCCGGCCGTACCAGGCGCGGGCCGCGCGCCAGGCCGCGACGGAAAGGACCAAGGTTCCCCAAAGCCACAGCGGCGCGTCCAGAAAGGCCGGGGCGTCCCAGGAAAACGTGCGCTTCCAGAGCGTCGGCCCGGACAGGGCCTGCCACAGCGGCACGCCGTGCCAGACCGCGAACGCGGTCAGCCCCAGCGCGAAGACGTACGCGCCCGCGCGGCGCGGCAGCAGGCGCAGGAGCGGCCGCTCCCAGGGCCCGGCGGCGAACGCGGCGGCGGACAGCGCGGGCAAAGCAAAAAACAAGGGCAAGGCCCAGACGCGCTCGACGCTCCACGCGGCGTCGGTCAGGCGCGGCTTGACCAGAAACAGGATCGCGCCCGCGCCCAGCGCGGAGGCGGCGGCCCGCAGCCAGGCGTCGGCGCCGGGTTCGCCGCGCTGGGCGCGCGCCGTGTAGAGCACGCACAGGCTCAGCGGGATCGACAGATAAATAAAATGGTTCTGCGCTCCGACCACGCATAGCGCGGTCAGCACGAACGCGCGCGGCCAGGACGCGGGGCCATCCAGCACCCAGAACGTCAGCGCCAGCAGCGTCGGCTGGAGCGCGTAGCACTCCCAGGCCTGGCGGGACTTGAGCAGAAGGTAGACGCTGGCCGTCAGGGCCAGCGCCCACCAAGCCGCCGCGGCGGCGCCCCCGCGGCGGCGCAGGTGGGCGGCAAGCAGGACGAAGGCAAGGACGTTGGCGCCCGCGCCGAACAGACGCAGCGAGCGCACGCTCGCGCCCAGCGCCGCAAACATTTTCATGATCGCCAGGCCGAACAGCGGACCGGTGTAGGTGTTCATCTCGTGCGGGGTGAACAGCCCGAGCGCGGCCAGGCGGCCGGCGTAGAGGCCCACCCAGGCCTCGTCGCTGGTCAGCGCGGGCAATCGCCCCAGCCCGCTCAGCAGGCCGGCGGTGCACAGGGCCAGAAGGAGGACCGTCGCAACGTCCAGGCGCTTCATCGGCGTCAATTTTAGCCTATCGTTCGCTATAATCGGCCTATGAACGCTTCCACTTCCGCCGTGATGGATTTCCTCGACGAGGAGATCGCCCTGCTCAAGAACGAAAACCGCTTCGTGCGCCTGCGCGTGCTGACGGGCCACCAGGCGCCGGTGTCGGTCATCGACGGCAAGAAGGTGGTCAACCTCACCTCGAACAATTATCTGGACCTGACCGAGCATCCCAAGCTCAAGGCCGCGGCCAAGGCCGCCGTCGACTCCCACGGCGTGGGCACCGCCGCGGTTCGGCCCATCATCGGCACGCAGGACATTCATCTGGCGCTTGAAGAAAAGCTGGCCCGCTTCAAGGGCACCGAGGCCTGCCTGGTCTTCCAGTCCGGCTTCACCGTCAACGTCGCCTGCTGTCAAAGCTTGATGTCCAGCGACAAGGACCTGCTGATCTCCGACGAGCTCAACCACGCCTCGATCATCGACGGCGCGCGCCTGGCCAAGGCCGCGCGCAAGATCTACCCGCACGCGGACATGAAGGCGCTGGAAATGATCCTGCAAAGCCCCGAGGCGCGCGCCGCGCGGCGCAAGATGATCGTGACCGACGGCGTGTTTTCCATGGACGGCGACGTGGCGCCTCTGCCGGAGATCGTGGCGCTGGCGGAGCGCTACGGCGCGTTCGTGATGGTCGACGACGCGCACGCCTCCGGCGTGATGGGCCCCAACGGCCGCGGCACGCCCGCGCACTTCGGACTCTCCGACCGCGTGCAGATCCAGATCGGCACGCTGTCGAAGGCGGTCGGCTCCATCGGCGGCTACGTGGCCGGCGAGCGGCGCTTGATCGACTACCTGATCAGCGTCGCGCGCCCCTTCACGTTCTCAAGCTCCCACCCGCCCTCCGTCGTGGCCACCTGTGCGGCCGCCGTCGATGTGATGCTGAACGAGCCCGAGCGCATCCAGAAGCTGTGGGACAACACGCACCATTTCAAAGCGGGCCTCAAAAAGCTTGGCTTCGATACGGGCGCGTCGCAGACCCCGATCACGCCGGTGATGGTCGGCGATGCCAAGAAGGCCAAGGAGTTTTCCGCCCGCCTCTTTGACGAGGGCGTCTTCGCCCTGGCCATCACCTTCCCCATCGTCGCGCGCGGCCGCGACCGCCTGCGCACGATCGTCAGCTCCGGCCACACGACCAAGGACCTGGACTTCGCTCTGGAGAAGTTCGGCAAGGTGGGGCGGGAACTGGGCTTGATCCGCTGATATCCGGAAAGGTCGATGCCCGACTACGAGAGACGCTTCAAGGGATTCACACAGGAAGAGATATCCCACTGCGTTGCCGAACTTGAGGCGCAGGCCCGCGGCGCGCGCGCTTTATCCACCGAAGAGATCGAGGAGCTCCTGGGCCTTCTTCCCGCGAATTATTTCAACCGCGTCATCCGCCGGCGTATCCGCGATCTTTTCAGAAATCAGCAGTATCTCGCCGGGCAGTCGCTGGATATTCTTGACGCAGCGGACAAGATCGCGCAGGAATGCCGTCTTCAACTTGACTCGGACGACGAAGATGCCGCGGAACGATTGATTCTGATGATGGACCGCCTGCGCCTGGCCGACCCCGTCCTATGGTATCGTGCCTACCGCAAGCTCAGAGCGCAAAGCCTAAGCATGGCCATCGAACTGGAAGCGCCGGACAAAGGCAAGCCGTTTGAGAAACCTTAGGAGCGTTTCTTGACGACATCCGACGCCCAGGAGAGTGTGCCGCGCATCTGCTCGGCGAACTCTGCGTCGCTCATGGCCAGAAGCTTCTCCTCCTGCTTTTTTCGGCGGGAGGTCAAGGAGCGTCTGGATTTCTTGGGGAGGGAATGCGTAGCCATGTTCACCTATGCTTATTATAGCCGAACCGGCCCCGAATTCAAGGGCCCGTAAGTAATTTTCAACTTTTGCGATGCTGCCATTCGAGATGACGTCGCCTCTCGCCCACCGCGACCCCAAAAACGGGCGCGTTCATCTTTTAGAGGATCATCTTACGGATGCCGGAGAGATTGCGGCGGCATTCGGGCGAAAATTCCATTCAGAAGACTGGGCACGCTGCGCCGCACGCTGGCACGACCTGGGAAAATATCGTCCGGCATTTCAGCAGATGATTATGGCGGCTGGCGGTGAAAACGCTCACATAAAAGATGACGATGCGGCAACGCGCGTCGACCACTCCTCTGTCGGCGCGGTTTTCGCCCAGGGAAAATTGGGAAGCAAGGGTATTCCGATCGCCCTGGGAATCGCCGGGCACCATTGCGGATTGCAGAACCTCTCATACTGGAAAGGGGAGCGTCATCCTCGAACCACGGAATTGCTCAAAGAGGTCCGAATCGATCAAGTTCCGCCGAGGATATCTTCGGTTCCAGAATTGAGCGCGCCTCCGTTTTTGTCTTCCACTGTCGGCATCACGGCCGGAGATCGCGGATTCTCGAAACGCCGCTTCGAATTCTGGACTCGGATGCTGTTCTCGGCATTGGTGGATGCCGATTTCTTGGACACGGAGTCTTTCTACGACGAATCGAGGGCGCGGCTTCGCGGGGGTTTTCCATCGGTGGATGTCCTCGCGCGTCGTCTCAGAACGCACTTGGATGAAGTGACGGCAGGTGCGGCTCCAGGCCCGGTCAATGAGTTGCGGCGGCAAGTCCTTCAGAATTGTCGTGAGGCGGCTTCGCGGCAGCCAGGGGTGTTCAGTCTGACCGTCCCGACCGGCGGAGGGAAAACCTATGCGTCGCTTGCATTCGCATTAGAACATGCTCAGGCGAACGGTTTGGATCGAGTAATTGTAGTCGCGCCTTACTTGACTATCATCGACCAGACTGTCGCGTCCTATCACCGAGCTCTCGATGGCCATGCGCAAGACGCCGACGAACTCGTACTCATCGAGCATCACAGTAGCATCGATCCTGAAAAGGAGAATCATAAGAATCGTCTGGCCGCGGAAAACTGGGATGCTACATTGATCGTCGCCACGGCCGTGCAGTTCTTCGAATCCCTTTTTGCTCGTAGGCCCTCGCAATGCCGGAAACTCCACAATTTAGCCCGCAGCGTCATCGTCATCGACGAGACACAGACGTTGCCGACGGATTTTCTCGCTCCGATCCTGGAGATTCTCGATGGATTGGCGGAATACTATGGTTCCAGCATTGTCTTGTCCACAGCGACTCAGCCCGTGTTGAAGGCGCGCACGGCTCCAGACGGAAGAAGGATATCCGGCTTTCGGGATATCGTCGAGATTGCGGGAACTCCGGAAGAGATTCGCGCATCCTTCAATTGCTTGCGTCGCGTGCGACCGCAACGCACCGCGGCGAAGGATTGGGACGAGATCGCGGCGCTCGTTGCCGCAGAACCTCGGGCGTTGGCCATTACTCATCGGCGCGACGACGCCCGCGTTTTGGCCGAACGCGTTCAGGTGCTTAAACCCGGCGAACCACTTTTCCATCTGTCCGCCCTCATGTGTCCGCGCCATCGTCAAGAGAGGATCACGGCAGTCAAGGTTGAATTAAAAGCTCAGAATAAGCCGGTGCGCGTCGTCTCGACTCAGCTTGTCGAGGCGGGAGTTGATTTCGACTTTCCTGTAGTCTTCCGCGCCATGGCGGGACTGGACTCGCTGATCCAATCGGCGGGTCGGTGCAACCGCGAGGGGCGTCTTCAGGAGGGAAGACTGGTTATCTTCAACGCTCCGACGCCGCCACCGGTCGGCGCTTTGCGCACGGCCGCCCATGAAACCGACTCCATGTTCGCGGCGAATCCAGACATGGATTTGTTTGATCCTGAGATTTATGGGGATTTCGACAAGCGGCTCGGACGTGTTCAAGATAAACATGGCGTGCAAAATCTGCGCGAGCAGTTCGAGTTCGAGTCTGTCTCGGAAAAAGTCAAGCTCATCAATTCGGACTGGCAGGCAGCGGTCATTGTTCCGTGGGGGCCGCCGGAGAATAGGAAAGAATCGCTTGATCTGTTGGCTCAAGCGGATAAGGTGGACAACCCTGCATTCTTGCGCCTTTTGGCGCGAAAAGTGCAGGGCTATTCTGTGTCTATCCCACGCCGACAAGTCGACGGTTGGCTCAAAACGGGTGTGCTATACTCCGCAGGAGGTTTGTTTCTCGCGTTGACTCCGGCCTATAGGCATCTCTACACGGATGAATTCGGTCTGCTCGCCGGAAAGGAGACTCCTGCGGCCGATCCAGCCGCGTTGATCGGGTAAAAATGGACAGCCCAATGTTCTCGGTGCATGTCGGCGGCGATATCGCCTGTTTCACTCGGCCCGAGTTGAAGGTCGAGCGGGTGAGCTATGAGGTCATCACGCCTTCCGCGGCGCGCGGCGTCTTAGAGGCGATCCTCTGGAAGCCCGCCATCTCCTGGACGATCAAGCGCATTCATGTGCTGAAGGAGATTCGCTGGATGAGCTTCAAGCGCAATGAAGTGACCCGCAAGCTCGCCGTGACAAGCGCCAAGAGCGCTATGAAACGCGGCGTACAGATGGAGCCGCTCTTTGTTGATGAGGACCGGGCGCAGCGACACACCCTGGCCTTGCGCGACGTGGAGTACATCATCGAGGCTGGCTTTCAGATGACTGCCAAGGCGGGGCCTGAGGACAATCCCGTCAAGTTCGAGGAAATGTTCCGCCGCCGCCTTGAAAAAGGCCAGTGCTACCGGACTCCCTACCTCGGCTGCCGCGAGTTCGCGGCCTGGTTCAAGCCGCATGCGGGTCCCATCGCTGCCATCAACGAGACGCGCGACCTGGGCTGGATGCTCTACGACATCGAGTTCGGGGATAAGAACAAGCCACATTTTTTCCATGCCGAAATTAAGCATGGAGTCGTTGAGGTGGCGCCGCCTGATTCTTGGCCGGCTGAGGAAGCGAAGTCACGATGATTCTGGCCGCGTTGAAGGATTTGGCCGAGGCCGAAGGTCTCATGCATGACCCGGACTACGAAGATAAGCCGGTCAGTCGTCTTGTCGATTTGGCAGAAGACGGTCGGTTGTTGAATCTTATTGACTTGCGAAAACCTGATCGGAAAGGAAAGCCGAGGCCCGATCGAAAATGCGTTCCCAAGACCGAAGGCCGGACTTCGGGCGTAGCCGCGCAATTCCTTTATGACAAGGCGGATTATGTCTTTGGAGTGCGGCGCGTTGACGATTCCTGGGAGAGGACAGACGAGCAACTAGATTCTTCAATCGCTCTGGTGCGTGAGGCGGGGACTGCGACTCAGGACCCAGGATTGTCCGCCGTCTTGGCTTTTCTGGAGCGACAGCGCGAATCAAAAAATCGTGAGGCCGCGTTGCCGAAGGATTATGAGGCGGGCGATTGGTTTGTCTTTCGTGTTTCTGGCGATGAGGGGCTGGTCAGCGATCGGCCGGCTGTGCGCCGATGGTGGGCGCAGCAAAGAACCCAGGTTGGCGGAGGTGCTGCGACATGCTTGGTCACCGGTGAGAGGTGCTCTGCGGTCGATAAACATGATGCATTGAAAAAAGTTCCCGGCGGGTCCAAGTCGGGCGTTGCCTTGGTTTCGTTTAATGATCCGGCGTTCGAATCGTACGGCCTTGAGCGAAATGAGAATGCGACCGTCAGCCGCCCCGCGGCGGAAGCCTACGCCCGGGCACTTAATCGCCTTCTTGATTCCGATTATCGAGACCCCCGCGATAGCGGTAGCATTTTACCGCGTCGGAATGTTCGGTTGAGTGATGATACGACTGCTGTTTTTTGGGCGGCCGACCCCGGGAATGAATTTGCGGATATTTTTGAAAGCGTGTTTTCGAACCCCGACCCGTCGGCGGTCGGACGGCTCTTGGAAGCGCCAAAGATCGGCAGGCCGCTCCTGCTCGATGATAAAACAAAATTTTTTGCCCTGACTCTTTCGGGGGGGCAGGGTCGAGCTACGATTCGGGATTGGCATACGACTAGCGTCGCGGTTATGGCGGAACGGGTGCGGCGGTACTTCGGCGACTTGGCGTTGGCATTCCCGTTCGAACATCAGCCCACCGCGTCAATCAATGGATTGTTGCGGTCCATCGTTTTGAGAGCTGAGGACAAGAACATCCCGCCTAACTTAGCGGCCGAGTTCTTCGGTTCTATTCTCAACGACGGAGCGTTGCCTCTGACACTGCTTCCCATGGCTTTGCGTCGAGTGAAGGCAGAGGGACCGTTGAGCATCAACAGGAAGACCGGTAAAGTTGACTGGAACCGCAGCTATTTTCGGATGCAGGTCATAAAGGCTGTTTTGTGTCGTTTGAAAAATCGTCCGGAATCGTCGGGGGTTAAAGCCATGCTGGATGAGAAAAATACCGGCACATCATATCTGTTGGGTAGACTGTTCGCGGTCCTGGAACACTTGCAAGCTGCCGCGCAGGGGCAGACGAATGCCAACATCGGAGATCGCTTTTACGGGGCAGCTTCAACGGCGCCTGTAACCGTGTTTTCTCGCCTGCTCAGCTTGTCTAAACACCACATCGCGAAGCTCCGGAAAGATCGTCCAGGCCAGGCGGTCAATCTGGACAAAATGATTTCCGCCGTCATAGGGCTGCTGCCGGCTGAGAAATTTCCCGCGGCATTGATGATGGAAGACCAGGGCCTGTTTGCAATCGGATACTACCATCAACGTCAGGCTTTTTTTGCGAAGAGAGAAGACGTGCCGGCTGAACTCAAGGAGGCGTGATCATGGATCCCATTTCGAACCGTTACGATTTTGTTTATTTATTTGATGTCGCTGACGGCAACCCCAACGGCGATCCCGATGCCGGGAACTTGCCGCGAGTGGATCCTGAGACTGGGCAGGGGCTTGTCACCGACGTCTGCCTCAAGCGTAAGGTCCGCAATTACGTTCTCGCGGCGAAGGAAAACAAAGCGCCTTTCGAGTTGTTCATCATGGAAAAAGCAGTGTTGAACAAGCAGATCGAGCGTGGGGCCGAGGCGGTCGGGATTGATCCGAAGGCGAAGAAAATCAAGGACGAGGCTAAAGAAAACAAATCGGGGAAAGATGCGGGGAAGAACGAGGAAGCGCGCCGATGGCTGTGCGCGAATTTCTTCGACATCAGGACTTTCGGCGCGGTCATGAGCACCGGAGACTTCAACGCAGGCCAAGTTCTGGGACCAGTGCAGATGACGTTCGCCCGCTCTTTGGAGCGGATCATCCCGGCCGAACATTCGATCACGCGCATGGCCGTGACCACGGAGAAAGAGTCGGCAGATCAGGAGGGGGGCAATCGCACGATGGGGCGCAAGGCGACGATTCCGTATGGCCTCTATAAGTCGCATGGTTTCGTGAACGTGCCTCCCGCCAAGAAGACCGGCTTCAGTGAGAGTGATTTGGAACTGTTCTGGCAGGCGCTAAAGATGATGTTCGACCTCGATCGCTCGGCGGCTAGAGGGATGATGTCCGCGCGGGGGCTCATCGTTTTCAAGCATGAGAGTCCGTTGGGCAACGCTCCAGCGGTGACGTTATTCGACAGAGTACAAATCAAGCGCAAGACTGATGGGCCGGCGCGAACCTTTGCCGATTACGCAGTTTCAGTCGACGATAAGGATATTCCGAGCGGCGTTAAAATGTCGCGGATTCTTTAATATCTCCGATGCGTGGCGCGTATGCCGAAGCCGATTGCTTGCCGCTCTCGGCCCTTCAGCACCTGGCCTTCTGCGAACGCCAGTGCGCCTTGATTCACATCGAGGGGCTGTGGGCCGAGAATTCGTTCACAGTCGAAGGCCAGCATCTTCACGAGAAAGTGGATTCGCAGGGTTCAGATTCGCGGGGGAGCGTTCGAACAGCGCGGGGACTTCCGCTACGTTGCTTGCGGCTGGGCTTGGTGGGCAAGGCGGATGCGGTGGAGTTTCATCGGATTGAATCGGCACCCGCTGTTGCGGTTCGGGGAATCCGGCTTGAAGACGTGGAGGGCCTGTGGTTGCCGTTCCCGGTCGAGTACAAAAGGGGCAAGCCCAAGAGGGACCGTCGGGACGAAGTTCAGTTGTGCGGTCAGGCGCTTTGCCTGGAGGAGATGCTCCAAACGTCCATACCCGAGGGCGCTCTTTTTTACGGGCAGACGCGGCGTCGCGAGCCGGTGACTTTCGACGCGGACCTGCGGCGCGAGACGGAGGAGGTCGCGCAGCGGCTGCACAGGCTCATCGCTTCGGGGATCACTCCGCGGGCCGCGCGTGAGCCGAAGTGCGACAACTGCTCTCTGCTGGACCTGTGCCTTCCGGACGGCAATGCGCCCGGGCGCTCCGCGGCGGCGTATCTCTCCGCGGCCCTTGCCGGGGACGGAGAACGGGGTGCGCCGTCATGATGCACTATCTCAACACGCTGTTCGTGACCACGCAGGGCGCTTACTTGGCCAAAGACGGGGAGGCCGTCGCGGTTCGCGTGGAGCAGGAAACGCGCATGCGCGTTCCACTCCACAACTTGGGAGGAATCGTCTGCTTCGGCCAGGTTTCGTGCAGCCCGGCGCTGATGGGGGAGTGCGCCGAAAGGAACATGGCGATCTCCTTCATGACGGAGACGGGGCGCTTTCTAGCGAAGGTCCAAGGCTTCACTCCGGGCAATGTCCTGCTTCGCCGGGAACAGTATCGCCGCGCCGACGACCCTGCCGCCGCCGTGAAGATCGCCCGCACCTTCGTCGCGGCGAAGATCGCCAACTGCCGCACCACGCTTCAGCGCGCGCTCCGCGATTCTCCTGAACTGGCCGGACGAGAGAAGATCGAGGAGGCGCTGAAGCATTTGAGCTTCAGCCTCAACTCGATCCGCGACGAAGCGAACGTGGAGACTCTCCGCGGCTTCGAGGGGGACGCGGCGCGGGTTTATTTCGAGGTCTTCGATCACTTGATCGTCGCCCAGAAGGAGGACTTTCAATTTCGCGGCCGCAACCGTCGTCCGCCGCTGGACAACGTGAACGCGCTGCTCTCGTTTCTTTATTCCATGCTCGCTCACGACGCGCGCGCGGCGTGCGAGTCCGCGGGGCTGGACGCGGCCGTCGGATTTCTCCACGCCGGCAGGCCCGGACGTCCCAGCCTGGCGCTGGATCTCATGGAGGAGTTCCGCCCGTTCTTGGCGGATCGCCTGGCGTTGTCCCTCATCAATCGGCGCCAGGTTCAAGGGAAAGGCTTTCGCGCCACGGAGTCCGGCGGAGTTCTGATGAGCGACGAGACGCGCAAGGAAGTCCTGGTCGCTTATCAAAAACGGAAGCAGGAGGAGATCGTTCATCCGTTCCTTGAAGAGAAGTGCCCCGCGGGCTTGCTGCCGCACCTTCAGGCCCGGCTGCTTGCCCGCCATCTGCGCGGAGACCAGGACGGCTATCCGCCGTTTATCTGGAAATAGACGGAGGTCGAGGGAAAACCCATGATGGTGCTGGTGAGCTACGATGTGGCGACGGTCTCCGCCGCGGGACGACGGCGCCTGCGACGGGTCTCCAAGGCCTGCTTGGACTTCGGCCAGCGCGTGCAGAATTCCGTTTTCGAGTGCGTGGTGGACCCCGAGCAGTGGACGCGATTGCGCCTGCGCCTGCTGGACGAATGCGACCCGAAGAATGACTCTCTGCGATTTTATTTTTTAGGCGCGAATTGGAAAGGCCGCGTGGAGCACCACGGCCAAAATCCCGGCCTGGATTTGGAAGGGCCTCTCATCGTTTGAATCATCCGCGAACGTATAGCGAGCATGCCTTGTCTCTTGAGGTTCGCGGTCGCAAAAAATCTTTATAAGAGCAGCACATTTGTTGATTTCCCGCTCGGAAAAAAGGTAAACATTCGGTGATCCCATCCCTGCCGGGTTGAAGCCAAATATTTCGCTGGACACACGGCGCATGCGTTGAGTAGGATTTTGTCGTGGCGATCGAAG
>JABEUV010000054.1 GCA_013044195.1 Elusimicrobiota bacterium | reverse complement strand
TTAGCGGACAGAACGAAGTAGTCCACGACGCTGTGCTTCTTGATCTCCTTCTCGCGTTCGGCCACCAAACGCACGGCCACCGACTGCACGCGGCCCGCGGAGCGCGCGTCCTTGGAGACCTGGCGCAAGGTCGGGCTGACCACCCAGCCCACCACGCGGTCCAAGACGCGCCGCGCCTGCTGCGCGTCGACCAGGTGCTGATCCAGCGGCCGCGCGCCGGCCATCGCCTTTTGCACCTCGGCCTTGGTGATGGAGCGAAACACCACGCGGGAATACTTGCGCTCGCCCAGCAGGCGGCTGACGTGCCAGGCGATGGCCTCCCCCTCGCGGTCCGGGTCGGTGGCCAGCAGGACCTCGTCGGCCTTCTTGGCCAGCTCGCTTAATTCCTTGATGTGGCGCGCCGACCGCTCGATGGGCACGTAGGTGGGCACGATCTTGCCGCCCTCGAACTTCACCGCCAGGTCCCCGGTCGCCGGCAGATCGCGCACGTGACCGAACGACGCGGCCACGCGGTAGTCGGGGCCCAAAAATCCTTTGATCTTGCCGACCTTGTTGGGCGACTCGACGATGACCAGCTTCATGCGGAAATCAAGCTCTCGACGGGAAGCTGTGTCCTTCGAACGCGGCGCTGAGCATTATTCGGTCGAGGGCCCGACTAATCACTGGTCACTCTTAATATCTTCAATAATGGGTCCCCAGTCGAAATGCCCGCCGCCCGGGATCATCTGGTAGCTGATTCGGCCAGCCAGTTCTCGGGACTCGTCCGCGTAATAGGGCGGCGGACTATAGGGGTCGATCTCGCCGCTATAAAGACGAAATCGAACGTCGGGATGGGTTTGAAGAGCGTCCTTGAACCCCGCCAGCGACAGATAACTCGAAGCGCGGGTGCGATTGCGGCGATAGAGCTCGAGTTCCTCGCCGTCATGATGATCGCAGCCCTGGAAGAAAGTCAGATCGTGCCAGTCGTTCCGTCCGGAGAGCCGGTCCCAGGCGGCCCGGCAGGCGAAAGGATCCGCGGGATCGAATCCGAGCGGCAGATACTCCTGGGTGACGATAGTGTGTATCGCGATGTCTCGGGCGTCGAGACGCTTCTCCTTAGGAGATTCGGTCGCGGGCCGAGCGGGGGGAGCCGCGCAAAACGCGGCGATGTTCTCGTGCGTCTTGGGCCAATCATTCGGATTTCCGAACGAGGCGTCGAGCTTGCCGGCGTAAGGTCCGGAGCAGTCCATGCGCGCCGCGTCGGTTGAAGCGCCGGGACAATCGCGGGCGACGAGCATATCTAGCGTCTGGTGCAGGCAGTCTCGGTCTTCGGGAAAACGCTCGAAGTAGCGGCGCTGCAACTCCAGGCCGTACTCTATGTTCACCCGCCGGTAGTCGCGCCAGTCACTCATCAGGGCGTAGCCCATGGCGTAGCCGACGTCGAGTCCCTCGGGCGCGAGCATGACATAGCGGTGCACGACCGTGCTGCCGAAGCTCTGCCCGAAAACCTTCCAGCGGACACTCTCGCCGTAGATCGTCTTGCGAATGGCCTCCATGTCGCGCACGATGCTGGCACTGGAATAGAACCCCGCGGCGTCGGTAGCGCCCTCCATCGACACGGACGGATAGGGGCTGGAGCAACCGTTGCCGCGTTGGTCGAAGAAAACGAAGGGCATTCCCGCAAGAGCATCGCCGCCCAGGCGATTTTTATACATCCCCCAACTCGGGAATCCAGGCCCACCATTGACCAGCGCGACCGGCGCCTTGTTCCCGACGTGGAAGCGGCCGTAGTAGAAGATCTCGAGACGCTCCCCATCGGGTATGGACCAATCCTTAGGGACCCGCAGCAGGCCGTAATCAAAATCCGCGGGAAGGGACGCTACGAACTCCCTGCATTCTTTGGAGAAAGAAGCTGGGCCGCGTCCTGAGGCCAGTTCCTTCTGCAACGCCCCGATCTTCTCTGCATTGCCCTTCGCCGCCGGAGCGGGTGCGCCCGAGTCCACTCGACTTGCCAAGGCGGAGGGGTGGAGATTGAGCTCGCCCAGACGAGCCCAATCTTCATCGCCAGCTCGTGCAGAGGCGGCAACGAACAATAAAACAATAAAGAGAGAAAGGTGGGTATAGAGAACTTCATCGGATTCCCAGAAGGGCACCGTCGGTAGTTTAACCCAAGATCTCCGCTCCCGCAAGGGGGACGGCGGCGCCGCGTTCAATTCGGCGTCGCGGCCTTGATCGTCGAATCGCCGGAGCCGGTCATCACCGAGACCCTGAGCGCTGCGCCCGCCGTTTCGCCGAGCGTGTTCACCGTGGTCCCGGAACCGGCGATTTGGCCGGCGTGGAGCTTGGTCCCCGCCGGGAAAATGAGGAGAACGTCCCCGCTGCCGCTCTTGACGTCGACGTTCGCGGCGGGCGCCTTGCTCCAGGCCAGCCGTACGCCGCCGCTGCCCGATTTCACTTCCGCGCCGGAGGCCAGGCCTCCCAGCGCCAGACCGCCGCTGCCGCTCTTCGCCGACAGGCGGCCGGACAGCGTACCGGAGATCTTCCCGCTTCCGGCCGCGAGTTCGGCCTCGCCGCTCACGCCGTCGAGGACTATGCCGCCCGACCCCGCGCTCAGGCGAACAGTCCCGGCTCGTCCGGCGACGTGAATCCGACCCGAACCGGCCTTCGCGTCGAGCGGCAGGCCGGCGGGAGCGCTCACGCGAAAGCCCGCGCCGCAGCCGTCGCCGAGAACGAACCAGCGCTGGGCGCTCTCGGCCTTGAGGGTGAGCGCCCCGTCCGAGACCTCCATCGTCAGCCGGCAGAGCTCCGGTTTCTTGTTGTCCACGACCACGACCTCGATCTTCGCTCCGGCGCGGACTTCAATCGGGCCGGACTCCGCCGACACTCGGATCTTTTTTATTCCGTCCGCGGGAAACTCGCGCTGGGCTCCGTCTTCCGCGCGCGCGGCGACGGCCGCGATCAGAACAACCGCCGTCAGCAAGACATTCTTCATGATATTCTCCTTCCCATCCGAGTATTCCAGACCGCTCCGAGTCCCGCGACCAGACCGCACGTCAGAAGCAGGAAGCCGGCGAACGTGAGCGTTCCGCCGATGAAACCGCCGATAACTTTGCCGACCAGAGGCAGCGTCTCCAGAATCAACCAGCCCAGGCCCACGGCCAGCGGTGTCGAAGGCAGCGGCTTCTGCAGAGATTCCGCGGCGCGCTCCGCAAGGACGCGGCTGAAAGCCGCGACGGCAAACAGCGCGGCGGCGCACCAGGCGAGTATCGCCAGGGGAATCAGGGGGATGCCGAGAATTGAGACGGCAAGCACCAGCAGTCCCGGCAGGAACAGGATCACCATCAGCGTGCCGACGCCGGCGGAACGCCAGAAGTCCTGACGGATGGCCGTCGCGACGGCGGCCGTCTCAGCCGGAAGCAGCAGCGCCGTCAGGCACAGGACCATACCCAGCCCGACGACGAAGATCAGGAACACGCCGGCTTTGAACAGGCGCCCTCCCGCCGACGGAGCCGAATCCTCATCGTCCTGCCGCCACGCGTCGCGCTTCCAATGCGAACGGAAGCCGGAGCCGCCGTGCGACGCGAGAGCGAGGTTGAGGCCGCCGCGAGTCAGCGCCGGCAGAAGGCCGCGCAGCGCGCCCAGACCGACCTGACTCACGGAACCTTTGACCTCGACGCCGTCCTCCTTGCTGAGATGGCCGCCGATGACGGAGACGTCACCGTCCACGGCCGCGCCTTTGTCGAGCGCCACGTCGCCGCCGATCGCGGCCACGTCGCCGCCGACCTTGCCGGACACGTGAACCGAGCCTCCGATCGCCGCCAGGTCGCCCTTGGACGAGCCGGTAATATCCACGCTCCCGCCCATCGCGACGACGTCGCCGCGCACTTCACCGGGGACGTCCACTCGTCCGCCGAACGAGACGCAGTTGCCCTCGACCGTCCCCTCGACGAGGATCGCGCCGCTGGTGACGACGTCGCCGCTCAAGGTCTGGCCCTTGGCGACCTTCACGTCGTCGTGGCGCATCTTGTCGGAGCCCTTGGCGAGCGCGGGAGCGGAAGCCAGAGCGCACAGTAGAACGGCGGCTTTGACGTTCATCGGATTCTCCTGGAAACGGCTGGATCATGGCGCGGCCGGGCGGCCGCGGCGACGGCGAGTCCCGCGATCAGCGTCGCGGCCATGCACTGAATCGGCAGCACCCCGAGCACTGATCCGGGGATGAAATGGACGCGGGAAAAGACGGCCGCGGCGTGACGCGCCGCGCGCAGAGCCTCGGGCAGGGACAGCCCCGCCTCGACCGCGCGCAGTTCCAAGACGGACAGCGCCGCGGCGGGGTGGCGCAGGGCGTGCACGACGCTCAGCGCGCCTGAGACGCTCAGGCGCGGCCGGGCGAAGGCCGCCAGGGCCGCCGTCCACAGCACGGTCACGGTCGCCGCGACGTCGAGCGCCCAAACGGCGAAGCGCGGATGGACCCGCTCGCGCCGGGCGGCGGCGGCCGCGGCGAGCACCCGGGCGTCGAAAGCAGCGGACGGCCGCCGCACGGCAAGAAGCGACATTCCCTCGACGGCGAGCGCCAGCAGGGCCTTCTCGCGCCGGCAGCCGGCGCAGGACACGAGGTGGCTTTTCAAGGCCGCCGCCGCGTGAGCAGACAGTATGCCCTCAAGAAGGTCCTGAAGCCGAGGTCGGGCCTGGTCGCAGTTCACTTTCATGTCCTCACCAAGGAATACGGTGTTCAAGGCGTTCCGGTTTCAAAACTTTTCTCCGCCGAAGCCGCAGGCCGAAAGCTTGCGCTTGAGCATATCCCGGCCGCGGAACAGACGCACCTTGACCGTGCCCTCCGGAAGCGAAAGGACGCGGGCGATCTCCGAGATTCCCATTTCCTGAGTATGCCGCAGCATCAGGGGCTCGCGGTACAGCGGCGGCAGGGCGGCGAGCAGGCGTTCGATGAGGCGCCCGTCCAGCGCGGCCTCCGCCGCCGCCTCGGCGTCGGGGCCGGAATCGGCCAGGTCCGGCGCGCCGTCGGGATCGTCCAAGGACAGCGCCGCCGGGCGGCGCGCGCGCAGGAAGTCCAGCGCCGCGTGATGGGCGACGGCGAAAAGCCAACTGACGAACGGACGGGCCGAGTCGTAGGAGTCCAGCCGCGAGAAGGCCTTCACGAACGCCTCCTGCGCCACGTCCTCCGCGTCCTGGGGCGAGCCGAGCAGGCGCAGGAGAAAGGAGAAGACGCGGTCGCGATGGCGCGCCAAGAGCTCCGCGTACGCGGAGTCGTCGCCGGCCCGGATGCGCCGCACGGCGGCGCGGTCGTCTTCGCAGTCGTTCATGGTCCCGCGTCACTGAATACGAGAAAACCGGCTTCGCGGTTTCGATTTATCGCGCAGACCCGCGTTACAGGCCGGACCGCTCGCCGAACAAGAAGTCGAGCAGGCCGCGCGCGGCGAAGACGTGCCGCGGCGGATAGGCTTGTTCGGAATGCAGGACCGAAAGGTCGTCGGCGGCATTCTCCAGCCGTCGGCGCTCCAGTTCCAACGCCAGTCGCTCATGCTCGCGCGCGACGTCCAGGCCCCCGCCGCGGATGAACGCGACGATGCGCGAGAGCTCATCGGCGTCGAACCACACGCCGTGCGGCCGACACGCGTCTAGAATCACGCCCGAGCAGCCCGCGAAGTTGAAGCGGTTCATCATCTCACCGCACAATGGGCACGGCCGATAGAGAACCGCGCGGGCGCTTGGATCTCCGCGCGCGGGCGGAGCCAACGCGGAACCTTCCCCCAGGTAGGCCGCCTGCACGGCCCGGTCTTCACACAGAAGCTTGAAAGACGCCGCGTCCGCCCAGACGCCGCCGCAATCACCGCAGACGGCCAGGTGCGCCGCGCCCAGAGAGCGCGCCGACAGAACAGCCTTCGCGTCGCGGCAGCTGGGACACGGCTGCCCCGCGCCAAAATCCGTCGCGGCTTCCGTGCGGGAGCCGCAGCGCGCGCAGCCTTGGGCGCGCGCGTCGACCCAAGCAAAGCACCACGGGCAGCGCACGGGTCGCAGTTCCGCGCGGCAATACTCGCAGGCCGCAACGCGCGGATCGTTGGGCGCGCCGCACGAAGGACAGCGGTAGACCGCCGCGTCGCTCACGGCCGTCCGGCGTCCGTCATTGGGCCGGGCAGACCGGCGCGGCGGAGACCCAGTCCTTGCGGTAGGCGACGCAGAGGTTCAGCGCCTCCGAGGAGGCCGCGGCCCGCGTGGTTTCGACCGCGCTCGAAAAGGGCACCGGCTCGACGGGGCTCATGAAGACCTGCGTCTGCCAAGCTCCGTAGTCTCCGGTCGGGCACAGCGCGACGGCGCGACGCACGACCGAGTACTGGGCATGCCCCTGCCACAGGCCCTCGGGCTGGTCGACCAGGCCCACGAAGCAGTCGGTCGCCTTGATCAGGCACCAGGACTGAACACTGCAGCCTTGCGGCACGAAGGACTCGGCGCTAAACTCCGCCGCGGCCGGCAGGAAGGCGGCGTCGACGCTCCGACGCGCGCCGTCCGCGCGGGACTGCGCCGCCGCGGCGCTGGCGTCGCGATACACCGAAGCCAGGGAGTCGTCGGCCGAAGCCGGAGCTGCGGCCAAAAGAAAAACCGCGGCCAAGCCGAAAACAACGCCACCGGAAAGTCCGACCTTCGCGCGCGCGTTCATTTCGCCTCCTGTCGACGACATCCTTATTCTACCTCATGACGCCGCCGACGGCGCGGGAAAAAGGCTCGGGTTTGGCTATGATCTGCTTATGAACATTCTCCTGGAACCCGCCCGCCTTGGACCTTTGACCTTGAAAAACCGCGTGGTGATGGCGCCCATGACGCGCGCCCGCGCGCAGGCCTCCCGCATCCCCAACGACCTGATGGCGGAGTATTACGCCCAGCGCGCCGGCGCCGGGCTCGTCCTGACCGAGGCGACGGTGGTCAGCGCGCAAGGTATCGGCTACGCCGACACGCCGGGCATCTGGTCGGCGGAGCAGACGGAGGGCTGGAAAAAAATAACCGCCGCGGTCCACGGCAAGGGCGGCGTGATCTTCCTTCAGCTCTGGCACGTGGGCCGCATCTCGGACCCCATGTTCCTGAACGGCGCGCTGCCGGTCGCGCCCAGCGCCGTGGCGGCCAAAGGTCACGTCAGCCTGGTGCGCCCGGAACGGCCGTTCGTGGTGCCGCGCGCGCTGGAGCGTGGAGAGATCGCCGGCATCGTGGCGGACTTCCGCCGCGGCGCCGAAAACGCCCTGCGCGCGGGCTTCGACGGCGTGGAACTGCACGCCGCCAACGGCTACCTGATCGACCAGTTCCTGCAAAGCTCCACCAACCGTCGCACCGACGACTACGGCGGCCCGGTGGAAAACCGGGCGCGCTTCCTGCTGGAGACGGTGGACGCGGCGGTCGCGGTGTGGGGCGCGGACCGCGTGGGCGTCCATCTGGCCCCGCGCGGCGACGCGCACGACATGGGCGACGAAAATCCGAAAGCCACCTTCGGCCACGTCGCCCGCGAACTGGGTCGGCGTAAGATCGCCTTTATCTTCGCCCGCGAATCCCAGGGCGAGGGCTACCTGACTCCCTACTTGAAAGAACAGTTCGGCGGAACCGTCATCGCCAACCAAGGCCTGGATGAAAAGCTGGCGCAAACCCTCCTTCAGGAAAAGAAAGCCGACCTGGCCGCGTTCGGCGTGCCCTACATCTCCAACCCCGACCTGGTGGAGCGCTTGCGCGTCGGCGCGCCGCTGGCCAAGACGAACATGAGCACGATCTACGCTCCCGGCGCGGTCGGCTACACCGACTATCCGACGCTGGCCGTGCAAACCACGGCGGGCTGACCTCCCCGCTAGGCACGAAGTGTCCGGGGAGCTTCATGCCCGGCGAATCGAGCGCCGGTAAAGATGGTATTGGTGGAGCACGTGATGGACAAACGACTTGTCCGTCCCCGGTTTATTGAACGGCAGTCGCGACACGCGGCGAGCCATCGCGGCCAAGCGTTTCGAAGGGCTTCTCACGCTCGTAGTATAGCCTCCGTCCGATCACTGTAAAGACCGCGATCATGCACCCGCAAACACCTGCGTGCCCCCTAACGCGGCGTCCAGAAAGCGGAAATAAACATACAATCTTGCTTGATGAAAGAGGCCGTTGCCCGTATAAAAATCAACCGTCTCCTTGAGGCGGCAGGCTGGCGCTTCTTCGCGGATGCGGACGGCCCCGCGAACATCCAGCTTGAACCCAGCGTCGCGCTGACAAAGTCCGCCCTCGACGGTCTTGGGGAGAACTTCGAAAAGGCGGGCAAGGGCTTCATCGACTTTCTTCTGCTCGACGATAAGGGCTTCCCCCTCATCGTCCTTGAAGCCAAGGCCGAAGACAAAAGCCCTCTCGCGGGCAAGGAGCAAGCCCGCAAATACGCCGCGTCCCAGAACTGCCGCTTCATCATTCTTTCCAACGGCAACCTGCATTACTTCTGGGACCTCGAACGCGGCGACCCCACCGTCATCACGACGTTCCCTTCGCCCGCGTCCGTCGCCGGACAGCGGCGGGCCAAGCCGGATCCCGCGCGCCTGGCGGCGGAGGTCATCAACGAAGATTATGTGGCGCTCACCCAGCGCCCCGGCTACGCCGCCGAAGCCGCCTGGAAGAACGCGGCCGAGCGTCCCCGCTTTAAAGAGACGAGCGGCCTCCGTTTCCTCCGGTCGTACCAGATGAAAGCCGTCCACGCGGTTCAGAAGGCGGTCGGCAAAGGCCGTGAGCGCTTTCTCTTGGAGATGGCCACGGGCACCGGCAAGACGCTGACCGCGGCCGCGATCATCAGGCTTTTCCTGCGCACGGGAAACGCCCGGCGCGTGCTCTTCCTGGTGGATCGACTCGAACTCGAAGACCAGGCGCTGAAAGCCTTCCGGAAGACGCTCTCCGCGGACTTCAAGAGCGTCATCTACAAAGAGAACCGGGAAGACTGGCGCCAGGCCGACATTGTGGTCGCCACGGTGCAGTCTCTGCTCTTCAACAACAAATATCAGCGTCTCTTCTCACCCACGGACTTCGATCTCGTGATCTCTGATGAAGCGCATCGATCGATCGGCGGCAATGCCCGCGCGGTTTTCGACTATTTCATTGGCTACAAGCTTGGGTTGACCGCCACGCCGCGCGATTACCTCAAGCGGTTCGAAAAGAAGCGGCCCACCACGAAGGACCCGCGGGAGTTGGAGCGGCGTCTGCTGCTGGACACCTACCGCACTTTCGGCTGCGACGATGGACAACCCACGTTTCGCTATTCCCTCTTGGACGGGGTCAAGGACGGTTTCCTCGTCAATCCGACGGTCGTGGACGCGCGCAGCCAGGTCACCACCAAGCTACTTTCCGATCAGGGCTTCGTCGTCGAATTCAAGGACGGTGAAGGCGACGACAAGAGTCAAACGTTCAAGCAGCGCGAATTTGAGAAGCTCTTTTTCTCGGACACCACCAACCAACTCTTCTGCAAGACATTTCTTGAAAACGCCCTTCGCGATCCCATCAGCGGCGAGATCGGGAAGTCCATCGTCTTCGCCGTCAGCCAGAACCATGCCGAAAAGCTGGCGACCATCCTCAATCAGATGGCGGGCAAGATGTTCCCGGGCAAGTATCAATCCGATTTCGCCGTCCAAGTCACGTCCAGCATCGTCGACGCCCAGCAATTCACGATCAATTTCACGAACAACAACCTGCTGGGCTCCGGCAATTTCATTTCCTCCTACAAGACCAGCAAGGCGCGGGTCTGCGTGACCGTGGGCATGATGACCACCGGCTACGATTGCCCGGACATCCTGAACCTGGGACTCATGCGGCCCATCTTCTCGCCGACGGATTTCATCCAGATCAAGGGCCGCGGCACCCGGAAGCACGACTTCCGCGAGCAGCTTTTCGATGAGGCCATCCGGGCAAACCTTCGAGAGCCGCAGAAGACGGCCTTCAAGCTCTTCGACTTCTTCGCCAACTGCGAGTATTTCGAGACGAAATTCAAATACGATGAAGTCCTCAAGGTCCCCATGCCGAGAGCGGCCGGCCTGGCCGGCCGCGAAAGCGCCCGCATGGGACGAACCTACGAACATCTCGGCCAGGACCTCCTTGAATCCGTCCAGGAGGAACTGATCGGACCTCGCGGCATGAAGATCGATCGCATGTTCTTCCAAACGTTCGAAAGCGAGATGCGCAAGAACGGGATCATCGCCGCGGCGGTCGAGGCGGGGCAATGGGACCGGGTCATCGATTACGTCAATCGCGAGATTTTCGATAAGCCGGAGGAGTTCTACACGCTGGCCAAGTTGAGCAAAGCCGCCGACGTGGACCGAAACCTCACGGTCCGGGAGATTCTGGAGAAAATCTTCGGCCTCATCCCGCGCTTCAAGTCCAAGGACGAATTGCTGGAAGAGGAGTTCTCCAAATTCGTCGCCGACTACAAGCCGGACGAAGTGGAAGCCATCCCGGCGATGAAGAACTACTTCAAGGCGTATGCCTCCAACGAGGATGTGCGCCACATCATCGACGACAAGGAATTCGCCGACCTGGCCACCAACCCGGTCTTCACCATCAATGATTTCAAGGCCGTCCCCGCGAAATACCGAACCATCATTCCCGACTACATCAAGGACTACGTTCCGCTCAAGCAGTTCTCCGCCTGAACCCCACCATGCTCGACACCGACACCAAGCGCCGCATCGACACCGCCCGTGACATACTTGTGGGCAAAGTGCCCGACCCCAAGTCCCAGGTAGAGCAGATCACCATCGCGCTGATCTACAAGTTCATGGACGATTTGGACGCCGTATCGGTTGAGTTTGGCGGCAAGCGAAAATACTTCACCAAGGAGTTCGCCCGCTACGCCTGGTCCAAGCTCATGAGCCCCGGTCTTGGCGGGCACGACATGCTGGCGCTCTACGCCGAGGGCATCGCCAGGATTCCCGAGAACCCGGGCATCACCCCTTTCTTCCGGGACATCTTCAAGAACGCCTACCTGCCTTACCGCGACCCCGAGACGCTCAAGTCGTTCCTCAAAATCATCGACGAGTTCGTTTACGACCACAGCGAACGGCTGGGCGACGCCTTCGAGTATCTTCTCTCGGTCCTGGGCTCCCAGGGCGACGCCGGCCAGTTCCGCACGCCGCGCCACATCATCGACTTCATCGTGGAGGTGGTCGCTCCGCGCAAGGGTGAGACCATTCTGGATCCCGCCTGTGGCACCGCCGGCTTCCTCATCTCCGCCTACAAACACATCCTCAAGACGAACACCGACGCCAAGGGCCACGGCAAATTGACGCCGGACGAGAAGGGTCGCCTGGCCCAAAACTTCAAGGGCTACGACATCTCGCCCGACATGGTCCGCCTTTCGCGGGTGAACCTCTACCTTCACGACTTCACCGATCCGCACATCTACGAATACGACACCCTCACGTCCGAGGAGCGCTGGAATGAGTTTGCCGACGTCATCCTGGCCAACCCGCCCTTCATGTCCCCCAAGGGCGGCATCAAGCCGCACAAGCGCTTCTCCATCCAAGCCAAGCGCAGCGAAGTTCTATTCGTGGACTATATAGCCGAGCACCTGACCCCCAACGGCCGCGCCGGCATCATCGTCCCCGAAGGCATCATCTTCCAAAGCCAAACCTCCTACAAGGACCTGCGCAAATCGCTGGTCGAAAACTCCCTTGTGGCCGTCATCTCCCTGCCCGCGGGCTGCTTCAATCCCTACTCCGGCGTCAAAACCTCCATCCTCCTCCTCGACAAATCCCTCGCCAAGCAAAGCGACTCCATCGCCTTCTTCAAAGCAGAAAACGACGGCTTCGGCCTGGGCGCCCAGCGACGTAAAATCGATAAGAACGACCTTCCGATGGTCCAAGCCGAACTTGCCTCTTACCTCCAAGCCTTGCGCAACCGTCAGCCGACCTCCAATCTCAACCCAACCCTCGGCCTCATCGTCCCGAAATCAAAACTCTCCGCAAACGGCGACTACAACCTCAGCGGCGAGCGGTATCGGGAAGGTGTAGTAAAGGCCCATACGTTCCCGTTGATTCGCATCGCAGAGGTCTGCGCTGTAAATCCGCGCAAAAGTCAGTTGGCCAACATCTCGCCAGACACACGCGTTTCGTTCGTCCCGATGTCCGATCTAAAAGAACATCAGATTTCGTTTCAGCCAAAAGAGGAAAAAAAGATTTCAGAAGTTTCCGCGGGCTACACCTGCTTCGAAGACAACGACGTGCTCCTAGCCAAAGTTACCCCTTGCTTTGAAAATGGGAAAGCTGGCATCGCCCGGGGTCTCACCAATGGCATCGGCTTCGGCTCAAGTGAGTTCTATGTGCTCCGAAGCGGCGGGCGGGTCTTACCCGAATGGATTTACTTCTGCGTTTCCCACCCGCTCTTCCGGACCGCAGCCGTTGCTCAAATGACCGGAACAGGCGGACTACAACGCGTCCCCCGCGACTACGTGGAGAATTTTCGAATCCCCCTGCCGCCTCTGGCGGTCCAGAAGGAAATCGTGGCGGAGATCGAGGGCTACCAGAAAGTGATAAATGGCGCTCGCGCCGTCATTGACAACTACCGCCCACACATCCCGATACGTCCTGACTGGCCGGTGGTAGAGATCGGAGCAATTTGCGACATTGTTCGTGGGAGCTCGCCACGGCCACAGGGCGATTCCCATTTTTTCGGTGGTCCAGTGCCGCGGCTTATGATCGCGGATATTACTCGTGATGGGATGCATACGACCCCCCGAATTGACTCGCTTACCCCGGAGGGCGCAGCGAAAAGCCGCTCAATGAAAAAAGGGGAACTCGTCATCACCGTCAGCGGAAATCCGGGGCTCCCGACGATTCTTGCAGTAGATGCGTGCATCCATGACGGATTTGTTGGACTTCGGAATCTACGCGAAGGGATCCTCCCACAGTTTCTCTACTTCACGTTAAAGGCTCTTCACGCATCTCATGGGTCGCAATCAGTCGGCGCCGTATTCAAGAACCTTACAACACATCAAATTCGTGAGTTCAAGGTCGCTCTACCACCCTTGGCTACGCAGAAATCCATCATCTCAGAGATCGAAAATGTTCAATCACTTGTCGCGGCCAACCACGACCTCATAGCCCATTTCGAGAAAAAGATAGAGACAACACTCGCCCACCTCTGGGGTATAGAAGAAATCGACACACAGAATTATTCGAATCATCTCGCATTACGAGACAAAATACAGCATTAGCGAGGCCCGTCATGAACGCAGAACGGTTAAACAAGCTTTCACAAATGATTCAAGCCGAATTGAACAGCACAAATGAAGTGGGACTATTGCAGGCTATAACGGCCACTCTGCAAAACTTAGTTAATCAGCCGCAGGCACCGAATCTCCAGCAGACACTCGGAGCGCAAACCACTCAGCTCTTGGCTGCGCTGGATAATGTGCCCAGCGACAGCCTTACCCCGACGTGGCGAGAAATATTGAAAGACATCGGAGGCGATGAGCTGCTAGGAAAACAATTAAAGCAGCAAATTGAAAATATATTTTCGCGCAATAAGATCACCTTTGCATTGGCACTTCAAGAGATGCGACTGATCCACCAGCGTGTACAGGAATTTAAAAACGGGATTGACCAGGCCGCGCTCGCATTCAAACAACTCAGAATTGAGACGGAGGAGCTTGAGCCGGGCGAATGTGAATTTGGCATCCTAATTCCACGAGATGCTGTCGACAACAAATTCGGAAGATTCTCGGACGAATTGGAGGAGTTTAATTTCATACTCGGAACGTTCTCTGAAATTGTTTTAGGATCAAAGGCAGACATCGAAATTCGGACCCTATCTTCCAGCGAGCTCCTGATCTTTCTGAAAATATCTTCACACGTTGCTGTTTGTCTTGCGGCTGCTGTGGAACGAGTGCGTGCGCCGGACCAAAGCGGCCACCATTCCGGAGCAAAGCGGCCACCGTTCCGGAGCAAAGCGGCCACCGTTCCGGACAAAGCGGCCACCCTTGT
>JABEUV010000053.1 GCA_013044195.1 Elusimicrobiota bacterium | reverse complement strand
GGGCTTCGCGGATTCCAAGTACCGCCCATGTCCCCTGCTCAAGCAGATGGTGCAGTCCGGCCGCCTGGGCGTGAAGTCCGGCCGCGGCTTCTACGACTATCCGGCCAAGTGATGCGATTTCGAAACCTGCTGATTGCCGTCGCCATCGTCGTCCTGCAGGCCGCGCGCAGTCGCGCGGGGCTGGTTCTGGAGGACACGGCCGTCGGCATAGGACCGATCGGTAAAGTCCAATACGATCCGAAATTCAACGCGATCACTTTGGACGGGCGAAACGTTTATTTTGCCCCCGTCTCCTCCCGGGATTTGGTCGTGCTGTGCCGCGCGCTGGCCAAAGACAATCGCGTCGGAGTATCGCTGGGCGCGGCGGAGATCGTCTACGGCGCGGTGCCCAAGAACTCAGAAGTGGCGCTGGTGCTCAAACTCGCGGACATGTTCCTGGCCGATATCGTGTTCGCCCGAAGAGATGCGACGTCTGGTTACGTTTACGCGAACCGTTATGAACCTCAGTTGGAAAACGACGCGTCGAACGTCGCCGCTTTTTTTAAAATACACCGCGTCCAATTCGTGATTAAGAAGCAGGAGATAGTTCTCGCGGGGGTCGGCTTTACCGACACGATCATTCCACTCAAGAAGCAAAAGACTGCGGACGGCGGTAATCTCCCGGACGAAGACGCCATACGGGCGGGGCGGAAGTTCCCTCAGTTCGAGGCCAATGCCGTCAACGTGGCCGATGGGATCGATTACTATAAGAACGAATTGGTCCTCAGACAGGCATTTGGCTATGGAGAAGTCGCCGGGTTCCTGCGAGCGCTGCGAGACGGCGGCGTCGATTTGGACGAACTGGCTCGCTCCGTTGAAGCGTCGGCCGCAAAGAGCCGCAATTTCATTATCGATTCCACACGCGGCGTGGTCATGCCTCCCCTGAAGTTGTCCTCAGAGCAACGCCGCAGTAACTATAAAAATGCTCGCACCCTAAAAACCTATTGGGTTCAGTATCTCCGGGATATCCAACACCGCCGCGACTACCGCAATTGGTCCGGTCCGCCGTATGATCTCTATCGTCGTCAGCATCAATAATCGGCGCGGGGACTAAGACGGCTTCTTGGCCTCGTCGTCTGGCTTCGGGTTCTTGCCGAAGACCTTGTTGGTGGCGCGCGTGGCGCGCTTGAAGGCCCATTCGCGGATGGCCTTGACCTGCTCGGCCATGGTGCGCGACAGCGGCACCATGCTGTTGGTCTGACGCCAGATATCGCCGGTCTCCATGGGCCGGCCGGCCTGGCGGGCCTCGATGCGCGCGGCGACGACGGCCTGCTCGATCTCCGCGCCGCTCCAGCCCTCGGTGCTGATGACCAGGCTTTTCAGGTTGAAGGCGTTAGGGTCGGCGGCGTTGCGTTTGAGGTGGATCTCGAAGATCTGCGCGCGCTCGTCCTCGTTGGGCAAGTCGCAGAAGAACACCTGGTCGAAGCGGCCTTTGCGCACGATCTCGGCGGGCAGCAGTTCAATGCGGTTGGCGGTGGCGGCCACGAAGACCAGCGGAGGCTTTTCCTGCATCCAGGTCAGGAACGCGGCGAAGATCATGGACTGCGGCGTGGCGGCTTCCTTGGCCGTGCTGAGGCTGGCCTCCATCTCGTCGATCCAGAGCACGGCGGGCGCCAAGGTCTCAATCGTCTGCAGGGCGCGGTGGAAGGCGGCTTCCGGGCTTCCGTACATTCCGGAGAAGATCAAACTCATGTCCAGGCGGAACATCGGCACCTGCCACAGGCCGGCGATGGCCTTGATGACCAGACTTTTGCCGCAGCCGCTGACGCCCATCACGAGCACGCCTTTGGGCACGGGCAGGCCGGACTTGATCGCTTCCAAGGTGAACAGGTCCTTGCGCTGGGCGGCCCAGGCCTTCACGTTTTCCAGGCCGCCGACCACGCTGGTGTCGAATTCCAGCGGCACCATTTCAAGGAAGCCGGCCTTTTTTGCGAGCGCGGCTTTCTCGGCGTAGATTTCCTTCATCATGCTCCCCGCGGCGGCGCCGCCGCCGAGCACGCGGTGCATGACGTGGTCGATTTCCTGCAGCGCCATTCCGCGCAGGGCGATGACGGCGTGCGGGCGCACCTCGGGGGGAATCTTCGCGCCGGGATACTGCTTCTCGACTTCCAGCATCCGCGCCAGGATCTCTTCAGACGACGGCGCGTCCAGCTCCACGATCAGCATCTCCTTCTGCAGCGACGCCGGCGGCGCCGCGTCCGGCGAAATCAAGACGAAGGCCGACTGGTAGGTCCGGCCGGAGGCGAAGTAGATCTCGCGCAGGCCGCGCACCACGCGCGGGTTGTCCAGGAATGCGGAAAGGTCCTTCATCACGCAGAACCCGCGCCGCGGCCGCGCCAGCATGTATTGCAGGGCGACCACCGGATCGCGCGTGTCCACGCCTTCGACGGCCGGCTCCAGGCCGCGCATGCAGCTCCAGGTGGTGATCGTGCCGCCGGCAAAGTATTTGGCGACCAACGGCCGCAGGCCGTCGACGACGCGGTCCTCCTCCGTCGTCTGGAGGTAGATCAGCGGGTGGCGCCCGCGAACCGCGTGGGACATCTGCTCTTCGAACCGCGACATATTTCGCGCCTCCGAGAACGGCCGCGACGACATCACTGTACTAAAATCCGCAGGCCTCGGTTCGGCGGCGCGCCGCCGCCGCCGCCGCGCGCATTTGGCATAATCGAGCCATGGATTTCGAACCGACCGAATCAATGCAGATGCTGCGCGATGCCGCGCGCCAGTTCGCCGAGAAGCGCCTCAAGCCCGGCGCGCAGGAATGGGACGAGAAGGAAGCCATCCCCGATGCCGTTTACAAAGAAGCCGCCGAACTGGGCTTTTTCGGCCTGTCGGTGCCGGAACAGTTCGGCGGCCTGGGCGTGGACGCGCCGGCCTATGCGGTCGCGATGGAGGAACTGGCGCGCGGCTCGGCGGCTTTGCAGGTGTGCGTGACGGTGCACAATTCCCTGGTGGCCGCCGCGATCGCCAAGCATGGGACCGACGAGCAGAAAAATAAATATCTGCCGAAGATGGCGGCGGGGGACTGGGTCGGCGCGTACTCCCTGTCCGAGCCCGGCTCCGGCACCGACGCGGGCTCGCTGTCGACGGCGGCCGTCGACCAGGGCGACCATTGGCTGGTCAACGGCACGAAGTCTTGGGTCACCAACGGGGGCTTTGCCTCCGTCTACCTGGTCTTCGTCTCCACGAACAAGGACGCGGGCTCGCGCGGGATCACGTGCCTGCTGGTCGATAAGGCCACGCCCGGCTTCTCTGTGGGAAAGAAGGAGAAGAAGATGGGCCTGCGCGCGTCCGACACGCGGGAGTTGATTTTCCAGAACGCGAAAATTCCGAAGTCGGCCCTGCTCGGCCAGGTCGGCGGCGGCTTCAAGATCGCGATGAGCCAGCTCGACAGCGGGCGCATCGGCATCGCCGCGCAGGCCGTGGGCATCGCCCAGGCCGCGCTGGAAGAAGCGGTCGCCTACGCCAAGGAGCGCAAGCAGTTCGGCAAGAAGCTTTCCGAGTTTCAGCTGACGCAGGCCAAGCTCGCCGACATGGCCACGAACATCGATGCGGCGCGGCTTCTCGTCTGGCGTGCCGCGGCCTTAATGGGCCGCGGCGACAAATGCACGAAGGAAGCGTCGATGGCCAAGTCCTTCGCCTCGCGCATCGCCAACAAGGCCTGCTATGACGCCGTGCAGATTCACGGCGGCAACGGCTTCGTGCGCGAGTTTCCCGTCGAGCGTTTTTTCCGCGACGTGCGCGTGACCGAGATCTACGAAGGAACCACCGAGATCCAGGCGCTGATCGTCGCGCGCGAAGTCCTGGGCTGACCGCCGCGTCGCCGGCGCGGCGTATGTACGGCGCAAATCCTCTCCTGGCATTCCTGTCGGCGCCTGTTACACTGTGGTTAGGAGCCGCAGAGCGACGGGCAACCCCGGAATGATCCGTCGGAGAAGATGTCCCATGACCGGATACTCCCCGATCCGGTCTTATTTTTTAGCGGCGGTTTGATCTAAAAAACCCTATGGATTCTTTTCTGAACGCGAAAGGCTTGATAAAGTCGGAGGCTAGTCATGAAGACCATTTACCAGGCCGTAGGAGAAAACATCCGGGCCAAACGGCTTCAGTCGGGACTGACCTTGGAGGATTTGGCGGAGCTGTCCGGTCTGCACGCATCCTACATTGGTCAGATCGAGCGAAACTCGAAGAAGGCCAGCCTGGATACGGTGGCGGTGCTGGCGCGGGGACTGAATGTTCCCGTTCGGCGGCTTTTCTTCGCGGAAGCTCGGACGCGCCGTTCGACCGTGACGGAGAAGCTGGAGGCGATCCTGCGGCTCAACGACCCGCGCGAACGCAAGATTATCCTCGGCGTGCTGCGCCAGCTATCGCGGGCTTTGCGGGGATCAACGTAGTGGCTAACGGAGGGCCTGCTGACCCGCACGCGACGGCCCCCGATTCCGTCTGCTGTGTCTGCGGCCGAGAGATCACCGTGGGCACGGGCCGGTTTCTGCTCAAAGACGGCGCCGTGTGCACGGAGTGCTACGATGCCGGCTTTCGCGTTCCACCGCCGACGGAAAATACGGTCGATCCCGAGCGATAACGCGTCTTGACGGATCGGACTTCCGGGGTCAAACTAAGGGCATGACGATCCCCCTCGTCGTCGTCTTGGGCGCCGTGGCGGCGTCGGCCGCCGGCGGCCCCGCGACCGGCGCGGACGCGCCGCTGAGTTCCTTTCTGGCGCAGGACGCGGGCGGGCCGACCATCGACGCCAAGGTCTCCGCGGCGCCGGGGGGAGCGCTGGCGACGGCTTTGGCGCAGGCGCGCGAGGTGGAACTCGGCTGCGCGCGTCCGTGCGAGGACCCCGGCGCGGTGAGCGCCTATCGCCGCGCCGTGGAGCGCGCAAGCGCGGCCCTCGGAGCCACGGACGTCCAGGTGCAAGCCGCAGTCGCGCACTATCTTCCCGGCGGCAAGCCGCGTCTGCGCGACGACGGAGCCGCGAAGGCCGTGAGGCCGGGCGACGGGCGTGCGACGGACACGAGGGCGCGCGCGGCGGCGGCCGAGGCGGCCTCGACGGGCGCGCGCATGGGCGCTCAAGCGCAGACCCTGGCGGCCGCGTTGGGAACGTCGGCGGGAGCCGGCGCGGCGGCGGCGACCGCGCCGGGGGGCTTCGGCGGCCGCACGCTGACTTCCAAGCAACTCGCGGCGCTCAACCGCATGCCGGCGGCCCAGTCGGGCCAGGTCCGGGACCTGGCGACCGCGCCGCCGCCCGCGCCGCATCCCGCGAACGCCGAGGCGCACGTGGATGGGCTGATCGCCAACAGCAAGGCTTACTGGGACCGCGTCGGTTCGGACCCGGCGACCAGCGCCCCGGAGCGCGCGGCCGCCGCGACGTTCGTCAGCCTGTTCAAGATGTTCAACCTTGACGGCTTCGAAAACAGCGCGTTTCGTCTCGCGGCGAGCGCGGCCGATCCGGCCGCCACCCGCGCGAGCACGTTCAAGGACGCCGCGTCCGTGGCGGGTAACGCCGCGCTGTCCGTGGCGGGAGTCCTGCCCGAGTCGGCGCTGAGCGGCCTGGCGAAGACGACGCGGCTGTCGGCGCTGAGCGACTGGGCGGCCGACGCGGCGCGGCTTCTCAAGCCCAGCCCCGCGATCACCGAGCGCGTCGCCCAGCTCCAGACGAAAGCGCTGACCCAGCCTCTGACGCGCGAGGAGGCGGCGTGGCTGGGCGAGCGCACCAATTCCGTGGTCCTGCACACGACGGACTCCAAGAATTTCGCCAGTATCGCCGGCCGCACCGACACCGGCGTGGCGTCGGGCGGGCGGGTGGCGGCCACCACCGAACGCTTCGTCTACGGCACGCGTCGGGAGATCAACAGCGTCTGGCGTCAGGTTCTTTCCGGGGTCGTGCCCAAGGACGGCACGGTCGTCTTCCAGGGACGCGCGGCGGACCTGTTCTCGAAGCACGAAGTCACCGGTACCTACAGCTTGATTAAGCGCATGGCCGGGCAGTTGACGACGAACGGCGAGGGCGACATCGTCATCACGAAGGCCTTCTACAACGCGCAGACGAAGACGTTGAGCATACTCGACGCGCGCATGGTCGCGCAGGGCGAGAAGCGCTTCCTGTTGCGCTCGGAAGGCTGGTCCACCGCGAAGCTGTGGGGGCGGCGCGTCGTGCTGGATCCGGCGATGACCGCGGCCACGGGGTTCATCGTCGTGCAGAGCGCCGCGGCGTCCCAAGGCGACAACGTCTTCGAATACATCCTGCCCAACCCGCCCGTCCCGCGCTGAGCGTTCGCGATCACGGAGACGGCGCGCGCGTCAGCGCCCGGACGGGCCTCGGCCGTCAAGCTCACGGCGCAGCGCGTCGCGCTGCTCGAGCAGATCGACGATGATGGCGCCGGCGAAGACGTCGAGCTCCAGATCTCGGCAAAGCCTCGCCAGGCGGCGCAGTCTTGCCCAATGGGCGGGGGAGGCGGAGACGGGATCCGGCGGCAGTTCGTCGAGGTCCAGCGCTCCGTGCCGGACGCACTGCTCGAGAAACTCCACCTGAATCTCCAGATGACGGGACAAGACGACGAGATCTTTTCGTCGGGCGCGGGTCATGCCGCGGCCTCCTTCATTTCCCGGTAGAGCTTCTCAAGGCGCGCATCGGCGCGGTCGGGGATGTCGATGCGCACCGCGGCCAGCAAGTCGCCGCGTCGGCCGCCGTCGGCGCCGAGGCCTTTTGCGGCGACGCGCAGAACGCGGCCCGCGTGGGTGCCGGCCGGAATCTTGACGCGCAAAGGGCCTTCCAAAGTCTGAAGGGGCGCCTCTCCGCCGAGCGCTGCGACCCAAGGCATCACGGTGACCGTCGTCTCCAGATCCGCGCCGGAGACCTTGAACAGGGAGTGGGGCAGGAAGCGGATGCGCAGAAAGAGATCTCCCGGTTCGCCGCCGCCGGATGCGGCGGCGCCTTGCCCGCGCAGGCGCAGTCGCGCGCCCTCGCGCACGGCCGCGGGCAGGCGCGCGGTGATGGTTTTGGGACGCGCGATCTCGCCGACCCCGCCGCAGCTCGGGCAGAACCCCGCGCCGCGGCGTCCCGAGCCCGCGCAGGACGGGCACAGCGTCGGCACGTCGAGCGTCAAAGTCTTTTCTCCGCCGCGTACGGCGTCCTCAAGCGTGAGCGGCAGTTCCGCCTCCACGTCTTGACCGCGACGCGGTCCGGAACGCGGGCGCCGCGTCGTGGCGCCGGAGGACTCGGCGCCGTAGAGGTTTCGGAAAAAGTCGCTGAAGCCGGAGAAGTCCGCCTCTTCGTCGTCGGTCCCGGGCCGCGCCGGACGCGCGCCGTGCGGCGGCTCCTGCGCGGACGCGCCGGGCGGTCCGTCGGGGCCGTAGCGGTCGTAGGCGGCCCGCTTGTCCGGATGCGAAAGGACCTCGTAGGCTTCGTTGAGTTCCTTGAACTTCTCCGCCGCGGCGGCCTTTTGGCTCTGGGGCTGAAGGTCCGGATGATGAACCTTGGCCAGCCGTCGATAGGCCTGCTTGATCTCCTCAGGCGAGGCGTTCTTCTTGACGCCGAGCACGGCGTAGTAATCCCTGGGCCGGTTGATCATGAATCTGCGCCCATTCTACATAAGGCGGGCAGCCTCCTAACGCGGCCGCGCGCGGGCGGACAGCAGGCTCACGGAGTCGACGCCGTCGTCGGCCGCCGGGGTTTCGTCGTAGCGTGCGTCGAGTCGACGGCGCAACTCCGCGGCCGGGCCCGGGTTCCAGCGCCAAGCCCAGTCCTTGTAAAGGACGAGCGGCGGGGAGCCGACGAGCGCGAGCCGGCGAACAAAATCGTCTTCGTCCGCGAGAACGAGGTTCGCGTCGGCGGCGGCGCGATCAAGAAGTTCGCGCGCGGCCGGAGCGTTGAACGCGATCACGAGCGCGCCGGGGGGGAGAGCGTCGCGTGCCGAGGCCGCGAAGCGTTCCTCGCGGGCGCGCTCCGGGTCCGGGCCTCCGGGGCCTCGCCAGGCAAGTCCTGCGAGCAGCAGGACCGCGGCAAGCGGCGCGCGCGCCAGGCCCGCCGCGGCGGCGACGGTCAGGGGGAGCATCACCGCCAGCGCATATCTGTCCGCGCCGCCCGCATTGAAGCGTCCCATGAAAAAAGAGGAATAGACGGCGAGAAAAAGCGCGGAGAGCAAGGCCAGGCGGCGCACGGGCGGACGCGCGGCGCCCAGGGCCGCCGCGGGAACGATCACGAGAGAAAAACCCAGGGCCGACGCCAGAAAGGCGATATTCACCGGCAATTGACGTTGAAGGTCGGCCAAGGCCTTCGTTGTTTCGGGGGAGTAGCCGGGAATGCCCGCGGCACGGTTGAGCAGGGCGATCACGGCGGGGAAGACGGCCCCGGCGAGCGCCGGAAGTATCAAGGAGCGCCGACGCAGCGTCAGCGCGGCGTAGCCGATCAGGAGAACGTTCTCCGGACGCACCTGCACGGCGTAGGCGAGGCTCAATGCGGCGAACGCGTCCGAAGCGAAGCCCGGCTCGGACTCGCGCGCGTGCAGGGCCGCCAGCGCCGCCGCGGACCAGAACAGCGACGAGGACGTCAGGTCGCAGGCGGCGGCGTAGCGCAGCGCCAGCGGCGAAACGGCCCAGGCAAAGGCGGCGGCAAGAGCACCCCGCTCCTCGGCGCCGGATTCGAGCGCGGCCCAGAAGATGAAAACGACGGTCAGTCCGCTGAGCAACGCGCTCCAATTGAAAGCGACCGCCGTCGAATCGCCGAAGACGCGGAAGACGGCGGCCAGCGCGGCGTGATGTCCGCCCGGCCACGCGGGCGCCTGGAGAACGTCCCAGCCGCGCACGCCGCCGACAAGAGCCTCGGCAAAGCGGCCGGTCTTCGTTAGGGTGCGGGCGGCGCTGAGATGTTCGAATTCATCGTAATAAACGCGATGAATGCGCGGCTGCGCCATGCGTATGACGAGCGCTCCCAGCACGACGGCGCCCAGCAGATAGGCGGTGCCGGGCCGCGTTCGCGCCAGCCGGCGGCGCAGGCGCGACAGCGCCGAGGGCAGAAGCGCCGACCACGCGGCCAGCAGGGCGAACAGAAACAGCGGATACCAGTCGACGATCAGCGACTGGACGGGCATGCGTCAGCCGCGCGTGAGTTTCTTGTAATGGATGCGCTTGGGCGCGACGTCGCCGAGACGCTTCTTCTTGTCGTCCTCGTAGGCCTGGTAGTTGCCTTCGAACCAGACCACTTTCGAGTCGCCCTCGAAGGCGAGGATGTGGGTGGCGATGCGGTCCAGAAACCAGCGGTCGTGGCTGATGACCACGGCGCAGCCGGGGAAGGTTTGGATCGCCTCTTCGAGCGCGCGCAAAGTGTGCACGTCGAGGTCGTTGGTGGGCTCGTCGAGCAGGAGGACGTTGGCGCCCTCCTTGAGCATCTTCGCCAAGTGAACGCGGTTGCGCTCGCCGCCGGACAGATTCTTGACCAGCTTCTGCTGATCCTGTCCCGCGAAGTTGAAGCGGCCCACGTAGGCGCGCGACGGCATTTCCAATTTGCCCAGCTTGACGACGTCCAAGCCGTCGGAGATGGCCTCCCACACGTTCTTGTCGCCGTCGAGGTGGCGGTTCTGGTCCACGTAGCCGAGCTTGACCGTCTCGCCGACCTTGAAGGTTCCGCCGTCGGGCTTCTCTTGGCCCGTGATCATCCGGAACAGCGTCGTCTTTCCCGCACCGTTGGGCCCGATCACGCCGACGATGCCGTTGGGCGGCAATTTGAAGGACAGATCATCGTAGAGCAGTTTATCGCCGAAGGACTTGGCGATGGCCTTGGCCTCGATGACGACGTCGCCCAGGCGCGGCCCCGGCGGGATGTAGATCTCCAGGTCCGCGTAGGTCGCGTCCTTTTGAGAGTCTTCAAGCATCTTATCGTAGGCGGCCAGGCGCGCTTTGCTCTTGGCCTGACGGCCCTTGGTGCCGGCGCGCACCCACTCCAGCTCCTCGGCCAGAGCCTTTTGCATCTTGCCTTCCGACTTGGCCTCCTGGGCCAAGCGCGCCTGCTTTTGCTCCAGCCACGCCGCGTAATTGCCTTTATACGGGATGCCTTCGCCCCGGTCGAGTTCCAAGATCCAGCCCGCGACGTTGTCCAGGAAGTAGCGGTCGTGCGTGACGGCGATGATCGTGCCCTCGTACTGCTTGAGGTGCTGTTCCAGCCACTCCACCGACTCGGCGTCGAGATGGTTGGTCGGCTCGTCGAGCAGGAGAATCTCCGGCTTGGCAAGCAGAAGGCGGCACAGTGCCACGCGGCGCTTCTCGCCGCCGGAGAGCGTCCCGCATTTCTGGTCGGACGGCGGACAGCGCAGCGCGTCCATCGCGACTTCCAGCGTGGAGTCGATTTCCCACGCGTTGGAGGCGTCGATCTTCTCCTGGAGCTTGCCCTGCTTCTCCATGAGCTTTTCCATGTCTTCGGGCTTGAGCTCCGGGTCGGCCAGCTTCTCGTTGATCTCGTTGAAGTCGGCCAGAATCTTCATCGTCTCGGCCACGCCCTCGGAGACCGTCTCCTTGACGGTCTTCTCCGGGTCCAGTTGGGGCTCCTGCTCCAGGAGGCCGATCTTGTAGCCCTTCGACTGCGTGATCTGGCCGGTGTAGTCCGCGTCCTTGCCGGCCATGATGCGCAGCAAGGTGGACTTGCCCGAGCCGTTATCGCCCAGCACGCCGATTTTGGCGCCGTAGTAAAAGCTCAGGTAGATGCCCTTGAGCACCTGCTTCTTGGGTGGATGGATGCGGCCGACGTCGATGAGCGAGTAGATGATCTGTTTGGTGTCGACGGTGGTGGCCATG
>JABEUV010000052.1 GCA_013044195.1 Elusimicrobiota bacterium | reverse complement strand
GCGCGTGAAGTTCTCCTTCGCCGTGACCAATTCCAAAGGCAAAACGGTCTTGCGCGGCGTGACGTCCGGCGTCATCTACCCGCCCGCGGACCCGGCGGACGCTTCTTAGACGCCGACGTCGAGCGCCCGAACGTCCGGATGGAACAAATTCGGGGGGTGAATCGTATCTTCGTCATGCCCCGGAAGCCTTCTGACGCCGATTTCCCCCTGGACCCTTCGCGCCAAATCACTCTGTGACGACGGAGCATCCAAAAAGCGCGGCCTCATAAAAATACACGGCCTTGACTCTGTAGGGCCGCGCGATCACAATCACTTGATGGATCGCACTTCTCGGGAATCATCTGAAGCCTCGTCCGTTTCGCCGCCGGTTTCTTACGATCGTGACTCCTGGCGAGCCTTGACCCGCTCCGTCGTTCTGACGTTGGCCGTCGTGGGTCCAATCTGCTGGTGGAGCAGAGATTTTGGAGTCTTTCTATTCATCTACACCTGTTTTCTGCCCATCTTTTCGCTCGTTTGCATTTTCTTCATTGTTCGAGTTATTTTCACTAAGGATCCAAGCAAGAAGCGCTTGGCCGTTGCGACATTCTTAGCCGTTATTGCGACGATCGCTATGACGTTTATTGTCGATCACAGTTTTCATGAACGCATCTCTTTTCTCTTCTGGTATCCCGCTCATTATCGAGAGGTCGCAAACTATGCCGGGAAGGAAGGGGTCATCTGCAGCTTGGACAGCAACGGCATGGCCGGGATGAGTGTCGATGCGTATCTGGTTTCGGATCCGAGCGATTCTATCGCCGACCCAAATTCGCCGTCAGGACAGAAGTTGCGTTACCCGCCGGAGTGCGACGCAGACGCCGTCGCTTCGGTCCAGCGGTTATGGCGCGGACTTTACATTGTTACGATGATGAATTGTCCATTAGGATGATCCGTGTGCGACGCTGCGTCGCGTAAGTAGCGAAAGCGAGCTCCGTTTCCGCCAGTTCTATTACGATGCAATCAATATTAAATCTGCCTCCGCGATTCAACGAGCCGGAGATCATTTTCTTTCTTGGGGCAGGCGTTCTCATCGTGCTGCTGATGTGGGTCGTTCACCGCGGTGTGGATTATTGCTGCTTGAGACATGCCTGGAGGTATTCTCGACGGAACGGTGTGCAGGTGATCAGGTCGAGATGGCGGCCGGAATGTGAGGCGTCAGGGATCAAGACGGAGTTCACGTTGATCGAACTGGATTGCCTCGACGACCGTAAACAGCGGAAGATAGTTCGGCTCTTGGTATGGGTGTTCGGTGTTCGTAAGGTGCTGAGCCATGAAAATTATCCGGAGGCTCTTGATGCGACATGGCCTCGGCGCGAGACTTGACCAGCGTGCGCGGCGTCTTGCCGGGTTACGGCGCCAAAAATCTTTCCAGCAACAAGTCTTCTAGATTTCGGCGGCTGTCGATCACGGCCGTGATCTGTACGCGCCCGCCTTCGATTCGGTAGATGATTCGCCAGGGTCGGCAAACCAGTTCCCGATATATCGCTACTCCGTGAGCCTTGAGTTCCGGTACGACCCGTCCCCTCTTCGGGAGCCGGATTAGGCGGGAGGCGGACTGCTCGATTCGGGCCAAAACGAGTCCCGCGTAGCGCGGGCTGGCGTCGGCCAGGCGGTCGACGATGGCGGCAAGATCGCGCTCCGCGATCTCGGCCCAGGAGACGGCGAATGTTCTAGGGGAGGTCACCGGCGCGCTTCTTGAGGCGGGCGCGGAGTTTGGAAAATACTTCGGTCTGCTTGATCGTTCGTCCCTTGCGGATATCCTCTTCGCCCTGGGCGATGAGCTTCAGAAGCGCGAGAGCATTTCTCATCCGTTCGTAAGAGTCCGGGTCCTGGAGAACCGCCCGAGGCTTCCCATCCTGCGTGATGATCATTGGTCTTCCAGTGTCATTAATCTGGGCCAAGACGGCGGCGGTGTTCGTCTTGAGATGGGTCACGGGCCGAATATCTTGTTCGATGTTCATGGGGAACCTCAACCAACCCTTATAGCGTATTGTATAAAGTCATATCCCGCAAGGTGTCTTATCTCTGTGGGCGCAGAACCCCTATCTCGGTTGATTTCCTAGTATATGTATGCTATATAGTGTATAAACATGCAGACACGTGGAACAAACTTCAGCCGGCAACGGCAAAAGCTGCGTGAACTGGCACATGCGGCCCCCCAACAAGTCGGCCCATTTCTTTCATCTGAACCCCTAATCAAAGGGAGCGTCTATACGCTGCGGCGGCGGTGTTCGAAGCCGTCTTGCCGTTGCGCTCGTGGTGAAAAGCATGAAACCGTGGTCATGACGGCATCCATAGGCGGCAAGACACGCCTTTGGACTCTATCGGAAGATCAAATACCTGAGCTGCGGCGTCGCACGGAGCGGTATCGTCAATTTCGTCGGGCGCGGGCACGGTTGGTCAAGGGGCAGCGAGAAATGCTGCGTTTGATCGACGCCATCGAGAAGGCTCGGACTCGGCAACCTTGAGCCGATTGGAGCGGGATTACTCGGCCTTGTGCCAGAGCGAGCTGGGAGGAATGCGTTACCCCATGACCAAAGACATGAACATGGCCGAACTGGTGGCCCGAGTTGAGGAGTCCGGCCAGCGGATCGCCCAAGCGCTGATGAAAATCCGGCTGGCGGAAGATCCAAGAATCGATCCAGCTGAACCGATGTGCCGGCAATGCCAAGGCAAGCTGCGAATCCAGGAGCACGAACAGCGGCGCATGCTCAGCACGGCGATCGGTGAGATCGAATATCTGCGAGCTTACGGCGTTTGCGATCGGTGCGGCCATACAGTGGCGCCATTGGACGAAGCGCTGGGCATCCCGTCGTTCGGTCCCAGCGTGGAAGTCATGCAAAAGATTAGCCATGCAGCGGTGACGGCCCGGTCGTTTGAGTTGGCGGCCGAGGTCTTGAAGGAACATTCGGGAATTGGCTTGAGCGCCAAGCAAGTACGCTTGAACAGTGAAGCGGAAGGCGAACGTGTGGCGGCGGTGCGTGCGCGGGAGGTGGAGTTATTTCGCAAGGGCGGGAAGATCGAGGGGCCGAGCGCAGTCCCCGCATTGATCGTCGTGACGGCCGACGGCGGCCGCGTGCAGACGCGTCAGGAAGATGACGACGGCGGGTGCTGGAAGGAGGACAAGGTGGGCGCGATCTATGACGCGAACCCGCATAAAGATCCCGCCGCCCGCGACGCCGAGAAGTACGACGGCGCCAAGGCGCGCACAAAAACATTCGCGGCCACGATGCAGCCGTGGGAAGAATTTGGCTGGATGTTGTGCGTGGAGGCGTATAAACGCGGCTACGTGGAGGCAAAGGAGAAGCTATTCATATCCGACGGAGCGCAAAGCTTGAGGACCTTCCGGCAAGACCATTTCCCGGAGGCGACATTCATCCTGGACTGGTATCACGCCGTCGAGCATTTGTCGGGTTGCTCGAAGGCGGCCTTTGGCGAAGCGACGGATGAGTCCGTGGCGTGGTACAAGCGGATGAAGACGAAGCTGTGGATGGGAGACTTGGACGGTGTGATCGGGGCTATCGATAAAGAGTCGAACCGCGTGGGCAAGCCGCAACCCAAGGAGAACAGCGGTTCGCCGCGCGTGATCCTGCACCGGGATATCGGCTACTTCAGCGAAAATCGCGAAGGGATGGACTACCCGCGCTTCCGGGCGGAGGGATGGCCGATTGGTTCGGGCGTGGCTGAGGGAGCGGTCAAGCAATTCGGAATGCGGCTCAAAGGCAGCGAGAAATTCTGGAACGGATTTGGCTTCGGGCTCGGTGCCGAAGAGATGCTGGCGCTGTGCGCGCTTCATCGCAGCGAAGACGGACGCTGGCAAGAATACTGGCGCAAACGAGCGCAGCCCAGCGCCCGTCATAATTCACGCTGATAATTTCTTCGCCGTCGTTACAGGTTTTCAGCCCGCCGCCGTTGGCGGGATGAAAACCCCGGCGCCGACAATACGACGGCGCCGTTGTCTTTGTTAGGGCCGTTCCGCTGGGTTCTCATTCTCGGGGAGAATTCCCGAGACCTGGGTCATGCGCCCTATCTCTGTGCGGGCGTCCGTGATTTTCGCTCAGGACGTTCTGCGGCGGGCGGCGGAGCCGGACAGAAGCCCAGCCAGGACGGGCAGCAGGAGTGCGGCCAGGAGCAGGGCGGCGGTCTCGGCGGGGTCGATGGCCAGCGGCACGTCCAGGCGGCGCGCCAGCGCCCAGGTCAGGCCCGCTCCGGCCACGGCGGCGCAGACGGCGCACAAGACGCCCAGGCCCAGCAGTTCAGCGGCGTCGGCGAAGCGTGATTCGGCCTCCGTCCAGCCCAGCGCGCGTTCCAGGGAAGCTTCCTCGCCGCGTTCGCCGCGGCCCAGCGCCACCAGGCCCGCGACCACCAGCGCGCCCATGCCCACGCAGAAGGCCGCCAGCGCGCCCACCGCGGTGAGAATCAGCGACAGCGTGCGCCGCGCGGAGGCCAGCAGGGCGCCGGCGTCGATGACGGAGACGTTGGGCAGTTGCCGCGACAGTTCGCGGCGCAGTCGGGCG
>JABEUV010000051.1 GCA_013044195.1 Elusimicrobiota bacterium | reverse complement strand
GATCAACTTGCACCGCCACGATTTTCACGGCGACTGGAACTACACGATCCGACCAGCAACGAAATAGATGCGCTCAGTTATTTCGTTACACTTCCTAAGTCCCTGGATGTGACCAAGCTCCAAGGTGTCGGCATTATTCGTGAATTGCAGGTAGGCAGCGTTCGGATCTCCGGGCGCGTCCTTGACGATGACTGCGCCGGTGCTGCCGGCATTGATGCTCGTAAACATTCCTGGACCCGCCACGTCCAGCATACGTCCCGGATTGAGCGTGCCGATTCCGACGTTGCCGTTCATGACGGCCATTTTTGTTCCGGCGGAAGGCGCCGCGTTCGTGCCCACGTCCAGAAAGCCGGCGTCGCGGGCCAAGTAGGTGTTGCTGGTGCCGATCAACTGGGTATAGACGCCGGAAGGCGCCGGGTAGTACGTCGTCAGGGACACGCTCTCGGAGGCCACTTCCGTCGCCACGCAAAACAGCAGGGCCGCCGTCAGCAAGACGCGCATGCTGCGCGTCCCGAAACTCAACTCCAAATGAACGACGCATTCGGTCATGGCGGGCCCCCCACTGCAACGTCCCGTTCGGTATCGTGGAGCTATTATAATTATGGCGGACATGACGCCGCGAGCCTTTGCAAGAAGAAAATGGCGGGACAATCGGCCTAAAACATCGCTTTTCCTGCGGCGCCGTTATGGTAAACGAGCGTTTAAATCACGACGAGAGATTCGCACGCTCGGGAGCTCTCGCGGCTCGAAGCGGGGCGCTTTAATCTGGCGCGCGCCCGCGCAGGCCGCCGCGCTCGCGGCGAAGCGGGGTATAATCCGCGTATGGGGCATTTCAGCCGTTCCTTCTCCAAACTGCGGGCGCTCAGCGGTTTCAAGAACGCCTATTCCTACTACCACCTCAACGGCGGCCGCCGGGTTTTCCCGTTCACCTACGTTCATTACCTCAAGATTGAGCGCGGCGGCAGTCTGCCCACGCCGAGAGCGTTCGCCGTTATGCTGGACAATCTGCGTCGCGGAAACGCGCCGGCGGAGCGCCGCCGGCTGGTCGACGACTATCTCCGCGACCTGTGCGCGGACGATGAAGTCTACGACCGGCTGTTCGCGCCGCTGAGCATTCCGACGATCGAGTCGGCGCAGACGGTCGCGGTGCGCAATCTCCGCGCGCATTTTTCCAGCCAGGTCACCATTCCTCAACTACAGGCCATCGCGGCGTCACGGGAATCGACGGGGGTGTTCACTCTTTTGGCGGGCATTCCGAACAGCCTCACGCTCAAGGACATCAGCGGGATATTGGGCGCCGACGGAAAAAAATGCCTGGCGGCCCTGCGCACACTGCGCGGCTGGCGGCTGGTCCGTTCGGCCGGAAAAGACCGCTGGCAAAACCGCGGCGGCGGCCTTCATTACCAGCTTCCAAAATCGAAAGCCGCTTCCGGTCTGCTTGAGAAACTGAACGAACACCGCCGTGCGCTGGCCAAAGAGCGCGGCCAGGACTACTTCGGCAACGCGTTGACGCTTCGTCTGGACCCGGCCGGCGCGCAAAGCGCCGTCGCCGAGTTCGAGCGCGTGTATGCGTCGATTTTGGCTTCCAACCAGGAGTTGTCCCCCGCCGGACCGGAGACGCCGGTCTACCTGATTGAGACGCGCATGCACCGGATGCTGACTTTCGACGATCCGGCGACGCCGCCGCGCCCGTCGCGCTGACGTCCCGTCCGCGCTCTGCTCAGCCGCCGGCCGAAGGCAGGTCCGAGGCGGCCATGGCCTCGAGTATTTCGAAGGCCCTGTCGGTGTTTTGCACCGCGATCAGGATGCGGGCGTTCTGCGCGCCGGAAGACGACGTGCCGTAGACGGTCGTGATGTTGATCTTGCCCGCGGCCAGGGCGTCGGCCACGCGCAGGAGCTGGCCGGGACGGTCGCCGACCTCCACGGAAAGCACGTGCGTCTCCACGCTGGAAAATCCCGCCTTGGAGAGCAGCGCGGAGATGTCCGCGTCCTGGGCGAGTGCGATGCGCACCAAGCCCGAGTCGTCGCGCACCTCGGAGGCGATGCCCAGGATGCTGATGCCTTTCTCGTGGAACAGCGCGGCCAGGCGGCTGAGCGCGCCGGGGCGGTTGGGCATGAAGATGCTGAACTGCTTGAGCTTCTCGACTTTCACGCTCGTATCCTAGCGCTTCGCCGCGGCGGCTGTCTACGACGCGGTTTTGTCGATGCGCAAAAGGCCCTCGGCCGATACGGACGGCCGAGGGCCTGAGGATTGCAAACGACGGGCGTCAGTCGAAGCGGGCGGGCTTGGAATCCGAGGGTGCGATCGATTCCGCGGCGACGCGCGCTTTTTTGAGCGACTCCGCCGAGAACGGTCCGCCCACTTCCCGGAAGGCGCCGTCGCCCTGCAGGAAGTAGAGGCTCTGCCCCGAGGAATACTTGAGGGGCGTCGAGATGGTCCAGCCCAGTTGGGCCGTCAGCCCCGCCACGGGGTCGGCGCTGGTGCCGACGTTGACGACGCTCGTGTCGGGAACCGAGGACTCCATGGAGAAATGGTAGCCCCAGGCCACGTTGACGAGCAGCGGCTGGATGGTCACGGCGGTCAGGTAGCGGCCCGTGCCGTCGTAGCTTCCGCCGTAGGTCCTCAGCACCTGGTATTTCAAGTCGATGACCTTCATGCCGTAGAGGTTCTTGGCCGACATCTCGTAGACCATCCCGGCCGGCGGCAGCCAGCCCGCCATGTCGGTCCAGCCTTTCAGGCCCTTGGGAAGGGCGGTGGCATACTGGGTGTTGATGTCGACGACGGGCTTATTGTCCTCAATGATTTTCCATATCTTGAGGCCGGTGTTGATGATTTGGTCGAGCACGGGCAGGCCGGTTCCGCCTCCCCCCTCGTTGGCCGGCGCGCGCGGCGGAGTCGGCAGCGTCGACGGATTGACGACGGGGCCCAGCTTCTCGATCGTCACGGATTTCTCGTCGAGCGTGAAGGCGCGGGGGTCCTTCTGGGCGGAGGTGAACTCCTGCGCGGAAAACTGCGACCAGGCGGGCGCGGCACAGACCAGTGCGGCGGCGAGAGCGGCGGGGATAAGACGGGACATCAACATCTGTACCTCCACGGGATTTTGCGGGGTTGGGATCGTCCGACCTACACAGGATGACCCCGGAGGCCCAGGAAAAAAAGAGCCCAAGGTCCCAGAACGGAATGGGACCTTGGGCCTATGCCGCGACGCGGGCTACGGGGCGGCCGCGGGCTTCTTGGCGTTGGAGATCAAGGTGGACTCGCGCCACATGTACAGCGCGCCCAGCAGTCCGCCCAGACTGTAGAGGGATGTGATCCAGGACGCCACGCCGGTGGCGGCGACGGCCGAGCCTCCCATGATCAGCAGGCCGAAGGCCTGCGAAAGAATCTGGTAGATCAGCGGGTTGGTGATGCTGAGCAGGACGTAGCCGGCGAACGCCCAGCGCATCATCGGATCCTTGAACAGGAGCTTGAGGCCGCTCGTCGGACGCTGGTCGTCGGTCAGTTCCGGCGCGTCGGCGGCCTTCTTGAGCCGCGAGCGCGCAAGGAAGACCAGCCCGGCCAGCGGCAGCATCGCCGCGGAGAAGATGGCCAAGGGCAATCGGCCCGTGAAGTGGTCGAAGAGCATTCCCGCCAGGTTCAGCGCCAGCGTGTAGACCGCGGCGAACGACGCTCCTGCAATCGCGTTGACCTTGACCGACTCGCCCTTGCCCTTCGTGCGGCTCAGGAGCAAAGAGTAAAGCTTCTGGCTGGCGATGACCTCGGCGACGCCGAACAGCACCATCGCGGCGTAGGCGGGCGCCGTCATCGGCAGAAGCATCGTGGCAAATCCCGCCAGCGAGAACATCGCCGCCGTGGTCCAGCCCAAGGTCGAGCGGGTGAGCAGGTTGTGCTCGTCGGCGTCGGTGAGTTTTCCCTGGCCGCCCAGCTTGTCGATCCAGCGGCCGAGGTAGGCCTTCAGCACCAAGGCGTCGATGACGCTCGAGATGCCGCCCAGCGCGCGTCCCACGAAGTTCGCCAGGGGTGCCACGAACGCGCGGGCCCGCGTGAACGCGGCCTTCGCCGGAGCTTCTTCAGTCTGGGTCCGGCCGTTCTTGGGCATGCGCAGGCCGAAGGCATACATGACCAGCGCGACGGTCAGCACGACCGGGTAGACCATGATCGCGGCGGTAAATCCGAAAGCCTGAGAGAGCGAGCCGCCCAGCTTCGGGCCGCTGACGCCGATGATCTCCGTCAGCCACTGCTGAAGGGAGAAAAAGCGCTCCAGAGTGGCGCGGTCGCTGCCGAGCAGGGCGCTGGGAATGGAGTTCTGCGCGGTCAGCGAGATGCCCTGCATAAGCGCGTTGAATGAGTAGAAGCCGGTCAGCGCGCTCATCATTGAGTAGTGGCCCATGAAGGTCGCGAACGCGGCCAACGGCGGCACTGCGGCGACCAAAGGCGCGGTCGGTCCCAGCAGGAAGACGACCATCGCGGAGATGGACACCAGGCGCAAAGCCGTTGAGGCGATGTAGGTGTTCTTGATGCCGATCTTGCCCGCGATCCAGCCGCCGCTCAGGCGGCCGACGATGCTTGCCGCACTGGAGACGACCGCGATGTGGGCCAGGGCCTCGAAGCCGCCGAACTTCTGACGCATCAAGAGCGGCATCGCGAAGCCCAGCACTTCGACGCCGACCTGGGCGACGATCATGCCGCCGAGGAACCAGTTGATCGAGCGCTTTGCGGCGGCGGACGCGCGGGCCGGGGCGTTCGCGGGCGCGGCGGCCGGGGCCTGCGCCGGCGAGGGCGCCGCCTCGGACGGCTTTTCCGAGTCCGCCGCGGCGCCGCGGGCGGCGTGCAGGCCGGACGAGGCGGACGCGCCGGCGTTCAGCGCGGGTACCGCGGTCGCGACGGGCGCAAGCGCCGAATCACCGCGGCCGACGAAGTAGGCCTTGAGCTCGGCGATGCGGCGCGCGACGAGTCCTTTGGGGGCGGCTTCAGGCGCGGAGACGACGCGGCCGTTCAGCGACGCAGCGGCGGAAGTTGCGGGCGTCTGGACAAGAGCCGGGGCGCCGGACGCCCGCATTTCGAGCGCGGGCGCGACCTGAGCGGCGACCGCCGGAGTCGGCGTCAGAGCGGGAGCGGCGGAGCGGCTTGCGGGGGCCGCCGACGCGGCGACGGCGATGGCCGCGGGCGCCGCCGCGGCCGGCAGACCCGCGGTAAGGGCGGAGGCCGCGGGCGACATCAACGGCGAGACCGCCGCCACATTGGAAATCAAGGAGCCGGAGATCGGCGCGGCCGCGCCCGTAGCACCCACCGAGGCGGACGCGCCGGAACCGATGCCGATCGGAGCGGAGGCGTCGCCGACGACGTCGGCCGCGCCCGCCCAGGCCGCGGCGCCGAACGAAGCGTGCACGAGGGCCGCCGCCAACAGCAGGGCCAGTGCGCGCAACGTCCGATTCTTCTTGTTCATGTTTCCTAGTATAGCGCGTCGACTCGCGCGTGCCCAGGGGCCATTCGGGGCCGCAAACGCGGTCCAAAAGACCCAACGGGGTGCGGGAGGGTCAGTCCTTAACTTATTTCCATTCTTACGAATGGAAATAAGTTAAGGACTGACCCTCCTGCCGGTTTGTCAAGAACCGAACCTCCTGCTATACTGGGCGGCAATGGACACGGTTCGCTACGAATTGCGGCCGGCGGGCTTCAGCGAGAGGCTCATCGCGTATTTGCTCGATACCTTGCCCTTCGTCGTGGGCGCGGTGGCGGCGATGTGGACGTGGACTGCGGTTCTGGACCGCGCCGCGCCGCCGGTCGTGATGGCGGCGGACGTGGCGCTGTGGCTGTTGCTGTCGGCGGCCTGGCAGTTCTTCGGGACCATCGGCGGGGCGACGCCGGGAAAGGCTTTGATGGGGCTGCGCGTGGTGCGCGCGGACGGGACTGCGCCGGGAGTCGGACGCGCGCTTGTGCGCGCCGCGGCGTGGCTGGTCCTCAGCACGCCTCTGGCTAATTTCGGCTTCTGGCTGGCGTTGTTCAACCCGCGCACGAGGACTTTGCACGACTATCTTGCGGGGACCTACGTCGTCGAGTACGGCCCGCGCCGCTCCAACGGGGCGTTGGCGTTCCTGCTGGCGGCGTCGGCGGCGATCGGCCTATGGGCTCTGCAATACTGGATCAACGAGATCCGCCCGCGGCCCGACGACGTGTTCGCGGTGCTGAAGGCCGACAACGGCCTGCTGGTGATCGCGCAGATCGAAGAAGAGTACAAGCGCAAGAACGGGACCTACACCAATTCGCTCAACGACCTGGCCCAGGCCAGCGGCGATCCGGCGCTGTTTCGCTCCGCCCTGCTCGACGTGTTCCGTCCGCGGCCCTTCCGAATAGAGGCGGGCAACGTGGGCTGGCGCGTGACCGCCGCGGCCAAGGACCGGCGCGGCACGTTGGTGACCCGGCGCGGGCCTTAGCGGACGGATTGCGCGCGCACGACGGCGAGCGTCCAGGGGCCGAACGGCTCGACGGCCTCAAGCGCGGCGCTGCCTCCGCGGATCGACCGCGTGAAGTGATCGAGCGAGCGTGAGCGCATGGCCACGAACGTGCGCCCCTGCGCGCGCGGCAAGGACGCCAGCGCGGAGTCGTCGCTGAAACGGTCGGCGTAGGCGGGATCGCGCTTGGCGTAATGGAACTCGCCGAGGAACTGCACGATCTTGTCGACGGGGCGGCCGGAATAGAACGTCAGGCCGTGAAGGTAGGTGTCGTAGACCCAAAGCCGATCGCCTTCGCCCATCTGCGCGCCGGCGGCCAGACCCAGATCGCGGACGCTGACCAGAGGCGCGGCCAGGCTCAGGCCCGCGAACAGGCAGACGCCGGCCAATACCCCGCCCGCGGTCAGCGCGGCCGCGGGGCGGCGCGAGCGCGAGGACGCGAGCATCGCAGCACCCAGGGCGGCGAGCAGTCCGGCCGTCAGCGCCAGCACGCCCATGGCGGCGGCGCGCGACAGGCCGGGCACGCTCGCGGCGACCAAAGAGAACGGGGCGAAACCCAGAGCGAGCAGGGCGGCGCAGGCCGCGGCGCAAAGCGCCGCGCCCACATAGTTCTGCGCCCGGGCGGCCCAGCGCGGCAGGCCCTCCTCCAATTGCGCGGCGGCGAGTACGGCCATGTGCGGGAACACGGGCAGGACGTAGGTCGCCAGCTTGGAGTGCGAGATCGAGAAAAACGTCGTCACGCCCAGCGCCCACGCGCCCAACGCGGGACCGCGGAAATCAGGACCCAGCGGCCGGCGCAGGGCGCGCCAGAAGCCGGCCAGCGCCGGCCACGTCCAGGGCAGAAGACCCGCGGGCAGTACCGCGAGGTAGAACCAGGCGGGCGCGTTGCGATTGTACTTTTGCGTCAGGAAGCGCTGGAAGTGCTGCTCGATGAAAAAAACGTGCAGAAAATCGGGCCGCCGCTTCTGCATGGCCCAGAACCACGGCGTGACGACCGCGGCGGCGGCAAGGATGCCCCAGGAGGTCGCCAGCGCCCAGGCGCCGCGCCGTAGTTTTGGAAACAAAATCGCCAGCCCCCCCACCCACAGACCGGGCAGAAGGAGGGCGATGAGTCCCTTGCTTAGAAATGCCAGCGCCGCGCACAGCCACGCCGCGGGCGCGGCCCAGCGTGCGTCTTGGGGACGGACCATCGCGCGCAGGGCGAAGGCGGTGGTCCACAGCAGACAGACGCTGACGGGCATGTCGAGCGTGAGGTTGTGGGCCAGAAAAATCCACAGCGCGGACGTGGCGGTCGCGGCGGCGGCGGCGCGGCCCACGCGCTTATCGTAAAGCCAGCTCCCCAGCCAGCCCGCTCCGGCCGCGCCCAGCAAAGCGAACAAGACCATGGGCAGGCGCGCGGCGGTCTCCGACACGCCCAGGGCCTTGTAGGACGCGGCGTCCACCCAATACCACAGCGGCGGCTTCTCGACATACGGCGTGCCGTCCAGGCGAGGCAGGACCCAGTCGCCGGAGGCGGCCATGGCGCGGGGAACCTCGGCGTAGCGCGCGTCGTCGACCTCTAAGAGCGGCGAGGCCACGCCCAGCAGAGGCAGCGCCAGGGCCGCGGCCAGCAGCCAGCGCGGCAGGGAAATATCCCGTCTCATAGCGTCAGGACGACCTTGCCGAACTGTCCGCGTCCGCCCAGGTATTCGTGAGCGCGCGCGGCCTCCGCCAGCGGGAAGGTCCGGTCGACGACGGGCGCAAGCCGCCCGGCGGCGATCAGCGCCCAGACGCGGCGCATCTCGGCCAGGTTCCCCATCTTCGCGCCCAGGATGCGCAGTTGGCGGTCGAAGACGTAGCGCAGGTCGACGGGCGCGTCGTGGCCCGCGGTGGCGCCGCAGGTGACCAGGCGGCCGGAGCGGCGCAGGCTCTTGAGCGCCTCGCCGAAGATAGTCCCGCCCACGTGCTCGAAGGCGACGTCGGCCATGGCGCCGCCGGTGAGCTTGCGCACCGTGCGCGGCAGATCCTCGGGCGGGTGCAGTATGCCCGCGTCGGCGCCCAGCGTCTTTGCGCGGGCCAGTTTATCTTCGGACGTCGAGGTCGCGATCGCGCGCGCGCCGCAGGCCTTGGCGATCTGCACCGCGGCCGTGGCCACGCCCGCGCCCGCGCCGATAATCAGGATCGTCTCTCCCGCCTGGAGCTCGGCCAAGGTCACGACCATGTGCCAGGCGGTCAAAAAGGTCAACGGCGCCGCGGCCGCGTCCACGAAGGACATGGCGTCGGGCATGGCCAGCAGGTGCTCGACGGGCACGCTCAAGAGTTCCGCGTAGCCGCCGGTCAGGCCGCGGTAGGCGCCGATGATCCCGTAGGTCGGGCAGTCGGACTCGCGGCCGCTACGGCAGGCATCGCACTTGCCGCAGGAGCGGCCGGGATGCACGGCGAAGCGCGCGCCCACCTTCACGTCCGTCACGCCGGGGCCCAAAGCCGCGACCTCGCCGGCGACGTCGCAGCCGAGAATGAACGGAGGCTTGGCCACGGGCAGGCCCGCGCGGATCCAGAGGTCTAGATGATTGAGCGCGCAGGCGCGCACGCGCAGGAGCACCTCGCCGGGGCCCGGTGCGGGGTCGGGCACGGTCTCGAGCGCCAGATTTTCCGGACCGCCGTACGCCTTCAAGACGACCGCTTTCACGCGGCCATTCTACTATAACCGGCCGTCAATTTCGGATGCGGGACGTCACCGCTTCCTCGCCTCATGTCATGGAACTTTTTCGACCCCTCGCGCGTATACAAAGGGCGGCCCCTGGGACTTTCGACCCTGGCGCCGACATCGACGCAGGAGGTATCATCCGCTTATGTCCGATCTTGATTGCGCTCCGGCCACGAAGGCCGACGTCGTTGCCGTGAAGTCCGAGTTGAAATCCGAATTGAAGTCGGAGATCGCCGGCGTCAAGGCCGAGATTTCCGGCGTGAAGTCCGACCTTGCCGCGTCCACCAGACGCCTGGCTCATGAGATCGTCAAGACCAACGCCCGCATCGACCGCCTGAGCGACGACCTGCGCGGCGAGATGCGCGGGCTGCGCGGCGACGTTTCCAAGACGATGGACGTTGCCGTCTCCCGCATGGAAACCCTCTGGCGCGAGTCCGTTCTCCTGCCGCGCGTCATCGACGACCACGACCGCCGCATCTCCGCCCTGGAAGCCCGTCCCTCGCGCTGAGCAAGCCCGGTCCTTCGACCGGACGCTCAGGCGTCTTTCTTGAGCGCGCCCTGGAACGTGGCCGAGAGCAAGGAGATCATCTCGTCTTTCTTGCGTACGATTTCCAGCAGGCGGCGGCGCTCGTTGTCCCAATCCGAATGGCGCGCGAGGGTCGCGTCGCGTTCCTGCAAGGCGCGCGCGGATTGGCCGGCCAGCGCGCCCAACTGGGCGCGCGCCTCGGCGGCGGAGGATTCGGCGGCGGCCAGGCGCGCGACGGCCTCGTCCAAGCGCAGGCGGGCGGCCTCCTCCTTGGCCGCGGCGGCGGCCTCGACTTCGCGGCGTCCGGCCAGCGCCGCGCGGGCCCGATCGGACTCGTCGATCAGCGCCCGCGCCAACTCGTCGCGTTCGGCATGCGCGGCGCGCACGCGCTCGTCGCGTTCGGCCAGAGCCCTCTCCAGATCGGCGGCGCGCGCGGCGGAGGTCTCCACGCGTCCCAGCAGTTGCGCGGCGCGGGCGTCCGCGGCGCGCGTGCGGGCGCGCTGGTCTTCCACGTCCGCGGCCGCGCGCGCCAGGCTGTCGCCCAGGGATTTTTCGATGGCGGAGCGCTCGGCGACGAAGCGGCGGAAGGACTCGTGGCGCTGGCGCAGTTCCGCCATCAGCTCGGCCTTCTCGGCCTCGACGGCGGCGATGACCTCGTCCTTGGCCTTGGGCGTGGCGGTGAGGATGGCGACCACGCGCTCCAGGGCAGAGCGCGCTTCGGCGGAGTCTCGGCCCGCGCCCTGAAGCCCCGCCGCCAGGGACTCCAGGCGGGACGACAGCTCGGCCTCGCGCGCGACGCGTTCCTTGCGCTCGGCCTCGCGCGCGGTGCGCGCCTGTTCCTCCCAGAAGCGCTGAAGCTCCGCGCGCTCGCGCGACAGCGCCTCCACGCGCTCATCAAGACGCGCGCGATCGGCGTCGGCCGCGCGCCGCCAATCGTCGAGCGAGCGCGACAGCCGGTCGGAGAGTTCCTCGATGCGGCGGCCCAGACTCTCTTCCAAGAGCTTTTCATCCTGCGGAAGGCGTTCGGAAAGCTCCTGCACCCGCGGGGCGAGCGCCGCCAGGTCGCGCAGTTCGCCGCGCCAGCGCGTGATCCCGTCCAGAGCGTCCTTCATCGCGGCGCGGAAAGACGCCAACTCCGCGGCCAGCGCGCCGGCCGAAGGCCCCGAGTCGCCGCGGCCGGCGACGGCCTCCTTGATCAACTGCGCGAAGGTCGCGGAACTCTCGTCGAGGCGCTTTTCGAGCGCCTCCACGCGGCCCTGCGCGTGGGACCGCGCCTCGGCGCCGTCGCGCTCCATTTTCTCGCGCCGCAGTTGGTCGCTGATCGCCTTCAGGTGCGCGTCGACCTCGTTTTTGAGCGCTTCCTGTTGGGCCAGCAGGCCGCCGGCCGCCTGCGCGCGCTCGCGCTCAAGCGCCAGCTCGCGTTCCAGCGCTTCCACACGGCGCTGGAAAAAATCCATCATCGGCGTCAGCCCCGGCGTGGTGGGCGGCGTCACGGGTTTGAGCCACTCCGGCCGCGGCGGCGCGGGCGGAATCGGGCGCGGCGTCTCTTCGGAACTCATCGCGGTCCTCCGTCGGCCGCGCCGTCGCGCTGTCGACATGGTTCTGGCGGCATTCCGGTAGAGTAGCGCCCTTTCGCGGGTTTTTTGTTAAGCAAAAATGAATTTTCCGCCGCGCCGACGCGGTCCCGCGGCCGGACGGGCGCGAGGCTCAGCGCTCCCGGTATTTGCTGGAGGCCGTCGCGGGCAGGCTCCAATTGATCGACAGGCGGTGCGCGGCGAGGCCGAGCGGGCCCATGGGCTGGAACGCGTAGTCGAAGCTGAAGTCGTTGAGCTTGAGGCCGACGCCGAACGTCGGAATCGAGACGAAGCCCAGTGACGAGTAGTTCTCGGAGCTTAGTCCGACGCGCAGCGCGCCGGCCATGTCGCCGTCGAAATTCGCCGTATACTCGGCGCCGACGGCGCCGTACATGTTGTAGCCGATGGGCGCGACGAGGTTCGAAGTCAGCAGCAAGGACGCAATCGGCTTGAACGAGGCGCCGAACTGCGCGCGCGTGGGCATGCTGTCGCGGTATTGGTCGAACTTCTGGCCGGAGCCCAGGTTCTGGATGGTCAAGCCGACGTCGTAGCCTCGCTCGGTCGTGTACAAGTGCGACAGGAAGCCGATGTCGCCGGCAAATCCGTTGGCGGTCGCGTCGCCCAGGCTTGAGTGGATCATCTTGGCGCTGACGCCCATCATCACGTCGGACTCGCTGTCCGACATCTCATAGATGGACTGGCCCCAGCCCGCTTCGGCCACGAAGTCGTAGGGCGTGAAATTTCCGTTGGCCTGGCCGTTGATGTCCGTGCCCGCCACCGACCCGGCGTTCAGGTAGCGCACGCCCGCGCCCAGCACCGAGGTCTCGTCGATGCGCTGGGCGTAGGCCAGGTCGTTGTAAGTGATGCCGGCCACGTAGTCGGCGAACATGAAGCTGGCCGAGGCGCGCGGCACCTGGGCCAGTCCCGCCGGGTTCCAGTAGAGCGAGGTGGCGTCGTCGGTCACCGACGTCATCGCTCCGCCGAGTGCTATGCCGCGCGCGCTGGTGTCGAAGAGCAGGAACTGCGAGCCGGTGGTGCCGGCGGCGGCCTGGGAGAAATCGGTCGCGCCGGCGGCGGACGCGGCCATGGCCCAGGCCGTCAGCGCGGCCGCGACGGCGCGGGCTCTCAACGGATCACCGCCAGCTTCAGGATCTTCTTAGTTCCCCCGCCCTCGATGAGCACGAGGTAAAGGCCGCTGGATACGTTGCGCCCGGCGCCGTTGGTGGCACTCCAGGTGACCAGGCCGGCCGCGTCGGCGGTCTGGTCGAGTACGGTGTCGCCGCGCAGGTCCATGACGCGCACGCGCGAGCCGGGCGGAATCTGGTCGATAGTGACGTAGCCGTCGCGGTTGACGTGATAGGGGTTGGGGTAGGCGCGCGCGGTGGCCGCCGAGCCGAAAGCCGGGGGTGCGGCGACCACGAAGACGCCGAAGTCGTTGATCTCCGCGGTCAGGGTTTGCGCCAACGAGTTAAAGGTCGTATTGAGGGGCACGCAGACGCCGCTGGAAGGGACATAGCGCATGAGCGTGACCGTCGAGGAGAGCGTGGGACTGCTCCCGGAGACGGTGAAGCCGAGGGTCAGCAGGACGGCGCGCAGGGGCATGTAGGCCGGATTGTCGTTGATCGCGACGCCCAAGTTCACCGCGCCGGGGCACAGAGTCGCGACGACGTCGTAGGACGAGATCGTCACGAGCGTGTTCGTCGGAAATGAGCCCGACTGCGAGGTCAGGCTGATGAACTGTCCGTTGCCCAAAGTGCCCGAGATCTGGCCCGTGGTCGCCGCGGGCAGTATGCCTTGCAGCAGGCCGAGCGGCGCGCCGCCGTTAAAGGTGATGGTCGAGACGGTGTTCGAGAAGGTGCTGAGCTGGCCGAGCTTGTTCTCGGCCTGGACGACGATCCAGTACGTCGTCGAGGTCAGGAGCCCGGAAATCACCGTGGTGGATATGTTTTCGCCGTTGGCGAACGTCACGGCGGTCGTCACGTTCGTGACGAAATCGTCGGTCGAGTAGGTGACCTGGTAGAACGTGGTCGTCGAGTTGCCGTTCGTGCTCCAGCCGACGGAGATCGCGTTCGACGTGTTGTTGGTGATCGTCAAACTCGCGGGCGGGTTGGCGAGGGTGTACGTCGAGTTCAGGATGTACGGCGCCGACGGAATGCCGTTGCCGTTGAGCGCCACGACGGCCGCCTGCGCATATTGGGAGGGATGCAGTCCGGTCACCGCGGCGAACAGCGTGTTGACCGTGATCGTGCTGGTCTTCAGGCCGCCGGTGTTCTTTTGGACCGTGTAGCCCAGCGCATAGAGAATGGCCGGAGGGTTGCCGTTGTTGGTCCAGTTGACGACGAAGCCGCCGGTGCTCAGCGACATGTATTGCGGCGAGACCGGGCCGGGCGCGTTGGCCAGCGTGTAGATCGTCGCACTGGCCGACAGCGGTCCCAAGCCTCCGCCGGTGACGGCGCCGACGAGGACGCTCCGCGCGGAGTCGACGGCAAGGCCGTTGTCCATGAACACCGTCGTCGTCGAGGTGCCCGTCAATTGTCCGGTCGTGGCGACGAAGACGTCGTAGGAGGTCGCCCCCGGGGTCGCAGGCCAGCTCCACTGGATGGACGACGGGCTGAGCGCCACGCCGGCGACGCCGCCCACGCCGCT
>JABEUV010000050.1 GCA_013044195.1 Elusimicrobiota bacterium | reverse complement strand
GGGCCGCGTTCCGGCCGTCGCGGCGCTCAGCGGCGGGGCCTCTCCGGGCGCGCTGGCCGAGGCGGAGCGGGCGCTGTCGCTGCGCGCGCCGGCGCGCGCGGGGGGGCCGGGCGCGCGCCGCAACCTGGCTTTTCACGCGCGCGTCTTTCGCGGGCCGGAGCATATGACGCGCCTGCGCGAACTGCTGACGCGCACCTTGCCCGACGGGCGCTTCGGTCCCGGCATCGTGTTCTGCCCGCGTGTCGACGGCCCATTGGGTGCCGCCGACGTGGCCGAGGAGTTGGCCTTAAGCGAGGGCGTGGACGCGGGCGTGTATACGGGACGCGCGCCCGCGGGGCGCGCGAGCGGGGCGTGGGACGCGGCCAAGCGCCGCGACGCGGAGCGCTTCCTCTCAGGGCGACGCGGTCTGCTCTGCGCGACGCGCGCGTTCGGCCTGGGCGTCGACCGCGCCGACGTGCGCTTCACCGTCCACCTGGGTCTGCCCGCTTCGCTTGAGGAGTTTTTTCAGCAGGCCGGACGCGCGGGGCGCGACGGCGCGGGCGCGCAGTGCTGGCTTTTGGTCCAGGCGCTGTCGCCGTCGCGCGCGCGGCGCTGGGCGGCCCTGCCGTTGGAAGTTCTGCGCGCGGAGCTGGCCGCTCTGCCGCGCGACGAACGCGACGACGTCTCGCGCGCGTACGCGTTTCATGTCGCGGGCTTTCCCGGCGAAGACGTCGAGCGCGGCGACGCGGAGCTGGCGTTGGACCTGGTCGGCGACGTGTCCCTCCCGGGTGCCGCGGCGGCCGTTCTGCCGGGCCAGGACCCGGAGGCGCTGACGCGGACGCTGGCGCGGCTGGAGGAGGCGGGGGTGATCGCCCTGGAAAGCCGCGTGCGCGAGGGCTGGCTCGTGCGCCGCGCCGGCGGCTGGACGCGCGCCGCCGCGCGGGAGGCGGCCGCGGAGAGGATCGCGCGCGGCTACCGCGCCGTCGAGACCGAGCGCCGCGCGTCGCTGGCGGAACTCATCGAGCTGGCGCTGGCGCCGGACGCCGGGGCGGCGCTCGCGGCACGGCTGGCCGAGAGCGCCCCGGTCAGGCGCGACGTGCGGACGGCGGCGGCTTAGGCGCCCAGCGCCGCGAGCATGTCCGGCACGCGCGCGAACTTCTCGCGGATCTTGCCGACGCCGCGGCCGCGCTCCAGCTCCAGCGCGTCGAGCTTCTTCCACTGCGCGAAGCTCACCGGCTTGACGCCTTTTTGCGCCAGGAGCGCGGGCACGGCGTCGAGCGCGGTGTCGATCTCGCGCGACGGAAACTTCCCGTCCTTGAAATCGTCGAGCAGGGCCTGCACGGTCGCCACCGAGTCGGCGCGGTTGGTGCCGATGAGTCCCGACGGCCCGCGCTTGGCCCAACCCACGACGTACTCGCCGGGAAGCGGCCGGCCCGCGTCGATCACGCGGCCCGCGTCGTTGGCGATGTGCCCGGCTTTCTCGTCGAACGGGATGCCCGCCACCGGGATGCCGCGGTAGCCGACCGAGCGGAACACCTGTCCCACGCCGTCCAAGGTCTCGAACGCGCCGGTGCCCGTGGACTTCACGCTGCCCCTGCCGTCGGGCACCAGCGCGTTGCGCTCCAGCTTCACCGCGGTCACGCGCCCGTCGCGGCCGATCAGCTCCACGGGCGACACGCACAGGCGCAGGAGAATTTTATGGTCCTTGGAGACCGCGCCGCGGGCGGCGAGCGCGGTCAGGTCCTCGTAGTTTTTCTTCGCGGTCGCGTCCGTAAGCCCGGCCTTGGAGACCGCGTCCAGCGTCAGCTCGTCCGGGCGCACGACGAAGTCCGCGCGGGGAACCTCGCTGAGCTCCTCGATCTCCTTGGGCGAGAACGCGGCCTGCGCGGGGCCGCGACGGCCCAGCAGGTAGATGCGGCGGATGCGGCTTGCGCGCAGGGCCTCGACGGCGTGCGCCGCCATGTCGGTTTTGGCTAGGACTTCCGGGTCTTGCGCGAGTATGCGCGCCACGTCTATGGCGACGTTGCCGATACCGACGATCGCGACGGCCTCGCAGGACAGGTCGAACGGGTGGTCCTGGTGATCGGGGTGGCCGTTGTACCAGCCCACGAACTCGGTCGCCGAGAAGGAACCTTTCAGGTCCTCGCCCGGGATGCCCATGTGCCGGTCGCTTTCGCAGCCCACGGCGTAGATCAGCTTGTCGTAGCGCGCGCGCAGTTCTTCGACCGTCACGTCGGCGCCCAGCTTGACGTTGCCGAAGAAGCGCACGCGCGGGTCGAGCGCGAGCTTTTCATAGACGGCCGTCACCGCCTTGATCTTCTGGTGGTCGGGCGCCACGCCGCCGCGCACCAGGCCGTAGGGCGTGGGCAGGCGGTCGAACAGGTCCACGCGCACGCTTAGGCCGGTGGCTTTGAGCAGGGCGTCGGCCGCGTAGAAGCCGGACGGGCCGGAGCCGATGATCGCGACGCACAGGGGTCTTTCGGGGGTGCCGGGAGCGCTCATATTTTGGTTTTAGACTCCAGAGCGGGTTGTCAGGCTGCTCGGATCGCGCCATGCTGGCCGCTACGTTGCGATGATACAACAAATCGGCGGCGGCACCCTTCGCCGACGATATCGGGGTCGTCGCGTTCTCGCCCGCCTGTATCCCGCCGATCGTCGAGTCAGACGTACTTCTTGTAGACCGGTTTGTACTGTAGGTCGCGCACGAAGCGCCCCACGTCCTCCGGCCGCGGTTCCGGGGTCAGGCCTCGCGCGTAGGCGGTCTCGGCGACCGCGACGCCGATGGCGGCGGACACCTCGTTGATCTCCGACAGGGACGGGTAGAGTCGGCCCAAGTCCAGGTCCTTTTTCGTCGTCAGTCCGGCCAGCGTATGCGCGGCGGCCAGGAACATTTCCGGGATCACGCGCGCGGCTTCCGAGACGACCACGCCCAGACCGACGCCGGGGAAGATGTAGGCGTTGTTGCCTTGACCCGGGACGAACGTCGCGCCCTTGTACGTCACGGAGCCGAACGGCGAGCCGCTGGCGAACACCGCGCGCCCGTCCGACCACGCGTAGGCCTGCTCGGCCGTGCATTCGGCGTTGTCGGTGGGGTTGGACAGAGCGAAGATCGCGGGGCGCTTGTTGAGCCGGGCCATCTCGACGACGACCTCCTGCGTGAACTGCCCCCTTTGGGCCGACGCGCCGATGAGCGACGTCGGCCGGAGTTCCTTCACCGCGCTCAGAAGGTCGCAGGCCGGCGCATGCGGGTGCGCGTAGGGCTTCTTGGGCTCCTGCAAGTCCCGGCGCGAGCTCTCGACGAGGCCTTTCGAATCGACGAACCAGCAGTGCCGCCGCGCGTCGGCCTCGGAAAGGCCCTCGGCCTTCAGCGCATCGACGACGAGGTTGGCGATGCCGACGGCCGCCTCTCCCGCGCCGCAGAACAGCACGCGCTGGTCCTTGAGCGCCGTGCCGGTCAGGCGCGCCGAGGACAAAAGACCCGCCAGAGCCACCGCGGCCGTGCCCTGGATGTCGTCGTTGAAGCTGCAGACGCGGTCGCGGTATTTTTCCAGAAGGCGGAACGCGTTGTGATTGGCGAAGTCCTCCCACTGGATCATCGCGTGGGGGAATATCTCCCGGACGGCGGCCACGAACTCCGAAACGAGATCGTCGTAGTCCGGGCCGGTCAGGCGCCGCTCGCGCATGCCCAGGTAGAGCGGGTCGTCGAGTAGAGCCGCGGAGTTCGTGCCCACGTCCAGCGCGATCGGCAGCGTGCAGGCGGGGTGGATGCCGGCGCACGCGGTGTAGAGCGAGAGCTTGCCGACCGGGATGCCCATGCCGTTGGCGCCCAGGTCGCCCAGGCCGAGGATGCGCTCGCCGTCGGTCGCCACGATGACGCGCACGTTGCGGTGGGGCCAGCGGCGCAGCACGTCGCGCACGCGGCCGCGGTCGAGGCGCGTGATGAACAGGCCGCGCGGGCGGCGGAAGATGTGGCCGTAAAGCTGGCAGGCCTTGCCGACCACGGGCGTATAGATGATCGGCATCATCTCTTCCAGATTGTCCATGACCACGCGGTAGAACAGCGTCTCGTTGCGGTCGAGCAGCGAGATCATCTCGGTGTAGCGGTGCAGATCCGAGCTTTGGCTGCGCACGTTGGCCAGCACGCGCTGGACCTGCTCGGCCATCGACGACACGTGCGGGGGCAGCAGGCCCTCCAAGCCCAGCCGCCGCCGCTCCTCCAGGGTGAACGCCGTGCCCTTGTTCAGCGACGGGTCCTGTAAAAGTCTTATGCCGGAGACGTTGGGGCGGATGGAGTCTTCGGCCACGTCCAGATAGCGTGAAACGAGCATGAATTTTCCTCCCGAAATCGTCGTATCCCTGTCCTGCAACGAATCGGCGAGGCGGGACGTCAGGAGGCCAGCAGGCGCGCGATCAGCTTCAGGTGGCGCGCAAGCTCGCGTCCGCGGCGCAGTTTGGAGACGCCGGCCGTGCGCGCGCCCAGCGCGACGGGAACCTCCGCGGTCGTCCAGCGCGCCCGCGCGGCGAGTGCGGCGATCTCCGCGCTGATCTCGAAGCCCTCGCTCTTGAGCGCGAGCGAACGCAGCTTCTCGGCGCGGTAGAGCCGGAACATGGGCGTGTAGGCGGTGAGCCTCAGGTCGAACAGGCCGCGGTAGAACGCGTTGAGCAGGAGGCTGGGCAAGCGTCGCGTCCAGGGCACGGCGGCCAGGTCGCCTGCGTGCAGAAACGGCGAGCCGCCCACCAGGTCGGCGTGGGATGCGCGCGCGGCGTCCAATAGGCCGCGCAGGGCCTCGGGCCGGAAGCTCAGGTCCGCGTCGAGTGCGGCGATCCACTCGCCGCGCGCCTCGGAAAATCCCGCGCGCAGGGCGCCGCCCAGGCCGCGCCGGCGCGGCAGGCGCACGGCGCGCACGTCCGCGCGCGCGGCGGCCAGCGCGTCGGCCGCGGCCGCGGTGCCGTCGGTGGAGCCGTCGTCGACGAGCACGACCTCCCATGAAACGTCCAGGGCGTCGAGCGCTGGGAACAGCTCGCGCGGGTAGCGCGGCAGGTTGAGCTCCTCGTTGAAGCAGGCCACGACGACGGACAGTTCCGGGTTCAGAGGGACTTGCGGAAGTCCGCGATGGTCAGCGGCAGGCCTTTTTCGAGCGGCACTTTCGGCTCCCAATGCAGCTTCGCGCGCGCCAAGGTGATGTCGGGGCGGCGCACCTTGGGGTCGTCCTCGGGCAGGGCCTTGAAGACGATGCGCGACTTGGATTTGGTCAGGCGCTTGACGGTTTCGGCGATCTCCAGCAAGGACAGTTCGCGCGGGTTGCCGATGTTGACGGGCGCGTTCAGGCCGGAGCGCACCAGGCGGTCGATGCCGTCGACTAAGTCCGTCACGTAGGTCAGGCTGCGCGTCTGCGAGCCGTCGCCGTAGACGGTGATGGGCTTGCCGCGCAGGGCCTGCGCCACGAAATTGGGCACGGCGCGGCCGTCGTTCTGGCGCATGCGCGGGCCGTAGGTGTTGAAGATGCGCACGATCCGTACCGGTATTCCGTGGGATCGGTGATAGGCCATGGTCATGGCCTCCGCGAAGCGCTTGGCCTCGTCGTACACTCCGCGCGGCCCAATGGGGTTGACGTTGCCCCAATAAGACTCCGGCTGAGGGGAGACCTGCGGGTCGCCGTAGACTTCGGACGTGGACGCGAGCGCGAACACGGCCTTTTTCTCTTTCGCCAGGCCCAGCGCCTTGTGCGTGCCCAGCGCGCCCACTTTCAGCGTGGGGATGGGCCAGCGCTGGTAGTCCGCGGGCGAGGCCGGCGAGGCGAAGTGCATGACCAGATCCAGCTTGCCGGGCACATGCAGATAATTGGTGACGTCCAGCTTGATGAACTTGAAGCGCGGGTGGTCGAGCAGGTGCTCGATGTTCGCAAGCCGCCCGGTCAGCAGGTTGTCGACGGCGATGACCTCGGAGCCCTTATTGAGGAAGTTCTCGCAGAGGTGACTGCCCAGAAAGCCCGCGCCTCCGGTGATGAGGACGCGTTTCACGGACGGCCCACGCCCGCGTATTCGAAACCCGCGGCGCGCGCCACGGCCGGGTCGAAGACGTTGCGGCCGTCGAGCAAGACCGGGGTGCGCATGGCGCGTTTGAGGCGCTTGAGGTCCAGCGCCTTGAAGCGCGGCCACTCGGTGACGACGGCCACGGCGTCGGCGCCTTTGACGGCGTCGTACTCGTCCCGGGCGAAATAGACGCCCTTGAATTCGGGCAAGACCTTGGCGCGCGCGGCCGCCACGGGGTCGAAGGCGCGCAGGCGCACGCCGCGGCCGCGCAATTGGGCGGCCACGTCCAAAGACGGCGCGAAGCGCATGTCGTCGGTGTCCGGCTTGAAGGCCAGGCCCAGAAGCGCGACGGTCTTGCCCTCCAGGTTCCAGAGCTTTTCCTCGATCTTGCGCGCGACCCAGCCCTTCTGGTGCTCGTTGACTTCCTTGACGGATTTCAGCAATTGGAAGTCGTAGCCCTTCTGCTTGCTGATCCAATAAAAAGCTTCAAGGTCCTTCGGGAAGCAGAACCCGCCGAAGCCGATGCCGGCGTTGAGAAACATCGGCCCGATGCGCCGGTCCAGGCCCATGCCCTGCGCCACCAGCTTCACGTCCGCGCCCACCTTCTCGCACAGCGCCGACACGGCGTTGATATAGGAAATTTTCGTGGCCAGGAATGAATTCGACGCGTGCTTGATGAGTTCCGCGCTCTTGACGTCGGTGGCCAGGATGGTGGTCTTCAGCGGCGCGTAGACGGCGCGCATCACCGCCTCGGCGCGCTTGGAGGCCGTGCCCAGCACCACGCGGTCCGGGTGCAGGAAATCCTTGACCGCGGAGCCTTCGCTGAGAAACTCCGGGTTGGACACCACGTCGTAGGCGGTGCCGGACTTATTGAAGCGCTGGACCGTGCGCGAGACCCACTCGCCGGTCTCCACCGGCACCGTCGACTTGTCGACGATCACCGTATAGGAGTCCATGTGCTTGGCCACCGTCTCGGCCACCGCCTCAACGGCGGAAAGATCCGCCGAGCCGTCGTGACGCGGCGGCGTGCCCACCGCGATGAACACCACGGCCGCGCGGCGCCCCTTGAACTTCAGGCCCTCTTCCACCGACGCGACGAACGCCAGCCGGCCGGAGCGCACGTGCTTGCGAAAAAGCTCCTCAAGTCCCGGCTCATGGATGGGAACCTTGCCGGCCTTCAGCGACTTGAGCTTCTTCGCATCGGAATCCACGCACACGACGCGGTGTCCGATCTCCGCCAAGCACGCCCCGGTCACCAGCCCCACGTAACCGGCGCCGACCACGCACAGATCAAGCGATTTCATCAGGCGCGCATTTTCCCATATCGAACCCGCCGCGGACAAGCGCGGAGACTACTCGACGCGAAAGATTCTTCCGGTTTGGGCGCCCTCGACGCTTTTGGCGTAGGCCAAGGCCACGCGGGAGCCCGGGACGGGTTCGTGGCCGCGGAAAAACGGGCCGAAGTCCTTCATGGATTCGACGAGGACTCCCGGGCAGACGGCATTGATGCGCTGGGCGTGAGGCAATTCGACGGCGGCGGCGATGCAAAAAGAGTTGACGGCCCCGTTGACCATGGAGGCGGAGGCGCCGTTGCGAATGGGGTTCGTGTCGAGAATGCCCGAGGTCAGGGTAAACGACCCGCCGTCGTTGACGAAGTCTCGGCCGATCAAGACGAGGTTGACCTGACCCATGAGCTTGTCTTGCAGGCCGATGTTGAAGCCCGCGGCATCGAGTTGATCCAAAGGGGCGAACTTCACGCGGCCTGCGGCGGACACGATGGCGTCCACCTTGCCCAGCTTTTTTAAAGCGGTCTTGATGGAAGCGGCGTCCGTGATGTCGATCTGAACGTCGCCCGTCTTGCTGCCGCCCGTCACGAGGTCGTGGCGCGCTCCCAGTTCCTTGACCACGGCCTGGCCGATGGTGCCCGATGCTCCGACCAAAAATATTTTCATGGAGCAATTGTAGCGAAAGAATTATGCCCGCCGCGCCTGCGCCTTGAAAGCGGCTTCGGACGGGGTTATACTAACGGCATGATCGCGCGAATCTCGTTGCTTTTTGTCGCGGCCGTTTTGACGGCCGCGTTCGCGGCGCCCGCGCGGGCCGACGACGCCCAGGCCGCCGCGGCCGCGGCCGCCGCTGTGGCCGCGCAGGCCGGAGCGGCGGGAGGGGCGGCGGCCGGCGGCGCGGCGGCCACTCCGCCCGGCGCCAACGCCAGTCATTTCGCGCGTGCGCTGTCGATGCCGGTGGTGCCGCGCCGGACCGCTAAGCCCGCCGCGGCGAAAGCGTCCAAGGCGCGCCGCAAAGCGAAGAAAGCGGGGAAGACCCGCAAGACGGATTCCAAATATAAATCGCGCGCGCTGGCCGAGCACACCGTGCACACGTATCGCTTCGACGAGAACGGCGAGCCGCTGAGCAGTTCCTCGAAGGCCAAGCCCGCCGCCAAGAAGAAGACGCGGAAGTTCTCTTCCTCCGACGACGGAGAGGACAAGCCCGGCGCGTGCACGACGGACTCGCCGTGCACGGTAAACAACACCGACGCGGACGCGCTCTAGAGCCGGGCGGCGATGCTGCCCTTCCTGCTGCGCTGGTTGCTTCTGGCCTGGTCCACGGTCTCGGCGCTGATCTGCATCTTTTACGGCATGACGCCGGGCCGGGCTGCCTCGACGGTCGCCAGCGGCACGCTGTGGTATCTGCTGTCACGGCACAAGGCCCTGTCGCTGGACCGCCGGAACCTCGGGATCGCGGACCACGGGCGCGGCCCGCTGGACGTTTAACTGGTCTTATGTATAATTATACGCAAGACCAGTTATGTCCCGCCCCTCCCGCCACCTCGACCGCCGCCTGATCGCCGCCGCGCGCGCGATGCTTCCCGAGACCGGCCTGTCGGGTCTGTCCGCGCGCGCGGTCGCCCGCCGCGCCGGCGTCAACGTCGGCATGTTCCACTACCACTTCAAGTCCAAGGAAGCCTTCGTGCGCCGCGTGCTGGGCGAGGTCTACGAGGATTTCCGCGTCTCCTTTCGGGACGCGGCCGCGGGCCCGGGCTGCGCGCGCGACCGCCTGCGCCGCGTGCTCACGGCCTATGCGTTCTTCGGCCGGCGCCACCGCGCCGTCTATTCCGTGATGATGCGCGAACTGCTCAACGGCAGCGGCGAGATGGTCGCCTTCGCCCGCGCGAACATTCCCGACCAGGGCGGAGAGATCCTCCGGCTTCTGGAGGAATGCCGCCGGGAAGGTTCGGTGCGCGACTTGCCGGTTCCCGCGTTGTGCCTGTTCGCGATGAGTTCCATGGCCTTGCCCAACGTCGCGGCGACGGCCTTCGAGCGCAGCGGGCGCACGAAGCTGTTCGGACAGGGCGTGCGGAAATTAAACGAGATGATCCTGTCGGACGAGATGATCGAGACGCGCGCGGACATGGTGTTGGCCGCGCTCGCGCCGGTCGGGAGGAAGAGGAAAGGGTGAGCATTCTGTTGGCCGTATTCCTGGCGACGGGCGCGCGCGCCCAGCCGCCGACGTTTTCCCTGACGCTGGAGCAGGCCGAGATCGCCGCGCGCGCGCATTCGCAGGAGCTGAAAGCCGCGGCGGAGCAGAGCGCGGCGGCCAAGGACGCCGCCGGCGCGCAGTTCGCGTCGTTGTTTCCGCGCCTGAGCCTGGACGGCTTCTATCAATATCAGGCCGTTCTGCCCCAGCTCGCTCTGTTTCCCAATCAAACGCCCCTCGCCTTCGGCGCCCAGCACGAGCGCTCGATCGGGCCCTCGCTGTCGTGGACGTTGTGGGACGAGGGCGCGCTCTACAAAAGCTGGAAGTCCCAGCAGGCGGCCGCCACGTCGCAGGACGACCGGACGCGGCTGACCGAATTGCAGACCGTGCTGTCGGCGCGGCTGGCCTACGCGCAGGCGCAGTTGGCGCGCGAGCAGGTGCGCCTGCTGGGCGACTCCGTGGCGCTGGCCGACGCGCAGTACGCCGACGTGGCGCGCCGCCGCGGCGCGGGCGCGGCCAGCCGGATCGATGAGCTGTCTTCCCATCAGGAAGACCTTCAGCGCCGCGCGGACTTCTTCGAGGCTCAGGCGGGCTTGGCGTCCGCCCTGCGCTCGCTGTTCCAGATCGTGGGCATGGGCGACGGCCTGGACCTGATGCGCCCCGTCGACGCGCGCTCGGGATCTTTGCCCGCCGGCCTGCCCGTGCCGACCTTGCGGGTGGCGCTCGACGCGCTGGCGCGCATGCCTCCGTCCCTGGCCGCCGTGGAGGCCGCCGCGCCCAGCGCCCAGCATCCCGGCGTGCTCATTTATCAGCGCCAGGCGGAGTCCGCGCGCCTGGCCGCGCAGGGAACGTCCGCGGCGGATTGGCCGCTGATCCAGCTCAACGGCGCCATCGACTACGAATACCCGAACGGACCGCAGTTGGTCTACGTCACGCAGAAGACCATCGGCCTGACCGCCAGCGTGCCGCTTTTCGAGATGCGCCAGACCGCCCGCCTCAGTTCACGCCAGCAGCACCTGGCCACCGCCGCCGAGCGCGAGCGCGACCTGGCCGCCGAGGAGCTGGCGCGCGATTGGGACAAGGCGCGCGCGGCCTTGGCGTCCCTGCGCGACGAGCAGGTGGTCGACGACCGCGCCGCCGCCGAGGCCGCGGAGTTGGCGCACCTGGTCTATTTGTCCTACAAGGCCGGCCGCTCCACCTACCTGGACGTGCAGACCTACGATCTGGCCGCGCTGACGACCAAGGTCTCGGCGGCGAAGACGCGCGCGCAGACCTTGATCCAGCTGGCGACCCTCGCCGAGCTGGGCGCGAAGGAATGAACATGAAAGACAAGAAAAAAATACTGATCCCCGTTATTCTTCTGATCGCGGCGCTGGCGGCCTGGAAGCTGGCCACCCAGCCCGCGTTCCGCTACGCCGGCACCGTCGAGGCCACGGACGTGAGCCTCTCGCCGCGCATCTCCTCGACCATCTCCACGGTGACCGTGCAGGAGGGCGATATGGCCGCGCCGGGCCAAGAGCTGGTCGACCTGGGCTGCGAGGACTACAAGCTGGCCGCGGCCCTTGCCGCGACGGACTTCGCGCGTTCGCAGCGCCTGTATAAAGTCGGCTCCACCCCGTTCGAAACCTACGACCGGGACCGCAACCGGCGCGACCTGACCGCCCTTCAGGTGTCCTGGTGCCGCATCTTCTCCCCGATCCACGGCGTGGTGCTGGCGCGCCTGCATGAGCCGGGGGAATGGGCCGCGCCGGGCGTGAACCTGCTGACGCTGGCCGACTTGGACCAACTCTACGTTTACGCCTACGTGCCGCAGACCGTTCTTTACAAGATCCATCCCGGCGATGCGGTGCGCGTCTTCCTGCCCGAGGCCGGCGACGCGCCGCGCAAAGGCCGCGTGGCTTTCATCCGCCCGGAGGCGGAGTTCACGCCCAAGAACGTGCAGACGCGCGCGGAGCGCGAGCGTCTGGTCTACGGCGTCAAGGTTATGCTCGACAACGCCGATCAGGTCCTCAAGCCGGGCATGCCCATCGAAGTCGAGCTGCCGTTCTAGAGACGTTCATGGCCGCCATCGGCATGGACGTGCGCGGCGTCAAAAAGCGGCTGGGCCGCAACCAGGCGCTGGCCGGCGTCGACTTGAACTTCGAGCCGGGCCTTCTACACGGCCTGATCGGCCCCGACGGCGCGGGCAAGACCACGACCATGCGCCTGCTCATCGGCCTGCTGAGGCCCGACCAGGGCGCGGTCGTCTTCTCGCGCGCGGGCGCCGCCGTGGATTTCAGCGCGGTCCGTCCGGGCATGGCCTATATGCCCCAGCGCCAGAGCTTGTACGCGGACCTGTCCGTCGGCGAGCATTTGGACTTCTTCAGCGACCTCTACCGCCTGCCGCCGGACGTGTATCGGCCGCGCCGCGAGGAGCTGTTGCAGATCACGCGCTTGGACAAGTTCGTCGACCGCCCCGCGGGTCAGTTGTCCGGAGGGATGTATAAAAAGCTGGGCCTGATGTGCGCTCTGCTGCAGTCTCCGAACATCCTTCTGCTCGACGAGCCCACCAACGGCGTGGACCCGATCAGCCGCCGCGAATTTTGGGATCTGCTCTACCGCCTGGCCGCCGACGGTGAGGTGACCATCGTCGTCACCACCGCCTACATGGACGAGGCGGAGCGCTGCGCGCGCGTGCATCTGCTGGACGCGGGGCGCACTTTGGCGCAGGGGGAGCCGCGCGCGCTGCTGCGCGCGGAGGGCGTGAGCGGCTTCGACGCGCTTTTCTTGAAACGCGAGGGAGCCGTGCGGTGAGCGCTCCGGCCTGGGCCGTGGAGTGCGAGGGCCTGACCGTGCGCTTCGGCGATTTCGCCGCGGTCGACGACGTCAGCTTCCGCGTGGCCCCGGGAGAGATCTTCGGCTTTCTGGGCGCCAACGGCGCGGGCAAGACCACGACCATCCGCGTGCTCTGCGGATTGCTGACGCCCAGCGCGGGCCGCGTGGTGGTCGCCGGATACGACGCGCGCGACGGCCTGACGCCGATCAAGCGCAAGGTCGGCTACATGTCCCAGCGCTTCACGCTCTACGACGACCTGTCCGTGGAAGAGAACCTAAACTTCGCCGCGGCCCTGCGCAAGATTCCAAAGGACGCGCTGGCCCGTCGCACGCGCGAGCTCTTCGAGACCGTCGGCTTCGACCAGCCCGTCTCCACCTTGGTGCGCGACCTGGCGGGAGGCTTCCGCCAGGAACTGTCGCTGGCGGCGGCCATGCTGCACGATCCGGAGATCGTCTTCCTGGACGAGCCCACCGCCGGAGTGGCCCCCGCGGCGCGCGCACGGTTCTGGGATTTGATCCGGCGCATCGCGGGCGCGGGCAAGACGGTGTTCGTGACCACGCACTACATGGACGAGGCCGAGCAGTGCGGGCGCATCGCGCTGATGCGCACCGGCCGCCTGATCGCGCTGGACTCCCCGGCGGGGCTCAAGGCCTCGTCTTTTCCCGAGCCGCTCTACGAGCTGTCGGCCGGACCCGGCGCGCCCGCGGGCTGGATCCAGCGCCTGAAGGCCGACCCCAGCGCGTTTGAAGTCGCGCCCTACGGCCTGCGCTGGCACGCCAGCGTGCGCGACGAGGCGGGTTTCGCGCGCCTGCGCGCGGAATTCGGCGCCGAGGTGGAAGCGACGCGCATCGCGCCCACGCTCGAGGACGTCTTCATCCGCCTGGTCGAGGGCAAGGACCGATGACCTCCGTCTTCGACGTCCGCCGCGCGCTGTCCATCGCGCGCAAGGAGATGCGCCACATCCTGCGCGACCCGGTGACCTTGGCCGCCTCGCTGGGCATGCCGGTGCTGTTCGTGGTTTTCTTCGGCTTCGTCATCGACCTGAACGTGCACGGCGTGGGCCTGCTGGTCGCAGACGGCGACAAGACGCGGACGTCCCGTCAGTTGACCGAGCTGTTTTCGGCCTCGGGCTATTTTCAGGTTTCGAGCGTCGATTCCGCGGCCCGGGCCGTGACGGCGCTAAGCGACGAGCGCGCGAAGGCCGCGCTCATCATCAACCCGGAACTGGAGCGCGACATCCGTGCCGGACGCCCGGCCGCAGCTCAGGTCCTGCTCGACGGCGCCGACAACGCGTACGCGGGCACGGTCGCCGCCTACCTGGCCGGCATCCAAGATCTGGCGCAAAGTCGTTTTCTGGGCGGCAGGCCGCCTCCGGCCCGCCTGCGCACGCGCTTCCTGTTCAACGAGGAGCTAAACTCGCGCTGGTTCGTCGTGCCCGGAGTGTGCGTGATCGTCGTCGGGCTGATCGCGTCCTTGCTGACGGCGCTGACCGTCGCGCGCGAGTGGGAGAACGGCTCGATGGAACTCCTGCTCTCCACGCCGGTGCGGCCGCTGGAGATCATCTTCGGCAAGATCGCCCCCTATCTGGCGCTGTGCCTGGCCGGAGTTGGCTTCGTCTACGCGCTGGCGCGGCTGGTCTTCGGCGTGCCGTTCGTGGGCAGTCACGCCGTGTTCCTGCTGGCCACGGCGCTGTTTCTGGCCGCGACCATGGCGCAGGGCCTGGTGATCTCGGTGGTCACGCGCCAGCAGCAGATCGCCTTCCAGGTGGCCATCAACACGGGGCTTCTGCCGGTCCAGCTCCTGTCCGGCTTCATCTTCCCCGTGGAGAGCATGCCCGCGTTCTTCCGCTATGTGACGGCGATCATTCCCGCGCGCTGGTACATGACGATCACGCGCGGGCTGTTCCTGAAAGGGCCCACCCTCACGATGCTGGCCGAGCCGCTGGCCGCGCTGACCGCGCTGACGGTCTTCTTCGTCCTGCTGGCCTGGCGCAAGTTCAAGACGGACCTGGAGCCGTGATGAGTCCCACGACCTTGGGCTTCATCCGCAAGGAGCTGTCGCAGGCGCTGCGCGACCCGCGCATGCGCGGGATGCTTTTGTTCATGCCGATCATCCAACTTTTGATCTTCGGCTACGCCTTGTCCAGCGAGATCCGCAATATCCGATTGGCCGT
>JABEUV010000049.1 GCA_013044195.1 Elusimicrobiota bacterium | reverse complement strand
TGACCACCCAAGGCCGGCAGGAATTTGAGAGATGGTTCAGGCGATCACGCAAGCATTGCGGTACGCCGTTGCGCAGTTCGCCGCAGTAGCGCTCAATGTCTTTTGCGCAAGGGCCGCGCGGCGCGGCGCCGGCGCGGCCGGAAAAACAGAGAAAAACGGCGCCCAAAAGCGCCGCCGCCGTCTTCCGGTTCGCCGATGCCTTCATTTTTCCTCCCGCGTGCATGATTATAACTGAATTGAAAGACGTTGCGTCCGCAGACGCCGAGTCATCGTGAGACTTGAGTTGATTCGAAGTTTGCGGCGTTGTGCGCGATATAGAACAATACCGAGATATGGGTGAACAGTCCGCGCCGCAGAGCGGGCCCGCGCCGGCGCGCGCGCGCCGCCGCATTGCCGTCGCGGCGGCGATAGCCGCGGCCGTGATCGCGGCCGCCTTGCTGGTTTCGCGGTGGCGCTATTTCCGCCTCGCGCGCGATTTGGCGCGCCCGGCCGCGCGATCGGACGGATCGTTCGAAATCGAGCGTATCAACGGAAAAAGGCGTGAAAAATTGCGGGCCGTCGGCCAGTCTCTGACGCAACTGGGGCTGGGGTTGATGCTCGAATCGGAAGGAGACTCGGACGGGGCCCTTCGGCGTTATCAAAGCGCGCAGAGGCCTCCGGCCGGCGTCGATCCGGATTCCGCGGGCTGCTGGCGGTATCCATTTTTGTCCGACGCGTATGCGTTGTCCGCGCGCGTGCAGATCAAGAAAAGACGCCTCGATGACGCGCGGCGCACTCTTGCGGAGGGGCGCCGCCGGTGCCCGGGAGACCCTCAACTTGCTTTGGAATTCGCCGACTACGACCGGACCGTCGGCGCGCGCGTGAACGCCGCCGCCGAATTGGCGGCGGTGATGCGCTTTTTGAGCGGCCGCGGCGCCTGGGTGGACGCGCGCTTCCGGACGTTGGCGGAAGGGCTTGGTCGCGACTTGATCGAGGAGGATTCCGATCCGCGGGCGCTCGGGGAGTTCGCTCGCCTCGTTGAGCGCCGCGCGCGCGCCGCTCAATATCCCGTCGTTGCCGCCGATCTCTTCTCTCTTCTGGGCGAGGCGCGCATGAAGCTGGGAGAAAATTCGCGGGCCCAGGCGGCGTTTCGCGAATATCTCTGGAACTTTCAGGCGCGCGGCTCGCGTCGTCGGTATATCTGGCTCGGCGCGGCGCGGGCCGCGCTCGCCACCGGGGCGCATGAGAGCGCTCGTGCCGCCGCCCTGCTTCAGTGCGCAAGGCTGTCGGCGGCGGACGAGAGCTTGCTGTTGTTGCCTGAAGCCGAGGCCCTGCGCCGGTCCGACGCCGGCGGCCTGGCGCCGTCGGTCGCCGTCAATCCGATCGCCCGCGACTATTGGCGGGGCGAGCGCGAACTCACCGACGGCGGCCTTGCCCGTGCCGAGGCGCTGTTCTTGGGCATGCTGGCGCGGGAGCCCGGCTCCATCGCGGGCTTGGCGGGCATGGAGCGGGTCAGCGTGCTCGAGGGTCGGCCGATCCGTGCCCTCTGGTATTTCGAGAAGGCTCAGCGAGCGGTGGCTCATATGTATTACTCGATCCTTCATGAACCTTTGGGACGAATCTCCGAGCAACTGCGGCGCGGCGTGCCGGATGCGGCGTTGAAACCCACGGTTTATGGGCTGACGGCGCTGATGCCGGAGTACATGGACGTCATCTGGACGATCTACGGAGGCATCCTCCTTGAGCGAGGGCGTCCGGTCCAGGCGCGCGCCGCCGCTCTCTTGGCTCAGGCGCATGCGCGGCCGCAGCACCATCCGGATTGGCCGTTTCTTGTATTGGCCGGCGTTTCAGCCATGCAGGAGGATCGGCCCGCCGCGTGGTCCTATTTGAATCGTGCTCAGGCTCTTGAGCCGGACTCGCTCAAGGCGATCTGCGTGCGCCTGGTGTTCGACCGCGTGGACGGCCGATTGGCGGATGCGCGGCGATCCGCCGAGCGCCTGCTTAAGGCGTCCGCCGATATCGAGGACCCGGGGCTTCAATCCCTGGTGAAGCGCTTGGCTCATCCAGCCCCCGTCACGAGGCCCTCCGAGTTTAAAGCCGCCGTCAAAGACGGCTTTGACTGCGGCTTGTCTCTGCCTTGAGAGGACTCGTTGGCGGCGGAGCCCATTGCCGACGAAAAAGCGGTATAATCTTCGAATCTTAAAACGCGCGCTCACGAGCACGATTTGACCCACAGCCCCGCCTCCTTGGACGCCCCCGCCGACGCCGCCGGAGTGCGTGCGGCCTTGATGGACCTCAAGCGCCCGGCGCGCGCGGGCGCGGCCGTCGCGCCGCCTCTGCCGCCGGAAAATTTGGGCGATCCAGAGTTTCGGCGTGAGCACGGCGTGCGCTACGCCTACGCGACGGGGGCGATGGCCAACGGGATCGCTTCGGTCGAGTTGGTGGAGGCGGGCGCGAAGGCGGGACTGCTCTCTTTTTTCGGCGCGGCGGGGCTCTCTCTCGACCGCGTGGAAAGCGCGATCGACCGGCTGAGGACCGCGCTGGGCGAAGCACCCCACGGCTTCAATCTGATCCACAGCCCCAACGAGCCGGAGTTGGAGGCCGCCGTGGCCGAGCTGTACTTGAGCCGCGGCGTGACGCTCGTCGAGGCGTCGGCCTTCATGGGCCTGACGCCGTCGATCGTGCGCTACCGCTTGAGCGGGCTGACGCGCGGCGCGGACGGCCGGGTCAGGGCTCCCAATAAGGTCGTGGCCAAGGTCTCTCGCGCCGAGGTGGCCGAGAAGTTCCTGTCGCCCGCGCCGGAGGCCCTGCGCCGGGAGCTGGCCGCGTCCGGCCTGATCACCGCGCAGGAAGCGGAACTGGGCGCGGACATTCCCATGGCGCAGGATGTCACCGTGGAGGCCGACAGCGGCGGCCACACCGACAATCGCCCGCTGGTCTCGCTTCTGCCCGCGATCATCGACCTGCGCGACCGTCTGCAGGCGAAGTTCCGCTTCACCGCGGCGCCGCGCGTGGGGGCCGCGGGCGGCATCGCCACGCCCGCGTCGGCGGCGGCCGCGTATATGATGGGTGCGGCCTACGTGCTCACCGGCTCGGTCAATCAGGCCTGCGTGGAATCGGGCTCCTCCGACGCGGTGCGGCGCCTGCTGGCCGCGGCCGGTCAGGCCGACGTGGCCATGGCGCCCGCCGCCGACATGTTCGAGTTAGGCGTGAAGGTTCAGATCCTCAAGCGCGGCACGATGTTCGCCATGCGCGCGGCCAAGCTCTACGAGGTCTACCGCGCCTATGACTCCATCGAGGCCCTTCCCGCGGCCGTACGCCAGGCGCTGGAGCGCGACCTGTTCCGCGAAAACCTGGACGTTTCATGGGAAAAGACGCGCGCGTTCTTTCTGGCGCGCGACCCCGCCCAGGTGGAGCGCGCGGAGCTGGACGCCAAGCACAAGCTTGCGTTGGTGTTCCGCTCTTATTTGGGCCAGGCCTCGCGCTGGGCCAACGCGGGTGTGGCGGACCGCGCGCTCGACTATCAGATCTGGTGCGGCCCCGCCATGGGCGCGTTCAACGAGTGGGCGCAGGGTTCTTTCCTGGCCTCTCCTGAAAATCGCCGCGTGGCGTTGGTCGCCAAGAACATTCTCTACGGCGCCGCCGTGCTGACGCGCGCTTATTTCCTGCGCGCGCAGGGCGTCGTCGTGCCGTCCCAAGCCGTCCGCGTCGAGCCGCTGCCCGAGGCGGCGCTGGCCCTGGCGCTGGAGTAGCGACCCATGGAGATCAAAATTATAAGGGAGCCGATCGCGCTGACCGAGGTGGCGGCGTTGGCTAAGGATCAGTTCGGAGAGATGATCAAGGCCGCCGTCGACGTGGAGCGAAGAATCGCGGCGCTGGGCGGAGAACTTCACTCCGATGAGGAAGCCCTTCTGCTGGCCGACGGCTCCCGTCAGGAGCACGTGTGGGGCATCAACATTTATCCGGATCGGCCCGAGGCGGAGCGCGTGGAATTCGATTCGATGATCAACGTGCGTCCTTCCCAGGGCAACCGCTCGCGGGACGTCGAGGATCCGGCCATGCGCGAGCGCATTCTGAACGTTGTGAGTGAGTTGGTGCGGCCGTGACAGGGGCTCAGCATGCGGGTCTAGCGGCGGGACGGTGGCGGGAGCTGCCGCTCGTCGCGCAGTTAGGCAACGTGGGCGGCGAGGTCAGCCGCGCCGCGCGCTGGAGGATGAAGGATCCCGCGCAAAGCGATCGCGCGATGGTGCGCGCGCTTGAACTTCTGGATTTGACGCTGGCCGATCCGCGCTGGTCCCGGCGGCTTAAGGAACTGGCGCGCGCGCGGGAGTTGTTGTGCGACGCGTGGCTCGGAGGACGCGAGTATCGTTCGAAGCTTGAGGACATGGACCGTTATTTTTTCCAATTCGCGCTCGCCGCGCGCAAATGAGGGCAACCGAACACTTATGAACCAGGATCCGAAGTCCACCCCGCTTGCCGTTGTCGGAATCGGCTGCGTTTTTCCGAAGGCCAAGACCTTGCGCGAGTATTGGGCCAACGTCAAGAACAAGGTCGACGCGATCCGCGACGTGCCCGAAAGCCACTGGAACCGGGACGACTATTTCGACAAGGACCCCAAGAGGCCCGACCACGTCTACGCCTACAAGGGCGGCTTCCTAGACGCTTACGATTTCGATCCGTCCGAGTTCGGCCTGGCGCCCAACACTTTGGAAGCCACCGACCCCGCCCAGCTCTTCGGCTTGGTCGCCGCGAAGATGGCGCTGGCCGACGCCGGCTGCGGCGTAGACAAGGACAATTGGGATCGCTCGCGCGTGTCCGTGATTTTGGGCGTGACCGGGGCGCTGGAATTGGTGGTGCCGTTGGGCGCGCGCCTGGGCCATCCGCGCTGGCGCAAGGCGCTGGCGGAGGCCGGCGTGCCCGCCGACGTGGCCGAGGACGTGTGCGCGCGCATCGCCGACTCCTACGTGCCGTGGCAGGAGAACTCCTTCCCGGGCCTGCTCGGCAACGTGGTGGCGGGCCGCATCGCCAACCGCTTCAACCTAGGCGGTACGAACTGCGCCGTCGACGCGGCGTGCGGCTCCTCTCTGTCGGCCGCGCACATGGCCTGCTTGGAATTGCAGGCCGGGCGCTGCGACATGGTGATCACCGGCGGCGTGGACACGTTCAACGATATTTTCATGTACACGTGCTTCACGAAGACGCCCGCGCTGTCCGTGTCCGGCCACGCTCGGTCGTTCGACGCGAAGGCCGACGGCACGACCTTGGGCGAGGGCGTGGGCATGGTCGTCTTGAAGCGTTTGGCGGACGCGGAGAAGGCGGGAGACCGTATTTACGCCGTGATCCGCGGCATCGGCACGTCATCGGACGGGCGCGGCAAGTCCATCTACGCGCCCAGCGCCGACGGTCAGACGCGCGCGCTCAAAGAGGCCTACCGCGTGTCGGGCGTAACGCCGGACACCATCGAGCTGGTCGAAGCGCACGGCACGGGCACGGCCGTCGGCGACGGCATTGAAGTCGAGTCTCTCTCTCATGTTTATAAAGGCACCAAACGCGAAGGCGTTTGGTGCGCGTTGGGTTCCGTGAAATCCCAAATCGGCCACACGAAGGCGGCCGCCGGCTCCGCCGCTCTGGTGAAGACCGTGATGGCGCTGCATCACAAAGTCTTCCCGCCCACCATCAAGGTCGAAGAGCCCCTGCCGATTTTGGCCAAGGGGGATTCGCCGTTCTATCTGAGTCTTGAAAAGCGCCCGTGGCTGGCGCCCGCGGGCCATCCGCGCCGCGCCGCGTGCTCGGCGCTGGGCTTCGGCGGCACGAACTTCCATGCGGTGCTGGAGGAGCACGACTCCCAAAAGACGAAAGTCGATTGGGACCCGGACGTGGAATTGCTCGCTCTTTCCGGGAATGACTCCGGCGATTTAACGGCGAAGCTGAATTCCTTCTACGCTCTGAAGACGTGGGACGAGATTCGTCCGGCCGCGGTGAAGAGCCGCGCCGATTTTGACGTCCAATCGCCGTGCCGGCTCGTCGTCGTCGCGGAGAGGTCGGCGGACTTCGGCCCGTTAATGGCGAAAGCCGTTTCTCTGTTGGCGCAGAACGACGGCAAGTCTTCTTGGTCGTCGCCCGACGGAATTTATTTCGGCTCCGGACGCCCCGGCAAGCTGGGCGTTTTGTTTCCCGGCCAAGGCGCGCAGTATGTGGGCATGGGCCGCGATTTGTCCTGCCAGTTTCCCGAGGCCTTCACCGCGCTGGAGAGCGCCGACGCCGCGTTTGCCGGCGAGCGGCGTCTTTCGGACTTTATTTTTCCGAAGCCCGCCTGGAAGGCGGAACAGAAAGACGCGCAGGAAAAAGCTTTGCGCTCCACCGACATCGCCCAGCCCGCGCTCGGCGCGGCCGCGCTCGGCGCGCTGAAGGTTCTTGCGCGCTTCGGCGTGAAGGCCGACGCGTTCGCCGGACATTCCTACGGCGAGCTCGTCGCGCTTCATGCGGCCGGCCGCTACGACGAGAAGACTCTGCACGAACTCTCCGGCCTGCGGGGTCGGCTGATGGCCGCCGGCAAGGGTGATTTGGGCTCGATGCTCGCGGTCCAGTCCGCGTTGGCGGAGATCGAGAAAATCGTCGCCGAAGAAAAACTCGACCTCGTGATCGCCAATCGCAACGCCCCCGCGCAAAACGTCCTCTCCGGATCGACGGACGAGATCGCGCGAGCCGAAAAGATATTCGCCGCACGCGGACATCGGTGCGTGCGCCTGCCGGTCGCGGCGGCGTTCCATAGCCCGCTGGTCGCACCCGCCCTCGCGGGCCTGGCCGCGGCGCTCAAGGACGTTGCGTTCTCCGCGCCGACCGCGCCCGTTTACGCCAACACCACGGCAGAGCCCTACCCCGCCGACGCCGAGGCGTCTCGCGGCCTGCTCGCCGGGCAGTTGGCCAAGCCTGTGGAGTTCGTCAAGCTTGTCGAGGCCATGCACCGCGACGGTGTGAAGACGTTTCTCGAAGTCGGCGCCGGCGCGCGCATGACCGGTCTTGTCGGGCTGACGCTGAAGGGCAAGGATTTCAGCGCCGTCGCGGTGGACGCGTCGAACGGCCGCAAAGCCGGCGCCGTGGACCTGGCCCGCGTGTTGGCCGCGCTTGCCGCATTGGGCCACGCCGTCGATCTGACGCCGTGGCAGGATGGTGCTGCGGGACTCAAGGACGCGCGGCCGAAGCCCAAGATGGCGGTGACGCTCACCGGCGCGCCGTACCGGTCTTCGAAGCCCGCGCCGCGTCCCGTCCGTGCGCCGATGACGACGACGTCGTCGGTGGTCGCCGCTGCTCCGGCCCCGCTCTCGGCGTCCGCCGCCGCGGTGTCCGTGCTTCCGCAGGCGTTGGCCGCCGCTCAGGCCGGCATCGACGCGCTGACGCGCCTGCAGGAGCAGGCCGCCCAGCTTCATCTTCAGTTCCTGCAGGGTCAGGAAGCGGCTCAACGTTCCGTGCAGGCCTTGATCGAACAGCAGCAGGCGCTGGGCGCCCAGCTTTCCGGCGCCCCGGCCGCGGTCGCGCCCGTGCGGGCACCGGCGCCCGTCATGCGCCCCGCGGCTCCGGCCGCTCCGGCGACGAACATCGCGGCGGTGCTGGTCGCGATCGTTTCGGAGAAGACCGGCTATCCGGCGGAAACGATCAATCCGGACATGGACCTGGAAGGCGACCTGGGCATCGACTCGATCAAGCGCGTGGAGATTTTGTCGGCCGTGCAGGAAAAACTTCCCGGCGCGCCGAAGGTGAAGCCCGAGCATCTGGGAACCTTGCGCACGCTGAAATCCATCGCCGATTACTTGGCGCAAGGCATGGCCGAAGCACCCGCCCCGGTTGCCGCTTCGGCTCCCGCCGCCGCGTCCGCGCCGTCGGCCGCGC
>JABEUV010000003.1 GCA_013044195.1 Elusimicrobiota bacterium | reverse complement strand
CGCAATAATAATGTTCACAGAGAATCTCCAGGAGTGTCCGCGACTTCGTCTACGGCAAGAGTATTGAGCCGCGACCGCGTTTCTGTCAAGGGCGTTCGCACATATTCCGCTTTTCAGGCGCAACTGGACGCGGCGCGCGCAATGCGCGACAATAGAGCATGACCAAGGCAACGAAGAAAAAATCCGCGCCGCGGCGGCGCCTCGGCGGCGCGGCGCTGTTCGCGCGGGCGCGCAAGGCGCTGGTGGGCGGCGTCAACTCGCCGGTGCGGGCGTTCAAGTCCGTGGGCGGAGAGCCTTTGTTCGTGGCCTCGGGCGCGGGCGCGTACCTGACCGGAGAGGACGGGCGGCGCTACGTGGATTTCTGCTTGTCGTGGGGGCCGCTGATGTTCGGTCACGCGCGGCGGGAGATCGTGGCGGCGGCCAAGAAGGCGCTTGAGCGCGGCAGCACGTTCGGCGCGGCGACCTTGGCCGAGGTGGAGCTGGCCGAGCGCATTCAGGAGGCGTTTGCGTCCATGCAGCTGGTGCGGCTGACCAGCTCCGGCACCGAGGCGGACATGAGCGCCCTGCGCGCCGCGCGCGCCTTCACGGGCCGCGACCTGGTGATCAAGTTTGCCGGCGGCTACCACGGCCACGTCGACAGCCTGCTGGTCGCGGCCGGCTCCGGTGCGACGACCTTGGGCGTGCCGGATTCCGCGGGGGTGCCCAAGGCGTTTGCCGCCACCACCATCGTCGTTCCGTTCAACGACACGGCCGCCGTCGAGGCGGCGTTTCGCAAGCACAAAGGCAAAATCGCCGCGCTGATCGTGGAGCCCATCCCGGCCAACATGGGCGTGGTCTTTCCCAAGGACGGCTTCATGGCGGATCTGCGCCGCATCACGGCGCGCGAAAAATCCCTGCTCATCTTCGACGAGGTGATCACGGGCTTCCGCGTCTGCTACGGCGGCGCGCAGACCTTGTTCGGGATCACGCCGGACCTGACCGTGCTGGGCAAGATCGTGGGCGGCGGACTGCCGCTGGCGGCTTACGGCGGGCGCAGGGACGTCATGTCGATGATCGCGCCGGAAGGCCCGGCGTATCAGGCCGGCACGCTGTCGGGAAATCCGGTGGCCGTCGCGGCGGGAAAGGCGACGCTGGACCTTCTGCGCAAGGAAAATCCCTACGCGCGCCTGGAGCAGTTGAAAGAATACCTCTGCGAGGGACTGCGCCATGCCGCCATCCAGGCGGGCGTCAGCCTGCAGATACAATCCGTCGGCTCCATGTTCACGCCCTTTTTCGTGGAAGGGCCGGTGACGGACTACGCCTCGGCGCTGAAGGCCGACAAGGCCGCCTACGGCCGCTTCTTTCACGGCATGCTCAAGCGCGGAGTCTATCTGCCGCCCGCGCAATGGGAGGCGGCGTTCGTCTCCTACGCCCACGGCGACAAGGAATTGGACCTGGCCGTGCGCGCCGCGCGCGAAGCCTTCCGCGCGGTCTAGAGCGTCAATCCCGGCGTCGACCGAACAGCTGCAGAAGTTCCAGGAACAGGTTGATGAAGTCCAGGTACAGTATCAGCGCGCCGAGAACGGCTTCCTTGGTCTCCACGTCCGTCCCGTCCACTTCCGGCCGGTAGATCGCCTTGATTTTTTGGGCGTCGTAGGCGGTCAGGCCGGTGAACACCGCCACGCCGACAATCGAGAGGACCCAACTGGCCATCGGGCTCTTGAACCACATGTTGACGAGCGAGGCCAGGATCAGGCCGATCAGCCCCATGCCGGCGAGATTGCCGACCGACGTGAGGTCCGTCTTCGTCGCGTAGCCGTACGCGCACAGCACCCCGAAAAGCCCGGCGGTCATGAAGAACACGTTGGCGATCGACGAGCGCGTGTAGACCAGAAACACGGCCGACAGCGTCACGCCGGTGAGGGCGGCGTAGAAAAGGAACGCGAACGTCGCCGTCGAAGCTTCCATCTTCTCGACCCAGCCCGACAAGGCGAAGACCAGCCCCAGCTCGGCGATCATCAGCCCGTAGAACAGGAACGGGTTGTGGACGAGATTGAGTATTCGTTGGGGGTCCTGGACCATGTAGGCGGCGCAGGCGCCGGTGACGAGCAGGCCTGCGCACATCCAGCCGTAGACCATGTGCACGAAATGGCGCAGGCCGGTATCGACGGATTCGGAGATCGTGGGTTGGTAGGTATCCATGGCTCCAGTTTAGGCCGCTTCCGGGCGCGACGTCAATAGGAGAAGAGGGTCAGTCCTTAAGTTGTTTCCATGGAAACAACTTAAGCAACTTAAGGACTGACCCTCATTCACATCGCGTCGGGGGCGCGGACGCCGAGGAGGTCCAGGCCTTCGCCGATGACGTCGCGCACGCCGGCGATCAGCAGGAGGCGGGCGCGGCCCAACTCCGGGTCGGCGGCCGCGACGACCGGGCATTTCTCGTAGAACGGGTGGAACAGGCCGGCGAGTTCCATCAGGTAGTTGGCCAGCGGGTGCGGAGAGAGCAGGCGCTCGGCGTCCAGCAGTACCTCCGGGTACCAGGCGAGCTTGAGCAGGAGCGCGCGCTCCTCCGGGGCGGCGTAGGCGGCGCCGTTGGGCAGAGGCAGGTCCGCGCCGGCTTTGAGCAAGCCGGTCTCGGCGGCCTTGCGGAAGATCGAGTGGATGCGCGCGTGGACATACTGCACGTAGTAGACGGGATTTTCGCTGGACTGCTTCTTGGCCAGCTCCAGGTCGAAGTTCAGATGGCTGTCCGGCGTGCGCAGGGCGAAGAAGAAGCGGCAGGCGTCCTTGCCCACTTCATCGATGATTTCGCGCAGGGAGATAAACGTGCCCGCGCGCTTGGACATCTTCACCGCCTCTTGGCCGCGGAACAAGTGAATGAGCTGGTGGACGATCGCGTGGTAGCTGTCGGGCTCCTTGCCGAGTGCGGCGATCGCGGCCTTCATGCGCGGCACGTAGCCATGATGGTCCGCGCCGAAGATGTCGATGAGGCGATCGTTGCCTCGATCGTATTTGTCCTTGTGGTAGGCGATGTCGGGCAGGAAATACGTGGGCTTGCCCGTGCTCTTGATCAGGACGCGGTCCTTGTCGTCGGTGGAGCCCTCGGCGTTGAGCGTACCCAGCCACACCGCGTTGTCTTTCTCGAAGACCATGCCGCGGGATTTCAGGAAGGCCAAGGTCTTTTCCACGGCGCCGGAGGCGAACAGCTCGCTTTCCAGATACCAGCGGTCGAAGGTCACGTCGAAGACCTTCATGTCGTCCTTGTGCGAGGCCAGCAAAGTGTCCATCGCGTAGCGGCCCCACTTGGCCGCGTCCCAAGAGGACTTCTCGGCCGGCGCGGCCGCGGCCAGGTCCACCAGGTATTCGCCTTGGTAGCCCTTCTCCGGGACCTGCGCCGTCTCGCCCCGCGACTGCTTGTAGCGGGCCAGAATGGACTCGCCCAGCAGGATCACCCGGTCGCCGCCGTCGTTGACGTAGTACTCCGCGGCGACGGCGCGGCCCAGGCGGCGCATGATCCTGACAAGTGAGTCTCCGAGCGTCGCGCCGCGGCCCGAGGCCATGTGCAGAGGCCCCGTCGGGTTGGCGGAGACGAACTCGATGAGCGTCTTGGCCTTCGTGCCGTTCTCCTCGCGGCCGTAGCCCTTCGGATCCAAGGTGATGGCCTTCACGTTCGCGGCCAGCACGCTTGCGCGCAGGCGCACGTTGACGAAGCCCGGCGGCGCGGCCTCGGCGGATTCGACCTCGGGAAGCTCCGCGAGCGCGGTCGCCAAAGTTCCGGCCAGCGCCAGGGGATTCATCTTCGCGGCTTTCGCCGCGGCCAACGGCCACGGCAACGATAGATCTGCTTTCACGTGCGGCGGCGGTGCGGCCACCGCCAACGTCGGCGGCAAGGTCAGGTCCTGGGCCTTGGCCCAGGCGCGCGCTTTGTCGGAGAGAGTGCGGCGCAGTCGGGCGATGATCATACGGGAGCCGCGGCCTGGATCATGCCGGCGAGCTGGCGCACGGTGCCGGCGTCGTGGGCGACGGCGAACGCGTCCTCGGGGGCCACGAGCTTCTGCTTGATGAGAAACGCGAGGTATTGGTCCATGGAGACCATGCCGTATTTCGCACCGGCCTCCATGGCCGCGTAGATCTGGTGCGTCTTGCCGTCGCGGATCAGCGCGCTGATCGCGGGCGTCACCTTCATGAACTCCCGCGCGCAGACGCGTCCGCCGCCGACGCGCGGCAGAAGCTGCTGGCAGACGACCGCCTG
>JABEUV010000048.1 GCA_013044195.1 Elusimicrobiota bacterium | reverse complement strand
GGCCGCCGCGGCGGCCTGACGATTTCAGGGACGGCCGGGGGATCGCTCGCCGCAAGGCGGGAGGAACTTCCGGACTCCGTAGGACGCGATGCCCGTCGAAAGGCGGGGAGGCGGGGGCCATATCCCCCGTCGACGGACAGTGGCACAGAAAATAACCGCCCGAAAGGGTAAGGGTGAAAAGGCGGGGTAAGAGCCCGCCGCGCGTCCCGCAAGGGACGCGGCAAAGCCAAACCCCGTCGGGAGCAAGGCAGTGGGGCGGAGCGCGCGGTCCGCGCACGCCCGGGCGCAAGCCCGGGACGGCCGCCCGGTGGCCGCATTAGAGAAATGATCCTCGCCCTCGCAAGGGGGGACAGAATCCGGGGTACAGGCCGTCCCTGAACCCTTTTTCAGTGTAGAATAGCGGGCATGAATATCTGGGCGACGGCGGCGATGCTGGCGGCTTTCAGCGCGGCGGCGCGGGGGCAGGCGGCCGCAGGCGCGGTGCCCGGCGGGCGCGCCGCCGAGGAGTCGCACCGGCTCGGTCACTCGACGACCCTTTCGGGCGGTGCGGTCCAGACGCCGGACGTGTCGCCCTATCCGGTGCGCGGCATCGACGTCTCGCATTACGAGGGCGACATCCTCTGGCCGCGCGTGAAGGACGCGGGTGCGGCTTTCGCCTACATCAAGGCCACCGAGGGCGGCGACTACGTCGACGACATGTTCGCGGCCAACTGGAGCGGCGCCGCGGCGGCCGGGGTCGCCCGCGGCGCCTACCACTTCTATAACTTCTGCCGGAGCGGCGCGGATCAGGCGGCTCTTTTCGTGAAGACCGTCCCGCGCGAACGCGGGGCCTTGCCCATGGTCGTGGATCTGGAGCGCTCCAGCGACTGCGCGACCATGCCGGCGCGCGCCGCCTTCCGCAAGGACTTGGCGGACTTCGTCGCCGCCGTCCAGTCCGCCTACGGCGTGCCGCCCGTCCTCTACGTCAACGGCGAGATCTACGACGCGTACTTCAGCGGCGACGACCCCGGCCTCAAGCTGTGGGTCGCCGACCCGCAGCACGTGTCTCCGCAGCTTCCCGGGATGGCGCCCTGGACGTTCTGGCAGTACTCGTGGCACGGCACCGTCGCGGGCATCAACTCAGAGACGGACCTGGACGCATTCGACGGCGACGCGGCCGCGCTGGCCGGCCTGGCCGCGCCTTAACGCCGCGCCTTCGCGTGCCGTAAAAACGCAGCAGGACGGTCGCAGCGGCCGCCCTGCCTTTCGGACCTACCGGAGGGCCTACTGATCGACCCGGTGAGAGCAGGGCCTTCGGTGTCTCCGGCACTACTTTTGCGGCGGCCCCGCGAGCGGGGCTCCTTCGGGACGGGGCGGCTTGGCGCCTTTCCCGCGTCCACCCATGAATGTCGCAACGGAAATACCCGTCCTCGAATTCTTGCGGGCCTTGACAAATCAAGTCTTCCGGCTATACTTCTTGATGTCACGGTTGGGGCGCGAACAGCCCCCGCTCGTGGCTTTGTTTTTCGGGCCATCAAGCGCATGAGACAAAAAGAATCGCCGTATCGCGGCGTCCGCGGCGGGCTTTCGAGCCCGAGCGGCGGCCCGGAGGACTCCGCCTAGGCGCGCGCATCGCGCGTGCGGCGGGGCCCCGGGAGCGGCAAGCCCGGGGCCTCTTCATTGAGGAGGAGATGCAAGATCGTGAAAAGGGAGGGTGATTGTATGACTCGTAAGCACCAAGGCCGGCGCCAGAAAGCCGTGTCCGCCGTCGACGTGGCGCTGGCTGCGTGCCGTGCGCTTCTGCCGTCCGAGGCGCGGCCGCGACCGGACGTGCGGAGGGCGACCGTGCTGGCGCGGTTTGCCGTCGCGATGACGAAATAAAGCTCTGGCGCATGCAGGATTTCGTGCGCTATGCTTGAGCCGATGGGGACGATCCCGACCTCCGGCGTGCAGTCCCGCGAATTGACGGTCGCGGGCGTGCGCACGTACCTGCGGCGCGCGGGAGCCGGGCGGCCGCTTCTGCTTCTGCACGGGCTGGGCGCGTCGTCCTATTCGTGGCGCTTCGCCTTGCCCGAGTTCGCGCGCGACTTCGAGGTGTTCGCGCCGGATTTTCCCGGTTTCGGCCGCTCCGACAAGCCGCGGGACTTCGACTATTCGATTGCGGGCCTGCACGCGTGGCTGATCGCGCTGATGGACGCGCTCGGTTTGCAAAGCGCGCGGGTCGCGGGCAACTCGATGGGCGGCGTGGTCGCGCTGTGGGCGGCGATGGAGACGCCCGCGCGCGTGGAGCGCATGGCCCTGCTCGGCACGCCCGCCTATCCGGAGAATCGCCCGCGCGCGCTGTGGCCGCTGGGTTGGCCGATTATAGGACGCGTCTTGGAGGCGATGCTGGGCGAGACCTCCCTGCGCTGGATGGCCAAGACCACCTTCGTCGACCAATCCAAGGTCACCGAGGAACTGATCGCCGAATACGGCGAGCCGCTCAAGAGCGCCGCGGGACGACGCGCGGTCGCCGAGTTCATCCGCCACGCGGTCCCCGCCGACTGCCGCGAGCGCGTCGCGCGCTACCGCGAGGTGTCCCAGCCCGCGCTCGTGCTGGTGGGGGAATCGGATCAGATGGTCGGCCCCGCCGGCGCCGAGCGGCTGGCGCGCGATCTTCCCAACGCGCGCTTCGTCTGCGTGGAGCGCTGCGGCCACGCGCCTCAGGAGGACGCGCCCGAGCGCGTCAACGCCCTGCTGGCCGAATTTTTTCGCTGACGGACCGAGCCGCATAGGACTAAAGTCCTATGTCTTGCTGGGTCTTATAACCCTGTCGAACGGCGGCCTTAGGTCCTACAATTCAATTCATGCGCCACCCCTCCCGTCGAGCCGTCCTTGCGTTTGCCGTCGCCGCCGCATCCCTGCTGTCCTCCGCGCCCGCGCGCGCGGCCGCGTTCAAGAAAGTGATCTTGATGGTCTTTGAGAACGCTTCTTATGACGAGGCGATGGCCGCACCCGCCCTGGCGCAGTTCGCGCAAAGCGGCGCCCTGCTGACGAACTATCATGCCGTCGGCCATCCGTCCCAGCCGAACTACGTGGCACTCGTCGCGGGCAGCCGTTCCGGCGTGACCTCGGACCGGCCGGTGAACCTGAACGTCCAGCACTTGGGAGACTTGTTGGAACAGCACGGCAAGACCTGGCGCGTCTACGCGCAGGCCTATCCCGGAAACTGCTACCTGGGCGCTCAAACCGGAAACTACGTGCGCAAGCACGTGCCGTTTCTGAGCATGCAGGACGTGCAGTCGGATCCGACGCGCTGCGCCAACGTCGTTGATGATTCGACGTTCGCCTCCGACTTGGCCGGCGGCACTTTGCCTAATTTTTCGCTGTTCATCCCGGACCTCTTGAACGATGGCCACAACACCAGCGTCTCCTACGCGGCCAACTGGTTCTCGTCCTATTTCGGGCCGCTGTTGAAGGATCCTTCCTTCACCAAAGACACGGTGCTGATTTTGGTCTTCGACGAGGACGACCGGTCCGAGGGCAACCAGGTCTACGCGGTGGTCTACGGCGCTTCGGTTTCTCCCGGCGCCACCTCCGGCGCGGCCTACAACCACTATAGCGTCCTGCGCACCATCGAAGACCAGTTCGGCCTGGGCACCCTCGGCCAGAACGACGACTCCGCCGCGCCCATCAACGACATCTGGCAGTAACGGGAGGGTCAGTCCTTAACTTCTTTCCATTTGGTCGTCGCGGTCAGCGCGGCAGGCGCAGCGGGTAAAGAAAAAACAGCATGTTGCGTATCTCGCTGACGACGGGATCGTGCTCGGTTCGGTCTCCGTACCACGGCCCCAGGAAGGAGCCGGCCAGGCGCGAGGCCACGACCACGGCGAACAGATAGGGTCGGCTGGGCGCGGGCAAGCCCCAGAGAAAATAGCCGCACAGCGTCGCGCCGACGGCGGTGACGGCGCCGGCCACGGGCCAGCGCTCGTCGGTGCCGGACCAGAAGGCGAAGCCGATCGCGGCGAAGCTGGCGGATTCGACGAGCGCGAGGAAGGGTGCCCGCAGGGCGAAGTCCACCCACGGGTGGGTGAGCCAAAGATTTCCGGGCACGATGCTGAGGATCGCGGCGCCCATCTGTACGGCCGCGAAGCGGATCATCAAGCCGATCAGGAACGCGTAGAGAAACACGGGGACTTCGCGCCGCACGGGCCTAGTATAGCGCACGGGGGCCCTCCCAGGGTTTTGTAGAATGGCCGCCGACGCGACCAGGAGAACTTTCATGCCCGCCGCCGCCCAAACCCGCAAAGCCAAATCCGCGCGCGCCGCCACCGGCGCGCCCGGCGCCGCGCCGATTCTCGTCGATGAGGGGATGTGGACGCTCGACAATCTGCCGGTCGCTCTGCTCAAGAAGCACTACGGCTTTACCCCGACGGCGGCGTGGGTCGAACTTCTGCAGAAAGCGTCGGTGCGTTTCAACGACGGCGGCTCCGGCGCGTTCGTGTCCTCGGACGGCTTGGTGCTGACCAATCACCATGTCGCGCTGGGCCAGCTTCAGAAGATGTCGACGGCGGAGAAAGACTACGTGAAGGAAGGATTCTTCGCGGGCGCGGCGGCCGCAGAGATCGCCTGCCCGGACCTGGAGATCAACGTGCTCCAGTCCCTGGAGAACGTGACGGCCCGCGTGCGGAAGGCCACGGACCCAAAGCTGTCCGACAAGGACCAGAACGAGCGGCGCAAGGCGGAGATCTCGCGCATCACCAAGGAGTCCACGGAAAAGACCGGCCTGCGCTCGGACGTGGTCGAGCTTTACCAGGGCGGCGAGTATTGGCTTTACCGCTACAAGAAATTCACCGACGTGCGGCTGGTGATGGCGCCCGAACTCCAGGCCGCGTTTTACGGCGGCGACCCCGACAATTTCACCTACCCGCGCTACGCGCTGGATTTCGCCTTCTTCCGCGTCTATGAGAACGGTCGGTCGGTGCGCCCGGAGCGCTTTCTGCGGTGGTCGAAGGACGGCGCGGCGGAGGGTCAACTGACCTTCGTGACGGGCCATCCCGGCCACACCGACCGCCTGATGACCCTGGCCCAACTGGAATACGAGCGCGACCTGGGCCTGCCGCTGTATCTGGAGATCGCGCGGCGACGGCGGAAAGACTACTACGACTACGCCGCACTCGGCACCGAGCAGGCCCGGCGCTCCAAGGACCGCATCTTCGGCATCGAGAACGCGATCAAGGCCGTGACCGGCGAGCACGAGGGCTTGCTCGACGGCGCGCTGATGAAGGCGAAGGCCGACGCGGAAACCGCTCTGCGACGCGCCGCCGCCGCGTCGAAGGACCCGGCCGTGCGCGCCGCCAAGGACGCCTGGACGCGCATCGCCGACGCGCAGAAGAAGTTTTCCGCGCGCCGCCTGCAGATTGCTTATCGCCGCTTCGACGGGACGAAGGTCGCGGCCCTGGCCGCGCAGATCGTGCGCTATGTCGCGGAGACCGTCAAGCCCAACGAGAAGCGCTGGGAGGAATACCGCGACTCCAACCTGGAGTCCTTGCGCTTCCGGCTGTTCTCGCCCGCGCCGATGTACCCGGACATGGAGGAGTTCCTGCTGGCGCGCTCTTTGCGCGACGCGCTGGACATTCTGGGCCCCAATGACGCGTTCGTGAAAGCGGCGCTCGGCGGACGCCGGCCGGAAGCCGTCGCGCGCGAATTGATCGCGGGCACGAAGCTGTTCGACCCGGAGGAGCGCCGAAAGCTGGTCGAAGGCGGTGAGAAGGCCGTGGCCGCGTCGAAGGACGCGCTGATCGTCTGGCAGCGCCGCCTGGACCCGGTCTACCGCGCCCAGCGCAAGTGGTATGAGGACGAAATCGAGAGCGCGCTGTCGGCCGAGGGCAAGAAGATCGCCAAGGCCCGCTTCGCCGTCTACGGCAAGTCCACCTATCCCGACGCGACCTTCACTTTGCGCCTGTCCTACGGGAAGGTCGCGGGCTATGAATCCGGCACCACCCAGGTCGCGGCGTTCACCACGTTCTACGGGCTCTACGACCGCGCGCTGGGCCACGGACAGAAGCCGCCCTACGACTTAGCACCCCGCGTGGCGGCCGCGCGCGGGACTTTGGACCTGAGCGCGAAGCTGAACTTCGTGACCACCAACGACATCATCGGCGGCAACTCCGGCTCTCCGGTGGTGGACGCCAAGGGCGAATACGTGGGTCTGATCTTCGACGGCAACATCCCGTCGCTGGTGGGCCGCTACGCCTACGACCACACGCGCAACCGCGCCGTCGCCGTGCACTCGGCGGCGATCGTCGAAGCCCTGCGCGGGATCTACGGGATGGACGCGCTCGCCGCGGAACTCCTCGCGGGCTGAAAGGTCCGCGCGCCGTCAGCGCGGCGCGGGCGCGGGGGCCGTGCCCAGGCGGTGTTCCAGGTCGCGTGCCAGCAGGTCGGGGAAGCGCTTGTCTTCGAGCTGGCTCCAGATCCAGGTCGCGTGGCGCGCGGACGGAGCCACGTAGCGGCGATGCATGGGCCGCACGAAGTCCTCGTACAGCCGCAAAGTCTCCTCCAGGTCGACGCGGCGCTCCTTGCAGTCGCGGCGCACGCGGCGCGAGAGGCGGATGTCGTCGGGCACGTCGATGAACACGGAGAGGGTCAGGCGGTCGCGCAGGGATTTCTCGCTGAGGATCAGTATGCCGTCAAGGACCAGCAGGGGGCGCGGCTCCACGCGGCGCGTCTGCGGCAGGCGCGCGTGCGTCGCATAATCGTAGACCGGGGCGTCCACGGCCTCTCCGGCCAGCAAGCAGTCGAGGTGGCGGCTGAGCAGGGAGGACTCCAGCGCCGAGGGGTGATCGAAGTTGAGCTTGGCCGCTTCCTCGGCGGGCAGGTCCGCGTTGTGCTTGTAGTACCAATCGTGGCAGACCAAGGTCGCGCGCTCGCGGAAGGTCTCCATGATCCAGTGCGCAAGCCACGATTTGCCGGAGCCGGAGCCGCCGGCGATGCCGATCAGGACGCGGGGACGGAGGTCGGGATCATCGGCGCTCACGGCGCTGATTATAGCCAATGAGCTACAATCGCGCCATGAGGGCGCACGCCGGCACACTGATACTGCGCGTGCGCGGCCACCGGATGCTTGCGGGCTACCATCGTCCGGCGGGCCCGCAGGACCGACGTTTTCCGTCGGTTCTTTTTCTGCACGGATTTCCCGGCGGCGAAAAATCCGTCGACGTCCAGCGCGCGTTGCTTTCGCGCGGCATCGCCTCGCTGGCGCCCAGCTTCTTGGGCGCGTGGGGCAGCGGCGGCGAGTACCGCTTCACGACGCTCGTCGCGCAGGCGCGGGCGGCTCTGCGCGCGATGAAGCGCCTGGATTTCGTCGATCCGCGCCGCGTCGCGGTCTACGGCTTCAGCATGGGCGCGTGGACCGCGCTGAATCTGGCCGCCCTGACGCCGGACCTGCGCGCGGTCGTCGCCGTGGCGCCGGCGGGCGGGCCGGAGTTCGTCGGCCCCGGCGCGCGCGCCTTCATCGCGCATCTGCGCCGCCCGCTGAACGCGCCGCCGACGGGCGTCCTGCTGGCCGACTTCCGCCGCGCGCTGACTCAATACGATCCCGCGCGTGCCGTCGCGCGTCTGCGCGTGCCGCTGCTCCTCGCCCACGGCGACGCCGACGACATGATCCCGGTGGCCGTTTCGCGCCGCCTGGCGCGCCTGACGGCCGGCCCCGTGCGCCTGAAAGTCTGGCCCGGCGCCGGTCACGACTTCCTCGACCGCCGTCCCGAGCTGACGCGCCTGGCGTCTCGCTTTCTGTCCGACCGCCTGCGCTAGGGCCGCGCGCACGAAATTCTAATCCAAACCCGGTAGACCACCCTAAACTGGGAAGGCCGGCCTTTTGAGGGGCCGGCCTTCCCGCGGAAGAACGTGGCGTCAGGCCAGGGCTTTCGACAGCCCGAAGCTCAGCGAAAAACCCGCGGCCAGTCCCAGCAGGGCGCCGAGCGGGGCGTTGAGACGGCGCGTCGAAAGAGGGCGAGCGTCCGCGCGCGGCGCGGGACGGGGGACGACGGCGAAGTTCTGCGGCATGGGCACATCGTCGATGCGGGCCGGAGACTCGTGGGCCGGGGCCGTGAAAGCCGCGCTCGGCGCGGCGGCGGGGGACGGCGTCGGGGCGGCGGACATGCCGAACTGCTCGACGGCCGGCAACGTGCGCGCGCCGTCGTAGACGACGGGCGAGTCCTGGCCGGCGGCCAGCGTGGCGGCCTGCTCGAAGGCGCGGTTGCGCAAGTCGGCGGCTTGCGCCTTCACGGAGAGGACCAGGACCGCCGCGGCGAACATCCAACGCTTCATGAAAACAGTATAGTGTTTGCCGCCTGAGACGGCCTGAGGCGGAGCGCCTAGGCCCGTTTGGGCCTAAAGACCTAGATGAACGCGAAGCCCTCTCTTCTGCTGACCGGCGCGACCGGTTTTTTGGGCACGCGGCTGGCGCCGGGACTGGCGTCGGCCTGGAACGTGGTCCGCGCCTCGCGCCGCGCCCAGGGCCCGGACGCGGTCCGCTTGGATTTGGAGGACCCCGACTCCGTGCGCGCCGCTTTTCAAGAAATACGCCCCGCCGCCGTGGTCCATTGCGGCGGCGCGGCGCGGCCCGACGAGTGCGAGGTCGACCCGGACATGGCCCGGCGCCTGAACTCGGAGGCCGCGCGCTTGGTCGCGGAACTGAGCGCGCAGGCGGGCGCGCGCCTGGTCCACCTGTCCACCGATCTGGTCTTCGACGGCGAGAAAGGCTGGTATAACGAGGACGACCCGGTGCGTCCGCTGTCGGTGTACGGCCGCACCAAGCTGGAAGCCGAAGAGGCCGTGCTCTCTGGCGCGCCGGGCTCCGTGGTCCTGCGCGTGTCGAGCGTCTACGGCCGCCCGTTGGGCGCGCGGCCGTGCTTCGTCGACGAGTGGCTGACGGCGCTGTCGGCGGGGCGGCCGATCTCGGCCTACGTGGACCAATGGCGCGCCTCCACCGACGGCGACCAACTGCCGGAGGTGATCGCGCGCGTACTGGCCGACCCGGACCTGGAGGGCGTGTTCCACTGGGGCGGCGCGGAGCGGCTGACGCGCCACCAGACCGCGCTGGAGCTGTGCCGCGCGTTCGGCTTCGACCCGGCGCTGGCGCGAGCCACGCGCGCGGCCGACGAGCGCAAGCCCGCGCCGCGCCCGCGCGACGCGTCGCTGGACTCGTCGCGGCTGGCCGCGGCGCTGGGCCTGGCGCCGCGCGCGCTGGCCCAAGGCTTCGCGACGCTGGCCGCCGCCGCACGTTCTACGGAGAAACGATGAATATTCCGTCCCGCCGTCTGGCCGTTCTGCTGACCTTGCTTCCCATTTTCGCCGCCGCCGCCGACGCGCCGGACCCGCGGCTGTGGCTGGAGCAGATCGAATCGCCGCGTGCTCTGGCATGGGTCAAGGGGCAAGACGAAAAGACGCTCTCCCAATTGCGCGCCGATCCGCGCTGGAAAGCCGTGGAGGCCGACGCGCGCGCGGTGACCATGGCCGAGGACCGCATCCCGTGGCCGGAACTGAGCGGCGGGCGGCTGTACAATTTCTGGCAGGACTCCGCGCACGTGCGCGGAATTTGGCGGCGCACCACCATCGCGGAGTACCGCAAGCCGAAACCGCGCTGGGAGACCGTGCTGGACCTGGACGCGCTGGCGGCATCGGAAAAAGAGAACTGGGTCTGGAAGGGCGCGAACTGCCTCCAGCCCGAGCAGACGCGCTGCCTGATCACTTTGTCGCGCGGCGGCGGCGACGCGGCGGTGGTGCGCGAGTTCGACACGGACAAAAAATCCTTCGTCCCCGGCGGCTTTGTTTTGCCGGAGGCCAAGTCCGACACGGCGTGGTTCGACGCCGACACGTTGCTGGTGGGCACCGATTACGGCCCGGGCACGTTGACCCGGGCGGGCTATCCGCGCGTGGTCAAGCTGTGGAAGCGCGGCCGGCCGCTGTCCTCCGCGCGGACCGTCTATGAGGGGCGCGCCGAGGACGTCTCGGTCTCGCCTCTGGTCCTGCGCCGGCCGGAGGGGCGTCTGGCCGTGGTGGAGGAGGCGCTGGATTTCTTTTCCTCGCGCAAGTTCTTGGTGGGCGCGGACGGTGCCACGCGCGAGATTCCCCTGCCGCTCGGCGCGGAGCTGCGCGGCTGGTATGACGGCCTCCTGCTGGCCAGCCTGCGCGCGCCGTGGGCCGTGGCCGGGACCACCATCCCCGCCGGCGCGCTGATCGCTCTGCCGGCGGACGCCAAAGACGCCGCGGCCGTCGAAACGGTGTGGACGCCCACGGCGGAGACGTCCTTGCAAGGCGTGACCACCGCGCGTTCGGCGCTGTACCTGTCGACGCTCGACGACGTGCAGGGCGTCCTGCTGAGTGCGCGCCGCGACGGGACGCGCTGGAGCACGTCGCGCCTGCCCTTCGCGGCCGGAGCCGCGCTGAACGTGGCGGCCTCAGACGATTTCTCCGACCTGCTGCTGGTCGACGTGGAGACCTTCCTGACGCCGAGCGCGGCGGTGGCCTGGGACGGCGCGGCGGCGCACCCCGCGCCGGAAACCTGGCGCTCCCTGCCCGCGCGCTTCGATGCAACGGGCCTGAGCGCCGAACAGCGCTGGGCGGTCAGCCGCGACGGCACGCGCGTGCCTTATTTTCTGGTGCGCCGCTCCTCCGCGCCGTTGAACGGGACCACGCCGACCTTGCTCTACGGCTACGGTGGCTTCGAGATTTCGCTGGACCCGTATTACCTGGCCACGGTGGGCCGCCTGTGGCTGTCGCGCGGCGGCGCGTTCGCGCTGGCCAATATCCGCGGCGGCGGGGAATTCGGCCCGCGCTGGCACGAGGCCGCGCTCAAGGAGCATCGCCAGCGCGCGTTCGACGATTTCGAGGCGGTGGCCGAGGACTTGTCCAAGACCAAGGAGACCTCGCCCCGCCATTTGGCCATCCAGGGCGGCAGCAACGGCGGCCTGCTGGTGGCCACGGTGCTCACCCAGCGCCCGGAGTTGTTCGGCGCGGTGCTGTGCGAGGTCCCGCTGACCGACATGCTGCGCTATAACCATCTGCTGGCCGGAAATTCCTGGGTGGGCGAATACGGCGACCCCGACGTGCCCGCCCAGGCCGCCTATTTGCGGCGCTACTCGCCCTACCAGAACGTGCGTTCCGATGTGCGCTACCCGCCGGCGCTGATCTACAGCTCCACCAAGGATGACCGGGTGGATCCGGGCCACGCGCGCAAGTTCGCCGCGCGCTTGGAGGAAGCGGGCCAGCCTGTCTTGTACTACGAGAACACCGAGGGCGGCCACAGCGCGGCGGCGAATCTGGAGCAGCGCGTGAAGCGCTACACCATCGAGTATACGTTCCTTCTCCAGCGGCTCATGCCTTGAAGCCGGAGCGTCCCCGCCTTGCCGTCGTGATGATCCTCGTGTTGGCCGCCGCGCTGGCCGCTCCGCGCGCCCGTGCGGCCGAGGCCGCGGGCTTTTTTCGCGACGAGACCGCGGCCGCCGCCATGAAGGACGCCGCGGCGGAAAAAAAGATCGTGCTGCTCGACTTCACCACGGCGTACTGCGGGCCCTGCAAGCGCATGGACCTGACCACGTGGCGCGATCCAGCCGTGGCCGCGTTCCTGGTCGACCGCGCGGTCGCGGTGAAGGTCGACGGCGACAAGGAGACGAAGTTGGTCGCGCGCTACCACGTCAACCTGTATCCGACCATGATTTTCGTCCGTCCCGACGGCAAGGAGATCGACCGGCTCCTGAATTTCCAATCCTCGGCGCAATTTCTGGCGGCGTTCAAGGACACGCTGTCGGGCGGCACGGCGCTCAAGCGGGCGCGGGCGGAGGTCGCGGCGGCGGAAGCCTCCGGGGATTCCAACGGAACGTTGAAATCACGCCTGAATCTGGCCGATGTCTTGGCCGCGCAGGGACTGTCCGCGCAGGCTTTGGCGCAATACCTGTGGCTGTTCGACGTCGGCATGAAGAAAACGCCCGCCTATCAAGGTGTGCGCGCCAGCTATTTGCCGGTCGATATCCGGGCGTTGGGCCGAACCTATCCTCCCGCGCTCGCCGCGCTCCAGGAGCGGCTCGACGCGGCCGAGCGGCGTTTGCGTGGGCCGGCCTTTACGGACGACGACGCGCGTGACTTCACGATCTTAAATTGGGCTCTGGAGGAGACGGCGAAGGGGCCGCGGCTCTATGATTCTTTCAAGGCCGGCGATCCGCGCCGGGCCGTGCTGGGCCGGCAGCTCTTCGACGAGTTTCTAAAAGCGCGACGCTACACCGACGCGGCCGAGGCTTCTCCGGCGCCGCGGGTCGATGAAGAACTGGCCGCCTGCGCGAAAACCGGGTGGGGGCCGAAGGCGGAGAAGGACGCCGAAATGAGGCGAATCGGCCGAGAATTTTGCATCGAGCGGGCGGCCGAAGGCATCGAGGCGCTGGCCGGAGCTCGCGACGACGCCGCGGCGCGTGCTCTGCTCAAACACGCGCGGGCCGTGGACGATGAGCCGTGGGCGCGCGAGATCCTGCGCCGGCACCTGGAGCGCGCCGGGCGCAAGGATCTTTGGAGCGGCGGCTAGGGAATCTTCGGAGCGGACGCGGCGCGGCAGCGCGCGCGCACATCGTTCCAGTCCAGGCCCCAGTCCACCGGCGCGGGGGCGGGATGGGCGTGTGCCAGGCTTTCCAGCACTTCCAGGCGGTGGCGGCTGGTGGGATGGTCGGAGGCGAAGTTCAAGGCGCGCGTGGTGCCGCTTTCGTCCTGCGACTGGCGGCGAAAGAAGTCGATCATGCCCGCGGCGGGGACGTTCGAAGTCAGGAGAAGTTCCAGGCCGCCGCGGTCCGCCTCGGCTTCCTGGGCGCGGCTGAAGCGCAGGTTGAGCAGATCGGGCGCGACGCTCTTCAGCGCTTCCGCGGCCGCGCCGCGGCCGGAGAGCGCGATCACGAAGAGTCCCTGCACGCCCAGCTTCCGTATGAGTCCGTTCAGGCCGTGGCGGCGCAGGACGTGCTGGATTTCGTGGGCCAGCACGCCGGCCAGTTCGTCCGGGCTTTCCGAAGCCGCGATCAAGCCGGAGAGCACCACGATGCGTCCGCCGGGCAGGGCGAAGGCGTTGACGCGCGGGTCGGCGACGACCGTCACTTGAAATTGATACGGGCTGTTGGGGATGGTTTGAAGCAGGCGCGCCACCACGTGCTGAACGGCGGCGTTGACCACCGGGTCTTTGACCTGGGGGCCTTCGGCGGAGCCGGACAGGGCGCTGAGGCGGGACTCGTAGCGCACGGGTATTTTGGACACCGCGTAGGCCACCAGCGCGTCGTAGCCGAACCAAAACCCCGCGGCCAGCGCCACGATGGCGGCGGCCAGCGCCAGCACGCGCGCCCTCGCGCCGAAGCGGCGGCGCGCGCGGCCGCGGTCCTGGAGCGTGCGCCAGCGCGCGCCCACTTCGGGCGGGGCCAGCGCCGCCAATTGTTCGGCGATGCGGCGGTCGTCCACGGCCACGCGCGTCTCTCCCAGTCCCGGCGCGCCCAGCAGGACGCGCTCCGGGTCCGCGGGGTCAAGCTCAATGGTCATCTCCGCGTAGGGCAGGCGCAGGTCCGGCGCGCCCACGGCGCGCAGGATCAGCGCGTTGCTCTGCGGCAGGGCCATGGCCAAGGTCGGACCGCCCCGCCCGGCGGGGTGGCCGAGCACGGTCACGAAATAGGAATCGGGCACGCAGCTTCCGTCAGCGCGCGGGTTCCACGACCACGGCGGTCCCGTAGCACAGGACCTCGGTGGCCGCGGCGCGGCCGCCGATCTCGGTGGCGTCGTAGCTCATGCCGATGACGGCGTTGGCGCCCAGCTGGCGGGCGTGCTCCAGCATCTCGTCGAGCGCCTGCTGGCGCGCCTGCTCGCACATCTCCGTGTAGGCGCCGATCTGGCCGCCGATGATGGACTTCAGGCCGCCCAAGATGCCCTGCGTGATGGTGGGCGCGCGCACGACGATGCCGCGCACCACGCCTTTGTACTCGCGCACGCGGTAGCCTTCGATGGCGAAGGTGGTGGTGACGGGAAGACTCATGTGCGGCCTCCTGCCGCCCGCACGCCGGCGGCACCGCAGTATGTGAGGCGCCGCCGCCGCTGTCAAGGCGTCTGGGCGGGCCTTCGCCGGGTGTGCTAGAATCCCGCCGCATGACGAAAACCAACCCTGCCGTCGAGAAGAAGCTGGTGGGCCTGGCCGATATGGTGATCGCGGCGGCGCAGAAAAAGAAGGACCCGTCCATCTCCATCCCGGTGCGCTCCCTGTCCAACGTGAAGTTCAACGAGAAGAAGGGCTTCATCGAGATGGGCGCCAACAAGCAGCTACGCACCTTCTTCAACGTGGCCATGGCCAAGAAGTTCATGCAGACCATGCTGGTGGCCGACGCGCTCAATGAACTGCAGAAAGCGGACCTGACCACCAGCCTGCGCGAAATTTACTACCGCACGAAGCACACCATGGGCGACTCCCATGAGAACACCTTCGACGACCAGGCCGAGTCGGATCCGGTGATTGAAGACCTGGAAGTGGGTCTGGCGGCTCTTCGCGAGGAATTCCACGTGCGCGCCGAGAACGCCGGCACCATCATCGGCCCCGTGGTCTTCGAAGACGACGGCGACCGCGTGGACTGCTCGAAGCTCGGCAAGGGCGGCTACTCCGTGCCGTCCATCGTGGAGGAGGAATACCTCCAAATCAAGAAGTGCACCGCGGACTTCATCCTGCTCATCGAGAAAGGCACGCAGTGGAACCGCCTGGCCGAGGACAAGTTCTGGCGCAAGTACAACTGCATCCTGCTCACCGGCAACGGCCAGCCCCCGCGCGGCGTCCGCCGCCTGGCGCGCCGCCTCCACGAAGAAAAAAAGCTCCCCGTCTACGTCCTGGTCGACAACGACCCGTGGGGCTACTACATCTACTCGGTGGTCAAGCAAGGCTCGATCAACCTCGCGTTTGAAAGCCAGCGCATGGCCATCCCCCACGCCAAATTCGTGGGCCTGTCCTCCGCCGACCCCGACCAATACGACCTGCCCCGCAACGTGGGCATCAAGCTCAACGACAAAGACATCTCCCGCGCCAAAGAGCTGATGGCCTACCCCTGGTTCCAAAAAAAGGAATGGCAGGTCGAGATCAAGCGCATGCTCACCTCCGGCCTGAAATACGAGCTGGACGCGCTGGCCAACAAGGACTTCCAGTACCTGACCAAGCAGTATCTGCCCAAGAAGCTCAAAGAGAAGGACTGGCTGGACTAGATTCGGTTTGGCGGCGTTCTAAACGAAAGAGCCCTCGCGGAGATGCGGGGGCTCTTCATTTATCGCAAATCGTGTTCCGCAATATTGAAGACGACGGGAAACTCCGCCGGATTGGTGCGACAAACGTCGTAAATGGGGCGCTCCGACGTGACGATGGCGAATCGGTCGTGGCCGTGGATGCTCATGAGATCGCAGCCCATGGCGATCAAGAGGACATCAAAAGCGCTGGGAGGGCTGCCTTTGCGTAAGGAAATCGACGAAGCGGTTTCGTAAATCTTGTCCGTCAGTTTTACGTGGCGCCGAGACAACTCATACGAATAGATGTTCTTTGAATCGACGATGTCTTGTAGAAAGGCGGTGCGAAATTCGTCGAACGAGTCTTTGGGATTCGCGTAGATTCTTTCGGACCAGCATTTTTTTGCAAACGCCCGAAGAACCTCGGCGACGCAAAAATTGGGAAGGTATAAGAAGACATCGCCTTTTGCCCGGGCAGGAAAAAGGGAAAGAACGCGACGCCGCACAACAGGATTATCTTCGGCGCAGTAATACGAGACTAGGACGTTCGCATCAAACAGGTAATAGCGCAATCAGCCTAACCAACGGCGACGCGGCTATGGTCCTTTTTGATGAGGGGTTTGGGAAGGGAGTCGACGCGGCGAATATGATCTTTCCAGATCTTGGGAAGTTTTTTGAAGCCCTTTTCCCCAAAGGCGGTGATGAACGCCTGACGAATAGTCATATTTCCTCTCGCGTGTGGGAGCTTGCATTCAATATATCATCGGCGGCGAATCGGCGCAAGGGTCCGAATCAACTCCCGACTCAACGGCTCTCAGTGGGCTTCCAGCTTGGTATCATCGACGCCGATGAACGAGCCCGACTGGGACGCGTGGACGCCGACGGAGAGGGCGGCGCTGTGCTTCGTGGTGAAGGAGGGGCGCATCCTGCTCATTCATAAGAAGCGCGGGTTGGGGAAGGGAAAGGTCAACGGGCCGGGCGGACGCATTGAGAAGGGGGAGAGCGCGCGGCAGGCGGCGGTGCGGGAGACGCGAGAGGAAGTGGGGCTGACGCCCGCGGGTTTGACGGAGAGCGGCGAGGTGCGGTTTCAGTTCGTGGACGGGTATGCGCTGCACGTGACGGTGTTCACGGCGCAGGACGCGGAAGGGACTTTGACGCGGACGGAGGAGGCGGACCCGTTCTGGGTGGACGTGGCGCTGATTCCGTATGACGACATGTGGGCCGACGACCGGCATTGGCTGCCGTGGATGCTTGAGGGGCGGCCTTTCACGGGGCGGTTCCACTACGACGGCGACCGGATGCTGTCCGGCCGCGTGGAACCGCGCCGATAGCGCCGCTCAGGCGCGCAGTTCCTTGGCGATGCGCTCGGCGAGGAACATCTTCAGCAGGGACTGGTAGGGCACGTCGCGCTTGTTGGCCAGGACGCGCAGCTCGTCGATCATGGACTTGGGCAGGCGCAGGGAGATGGACTTCAGCGTGGGCCGGAGATTCGGAAAAACGGCCTTTTTCGCCTTGGACCAGTCGATGTGGTCCGCGGAGTCGTGGACGGCCCAGAAGGAGCGCTCGGCCTTCTCGTTTTTAAACTTCGGGATTTTTTTCTTCATGACTTCGGTAGACCTCACTCTCGGCGCGGCTCATGTCGCGCGCGGAGATGATGCGGACAAGATTGCGGCGGGGCGTGAAGACAACGAACAGCGGGCGATCGGCGTCGGTGCGGCCCAGGACGTAAAAACGGGGTTCGGCGGCCGAATGGGATTCGTCGGGTGCGACGACGAGCGGTTGATTGAAAAAAATCTGCTCGCACTCGAACGGGCTGACCGGGTGCTTGCTCCAGAGCTTCCCGGTGTTGCGCTCGTCCCATTCGAAGCCGAGATAGCGCGAAAAATCCTCCTCGGTCACTCACGAAGTATACTATGGAAATATACGTCTTTCAAGACCGCCCTGGCCCGAAGATCGAGTAAAATGGAGCGGTGCGGAGAGGAAATCTGTTATCCTCCGTCGCAGACGCCCGCGTAGCTCAGCGGTAGAGCAACTGCCTTGTAAGCAGTAGGTCGCCGGTTCAATCCCGGCCGCGGGCTCATCTTTTTGCGGCGCGGAGACGACGAGCACATGGGCTTATTCGATCGGCTTTTTTCCGGGCCGGGGCCGGACAATCAAGAGGCCCAGCGCCTGCTGGTCAGCGGGCGCGCGGCGCTGTGGCGGCGCGAGAACGCCCGGGCGGAGGCGGATTTATCGCGCGCGGCGCGGGGGCACGCGCGGCCGGCCGTGCCCGCGGCCTACCTGAGCTTGTCGCGGCGCATGAGGACGGATTTTGCGGGCGCGCTGAAGGACGCGGACGCGGCGCTGGCGCTGGACGCGCAATGCCTGGAGGCGCACGCAGCACGGGCGGCGGCCCTGCTGTCGCTCAAGCAGTTGGTGCCGGCGTGCCTGGCCTACCGGGAGACCATGCGCCGCGCGCCCCAGGATTTGGACGGCCACGCCCTGCGCCTGCTCATGGTCGCGCTGTTCGCGGAGACCATCGCCGGCGCGCGGGAGGACGACGCCGGGCTGACGCTGGATTTTCTGCTGACGCCCGCCACGCGTTGCGCCATCCGCGTCCTGGACGGACGCGCGCGCCTGGCGCTGGAGGAAGCGGCGGGCGCGGAGAACTCCACCACCCTTGAAATCGCCATGGGCGCGGCGTATTACTTCGCGGGCCTTCCCGCCGCGGGCGACGAATGGGCGCGTGCCGCCGCGTCTTTTCCCGGCGACGGCGGCAACGCCGCTATTCTGGAATCCCTGCGCCTGCTGTCGCGGCCGCCGGCCGCCTAAGTCAGCAGCCGATCGCGCGGCTGATCACCAGGCGCTGGATTTCCGACGTGCCTTCGCCGATCTGCAGAAGACGTTGGTCGCGGTAGAAGCGCTCCACGTCGAATTCCTTCATCAGGCCGTAGCCGCCGTGGATCTGCACCGCCTCGTTGGCCACCTCCTGCGCCACCTCGGAGCAATAGAGCTTGGCCATCGCGGACTCCGTGCCGAAGGGCTGGTGCGTGTCGCGCAGCCAGCAGGCGCGGTACAGGAACGTGCGCGCGTGCTCGATCTTCATGGCCATGTCCGCCAGCTTGAAGGCGATCGCCTGGAAGCGCGACAGCGGCTTGCCGAACTGCTTGCGCTGCTGGGCGTAGGCCAGAGCGGCCTCGTAGGCGCCCTGCGCGCAGCCCAGCCCCATGGCCGCGATCGACAGGCGGCCGGAGTCCAGGGTCTTCAGCATCTGCTTGGAGCCCGCGCCGCGCTTGCCCAGCATCGCGGAGGCGGGGACCTTCACGTCGGAGAAATAGAGCTCGGCCGTGTTCGACGCGCGCCACATCAGCTTCTTGTGCATCGTCTTCGTGGTGAAGCCCTTGGTTCCCTTCTCCACGATGAAGCAGGTGAACTCCGGCGCGTCCGGCGTGCCGCCGCTGACCGTCTGCACGATGATGCCGTCGGTGATCTCGGTGGAGCCGTTGGTGATGAAGATCTTGGCGCCGTTGATGGTCCAGGTGCCGTCGGGATTCTCCACGGCCTTCGTCGTGGAGCCGCGGGAGTCGGAGCCGGCGCCCGGCTCGGTCAGGCCGAAGGCGAACAGGCCCTGGCCGGCGGCCAGGCGCGGCAGATATTTTTTCTTCTGCTCCTCGGTGCCGAAATAAAGGAGGGGCGCGATGCCCAGGCTGACGCCGGCGGCGATGGTGGCCGCGTGGGAGCCGTCCACCCGCGCCAACTCCTCGATGGCGATCACGTAGGACGAGTAGTCCAGGCCCTGCCCGCCGAACTCCTCGGGCACGATCAGTCCGAAGATGCCCAGCTCTCCCATCTCCCGCGTCAGCTCCAGCGACCACTCCTCCTTCTCGTCGAGTTCGTGCGCCTTGGGCTTGATGCGGGCCTGCGCGAACTTGCGCACCGTGTCGCGGATCGTTTTCTGGTCGTCGCTGAGATTAAAATCCATGGGAGCCTCCGTGCGCCCCCATTGTAGCCAAATGCGGCCGCGTCATTCTGGTACAATGAGCGCACGATGAAGTCCGCCCCGGCGCACGCGCACGAAAAGCCCCACCACCCGCACTGGCCGCTGGCCGCTTTGCTCTTTGCGGGCGTCTTCTCCATGGCCTGGGCCGGGCCGCATGGTCCCGACGCGTGGATTCGCGTGGCCTGCGGCCGCACCATCCTTGCGACCGGAGCCCTGCCGCATACGGATCCATTTTCCTACGGCGCCGCGCGCGCGCCGTGGACGCCGGACTCTTGGCTCACCGACGTCCTGTTCGCCAAGGCCGACGCCCTGGGCGGACCGGGGCTGGTGCGCGCGCTGGCGGCGGCCGCGGCGGCGGCGGGCTTCGCCCTGCTCCTGCCCATCAGCCACGGCAACCCGCTGGCGGCCGCGGGCCTTCTGGCCGTCGCCGCGGGCTCCGCCTGGACCGGATTTTTAGAGGCGCCCGCCGCCTTCGACTTCCTGTTTTTCGCCGTGTTCCTGCGCCTGCTTCGGCCGCGGCATCGCTTCCGGTTGGCCGACGGCGCGGCCGCGGCGGGCCTGACCGCGTTGTGGGCGAACATGCACGGCGCGACGGCGTCGCTGGCGCTGGCGCTGGCGTTCTTGAAGGCGTTCAAGGCTTCCCTGCGCAGCGCCACGCGCGAGGCCTTGGGCTACTGGGCCATGTTCGCGGCGTGCGTGATCGCGTTCTCCTGGAACCCGCTGGGCTACGGCGTGTTCGAGCACCTGTTCGCCGACGCCGCCTCCGGCGCGACGCGCTGGCAGACCGCTCTGGTCTCTCCGGCCGGCGCGCTGATCCTGCTGGGGTTGGGCGCGTGCGCGCTGACGCTCCAGCAGGAGTTCGTGACCACTCTGGCGTCGGCCACGGTGATGGCTTTGTCGCTGGCTCGGCCGGGACTTCGGCCGCTGGCGGCCATGGCGGCCTGCCCGGTGCTGGCGCTGGCCCTGGGGCACGCCGTGAAGCCGCGCGCGGATACGCCCAAGCGCGTGCTGCGCTGGGGCGTTCCGGCGGCCCTGCTGATCCTGGGGATACATTACGCCGTCGTCGTGCGGCCGCTGGCGGACGCGCGCGGCTACGGCGCGCCGGCGCTAGAAGGCGCGGCGCGTTTTCTGGACGCGCAGGGCGTGCGCGGTCAGATGTTCAACGATCCCGCGCTGGGGGCGGAATTGATCGGCCTGACGGGCCGGCCTGTCTTCGTCGACGAGCGTCCGGGTCTGTACCCGGACGCGTTCCTGGCCGAGGCCGAGGCCTGGCCGCGGACATTCCCCGCGCTCGACGCCGTCTACCGCTTCGACTACGCGGTGGTGCCCCGCCGCCGCGAGGGAGAGCCGGCGCGCGCTCTGGACGCGGACCCGGGTTGGCGGGAGGCCTATGCGGACGATTTCGCGCAGGTCTACTTGAAGCGCTCCGGCGGCGGACGTTGAATGGGTCGGCGCGTTCTGTGGACAAAACGCCTTTCGACTGTTATACTCGCCTTTCGACGATGCGCATGAAATCCGCCGCCGTTTGCGTGCTTTTGGCCGCGTTCGCGGCCTGCAGCCGTCCCAAGTCCGTCCATTATCGGTCGCCGTTCAACGACTATGTCGCGACCGTACCGTGGGGCTGGAACGTCTACACCGACGCCCAAGGCAACGATTTTTCGGAGACCCGCTTCACCGGCCCCTTCGACGGCGATTTTCTCTTCGGTCTGCCCAGCTTCAGCGTCAAGTGGTACCGGAACTACCGCACCCATGTCCTGCGCGACGGCGGCGCCGAGCTGTATGCCGACGCCGACGACTACATCCGCCAAACGCTGAGCCAGGTCTACGACTACCGCTACGGCGAAGACAAGGCCGTCTTCCTGATGGGGCCGGACAAGGACTCCAGCGGCCAATACCGTATTCTCGCCAAGCCCTCTGATATTCCCAGCAAGACGCACGCGGAATCGGGCCTGCCGCTGAAGATGTTCATCATCTACTCGCCGGTCCGCGTGCCGAACAACATACGCTGGGGCGTCGATCTTGGACCCGACGGCAAGCCCTACAACCGGCGCATGCACGCCTACGCGGTGATCACTATGCCCGGCGGCTTCTACGTGCTCAGCTATCCGGCCACGAAGCGCTCCTTCGATCACGACCTGGAGGCCTTCATCGACTTGGTGATGACCTTCCACCCGCTGACCGACGGTCCCGGCGGGCCGCGGATTTTGATCCACCGGGCCGACTGACCCCTGGCCGTGGCGCGAAGGCTCTGCTAAACTGACCCCCATGTCCGCGGCCGCCCCCCGACGCTCCCGCTCCAAATCCCGCGACGTGCGCTTGACGGCGCGCGTCAAGGCCGAGCCGGAGGCCGTCTACCGGGCCCTGACGTCCGCGCGCGAGCTCACGCGCTGGTGGCTGCTCGGCGCGGAGACCGACGCGCGCAACGGCGGACGCGTGCGCATGGTCTGGCCGCGCGTCAAGCGCCCGGACGGTACGCGTTGCGACGGCTTCGGCGAGCGGGAGGGCGTGTTCGTGGACCTGGAGCCGGGAAGCAAGGTCGCCTGGATGTTCCGCCCGGCGCGCGGCGACCGACGAGCACCTCCGCTCGTCAGCGTGTTCATCGAAAAGCACGGCGCCGCCTGCGAACTGACCTTGCTCCATGCCGGCTTCTCGGCCGCGGCGTCCGCCGACGAACTGCGCCGCGGCTACGCCTGCGCGTGGGAGGATGGCCTGGCCAAGCTCCAGCTGTATCTGGAGACCGGGCGCACGTGCAAGATGGAGCTCTTGGACCTGGAGTCGGCGCGCATCCTGACGAGGCGGCGCAAGTGAGCGCGCTGGCGGTGCTGGCGGCGGTGGCCTTCGGCGCGTTCGTCTCTTTTTTCATTTTCTACGCGGTGTTCTTCTCCGCGCGCAAGAACGAGGCCGCCCAGCGCGCACAATTGGGCGAGGACTTCCGGCACCTATTGGAATTGGCCGAGCAGAAGTTCTCCACGGAGCGCGTGCGCCAGGCCGGAGAGCTGGACACCCGCCGCGCGGCGGTCGAAAACGTGGTGGGCCGCCTGGCCGAACAGCTGAAATCTTACGAGGAGACCATGCGCCGGTTTGAGAGCGACCGCGCGACGAAGTATGGCTCGCTGGAGAAAGGGCTTCAGGACGCCGCCGCGCAGACCTCGCGCCTGGCGCAGTCCACCGAGGGCCTGCGCGCCTTGCTCGACAACTCGCGCGCACGCGGTCAGTGGGGCGAGCGCATGGCCGACGACATACTGCGCGCCAGCGGCTTGCAGGAGGGCGTCCAGTACCTCAAAAACCGCACGCTGGAAACCTCCGCCTCGCGCCCCGACTTCACCTTTCTCCTGCCCGAGGGCAAGAAGCTCAACATGGACGTGAAGTTCCCGCTCGACAACTGGCTGCGCTTTTCGCACGCCGCGACCGACGAGGAGCGCATACGCCTGCGCAAGGACTTCGAGCGCGACGTGAAGGGCCGCATCAAGGAAGTCCAGAAGCGCGATTACGTCAGCCCGGAGGAGGGCACGCTCGACTACGTCCTGCTCTTCATTCCCAACGAGCAGGTCTACGGCTTCATCCAAGAGCAGTTTCCGGGCCTGGTCGACGAGGCGCTGACGCAGAAGGTGGTGCTGTGCTCCCCGTTTACGCTGTACGCGGTGCTGGGCGTGGTGCGCCAGGCCTTCGAGCAGTTCCATTTCTCGCAGGCCGCGCAGGAAGTCCTGAAGCTGATCTCTCAGTTCGGCGCCACCTACGAGACGTTCAAGGGCCGCTTCGAGGACCTGGGCAGGAAGCTGGAGAAGCTTCAGGAAGCCTACGACGAGATCAGCGACGTGTCCTTCCGGCGCCTGGATGCCTCGGTCCAGAAGATCGAGCGCGTGCGCCGCGGCGAAGAGAAGCCCGAGCCGCCGAAGCTCCCGGCCGACCTAGGCTGAAATTTCGTCTTTAGAAGAGCGCCCGCATCTGGTCGCTTTGGAGCAGTATGGGCGAGTCGTCGACGGCGCCGACGCCCGCGAAGGCGCGGCCGTTCCAGCGCAGGGCGGCTTTCGGCGTGACGCGCGACTTGGCCACGCTGAGCGCGTAGCCGCTGCCGTCCACGTTCGAGGCCTTGTAGAGCGTCGCGCCGTCGCCGCGCTTGGACAGCGACAGGACGTAGGGGCAGGCCGGCAGATCGCGCGCGGCGGCGTCGCGCGCGTCGCGCTCCGTGTCGAAATCGCCGCCCGCGTCCAGGCATAAGGTCGTCAGCCGACGGCGGAGCTCATCGAAGGCGGGCAGGGAGAGCACGTCTTTGAAGGCCAGATGGACGGCCGGCGCGTCCGCGGCGAAGAGGAACGCGGAGGCCTTCTGCGTGCAGGCCGGTCCGCAGGAATACTCGACCATGATCAGGACGTCCCCCTTCGGGCCCGAGAGCAGGAAGAAGTCGTTGCGGCCGTCGAAAGGTCCCACCACGCGCGCGTAGCCCGTGCGCGCGTCGAAGGACTCGAAGCGGTAGCCTTCGTCCTTGTTGCGGGCCATGTTCGCGACGGTCTCCTGGGTGAAGACCTTGCCGATCTGCGCCTGGAAGCGGGCCGCGCGGGAGGCGGGCGCGGCGAAGGCGGGGGCCGCGGCCAGGGCGAAGGTCAGCGCGAAAAAAGTCCGCGGGGAAATCATGAGTCCGAGTATAGAAAAGTCGAGCCCCCGCCCGGGTGTCCGGGCGGGGGCTCTTTTCGGGCGTCCGGGGCTTAGAGCGCGACGACGTTCGCGGCCTTGGGGCCCTTGTCCGTCTGCAGAAGATCAAACTGGACCGACTGGCTCTCCGAGAGGGAGCGGAAGCCGTTGGCCTGGATCGCGCTGTGATGCACGAAGACCTCCGCGCTGCCGTCGTCCGGGGTGATGAAACCGTATCCCTTCTGATCGTTGAACCACTTCACCTTGCCTTGAATGCTCATCTGTCGGTATAACCTCGATTTGCGACTTGCGCGAGCCCTTCGGCGGGGCCCCCCGTCGTCGGGGCAATCGAATTATATCACGATGAATTGTCCGTCAAGTGTCATTTATTCGCGTTTCGGGGGTCTATTTTAGCACCCCCTCGAAGCGGCCGTCAGGCGCCGGAGCGGCGGGCGGCGCGGCGGCGTTCGGCGGCGGCCCAGCGCTCTTTTTCCTCGGGCGTCTCCATCAGGAGGCCGGGAACCGAGGCGGGGCGGCCGTGGGTGTCGACGGCCACCATGGTGACCAGGCAGGAGTTGGTGTGCTGGCGCGTGCCGCCGGGCATGTCCTCGGCGTAGACCTCCACGCCGACTTCCATGGAGGTGCGGCCCACGTGGTGCACGCGGGCCTGGGCGATCAGGAAGGTGCCCACGCGGATGGGGATCAGGAACTCCACGCGTTCCATGGCCACGGTCACGCAGGGCTTGCCGGAGTGGCGCATGGCGCACACCGAGGCGGCCTTGTCGACCATCTGCAGGACCTTGCCGCCGAAGACGGTGCCGTGCATGTTCGCGTCCGGCGGGAACATCAGGTCGGCGACCTCGGTGAGCGACTCACGCACGGCTTTGGGCGCGACGGCCGCGGACTTGCGGCGCTCAACGGGCATAGAGCTTGGGGCGTCGGTCCTCGAACAGGTCGCAGGCCGGGTGCACCTTCTTGTCGCGGGCCGTCCAGGCGTCCACGGAGACGACCGCGGCGCGGACCTCGTCGTGGCCCAGGCGGGTGAGCAGGGAGCCGTTGGGCGAGACGATCTGCGATTGGCCGATGAAGCCCAGGCCGCGCTCGGAGCCCACGCGGTCGGCGGTGGCGGTGAACACGCGGTTTTCAAGAGAGCGTATCTTCATGCCCTCGGGACCCCAGGGCAGGACCAGGTTGGCCGGGTGCGCGATGACCTGCGCGCCCTTGAGCGCCAAAGTGCGCGCGCTCTCCGGGAAGAACCAGTCGAAGCAGATCATCACGCCGACGGAGACGCCCTTGATCTTCTCGGTCCAAAAGCCGGTGTCGCCGGGGGAGAAGAAGCGCTTCTCGCCGCCGAACACATGCGTCTTGCGGTAGACGCGCGTCTTGGCCGGGGTGGCCAGCAGGGCGGAGTTGTAGAGCTTGGCGCCGGCTTTCTCCGGAAAACCGGCCACGATCGCGCAGTCGCGCTGGGCCGCGTAGGCCTGGAGCAGTTTCGACAGCGGACCGTCGGCCTTCTCGGCGCAGGCCGCGGCTTCCTTTTTGGTCTTAAAGTTGTAGCCGGAGGCGAAGAACTCCGGCAGCACCCACAGGTCGGCCTCGTGCTTGTCCATCAGCTCGAAGCAGGCGCGGATATTGGCCGGGGCCTTGAGGAATTTGGGGGAATTCTGCACGACGCCGATGCGTATTTCCATGGAGGCCGAGTTTAGCAAAAAGACGGGGGAGCCCGCCTTTGAGGGGCGGACTCCCCGACGGCCGCCGCGGAAAGGGGGCGTTACGTCCTGCCGCGGCATCCGCTTCCGGGATCCCGGCGCTCTCGCGTCGGGTAGGAGGAAGCGGGATGTTGGAAAGAGCATAGCCGCGGCGGCGCGCCGCTTTCAGGGTCGCGAGGCCTGGGAGCGGCTGGGCCTAAAGTCCTAGGAGCGGGGACTTCAGCGCGGCGTGGCGTCGAACAAGCTCACCGTCTCCGGCTGCGCCGGGAGCAAAACGAAGCGGTCATGCACCGGATCGGGCTCCTCGTCCGCGGCCAGCGAGCGGTAGACGACGACGACCGCGGCGTCCGTCGTCGTCACTGAGACGATGCGCGAGACCGACGGCTTGATCAGCAGGGCGCGGCCGCGCGAGAAATCGACGGCGGGCGCGTCGCCGGGCATGCCGAGCAGGACCCAGGACGAAGCCAGGCTGCCCGCGTCGCTGAAGACCAGTCCGGCGTCGGGCGCGGGGCGTCCCGGGCCGGTCTGGGCCGCGCCGGGAGCGGGTTCGCCCGGGATCGCGGAGGCGGCGCCGGGCGTCGCCATCAGGCGCGGCGCGGCCGCGGCGATCACGGGCGCGGCCGACTTTTCGGGCGGCAGGAGGCCCGCCTTGCGCAGAGCGGCGGCTTGGGCGCTGGGGCCGTAATCCAGCGCGACCGAGGCGATGCCCATTTTCTTTTTCTGGAGCTCCAGTCCGGCGATCAGTTCTTCATTGCGCGCGGAGCGCGCCTGCTCGGTCATGGTCGCGGTCGTGTCTGGACCAGGGGGCGCGTCCGAGTTCACGGAGTGGCCCTGGGCCCGTGCGGGTCCGGGAATGGCCGCGTTCGTGGGGATGAGGCCCAGCGCGGATTCCGCGTCCTTGGCCGAGGCGCTGGCCGCGCGACCCGCCGCGGGGCCGGTGACGTCGATTTGCGAGAGCGGGGCTTGTTCCGTCGTTTCCAGGCGGGGCGCCGGCGGCCGGGGCGCGCCGGGAATGTCGGGGCGCACCACGTTCAACTGCCACAGCCACAGCGCGACGACGCCGATGGACAGCGCGAGTGCCACCGGGCGCAGGGACGGCGGCAGGAAGACCCAGTGGCGGCGCGGCGGTTCGTTGGAGGGCTCCGGGCTCATCGGCGGCGTGCGCCGTCAGCGCGCGTAGCTCTGCGGCTGGTCGGCGACCTTAAACGGAGCGCCGGTCGCCTTGCGGACCGCGCCTTCCGTGTAGTCCGGGTTCAGCGCGGTAAGAACCAGCCCGTCCTTGCCGATCTCGAACGTGGCCATCTCGGTGACAATCGCGTGGACCACGCCTTTCCCGGTCAGGGGCAAGGTGCACTGGGCCAGGATCTTGGGCTTGCCGTCCTTGGTGGCGTGCTCCATGGCGACGATCACCTTCTTGGCGCCGGCCACCATGTCCATGGCGCCGCCCATGCCCTTGACCTTCTTGCCGGGGATCATCCAATTGGCCAGGTCGCCGCCCGCGGAGACTTCCATAGCGCCCAGCACGGTGGCGGCCAGGTGGCCGCCGCGGACCAGGGCGAAGGACTGCTCGGAGCCGAAGTAGGAGCAGCCGGGAAGCTCCGTGACCGTCTCCTTGCCGGCGTTGATCAGGTCGGGGTCCTGCTCGCCTTCGTGCGGGTAGGGACCGTAGCCCAGCATGCCGTTTTCGGTGTGCAAGGTGATGTGGACGTCGTGGGGCAAATAATTTGGAATGAGCGTGGGAATGCCGATGCCCAGATTGACGTAGTCGCCGTCCTTCAGCAGGCGCGCGGCCTGCTTGGCGATCACGACGCGCGCGTCTTTGGGTTCAGACATGGGCGGCCGCCTTCCTCACGGTGAGTTTCTCGATGGGCTTCAAGTATTTCGAGCCCGTCAGAACCTGGTCGACGTAGATGCCGGGCGTGTGGATGTGGTCGGGATGCAGGCCGCCGACCTCCACCAGCTGTTCGACCTCGGCGATCACGGTCTCCGCGGCGGTGGCCATGACCTGGTTGAAATTGCGCGCGGTCTTGCGGTATTCCAGGTTGCCCAGCACGTCGCCCTTCCACGCCTTGATGAAGGCGAAATCGGCGCGCAGGCCGCGCTCGAAGACGTGCCAGCGGCCGTCGAACTGCCGGGTCTCCTTGCCCTCGGCCACCGGCGTGCCGTAGCCGGTCGGCGTGTAGAAGCCGGCCACGCCAGCACCCCCCGCGCGAATGCGTTCGGCGAGCGTGCCCTGCGGGTTCCACTCCACCTGAAGCCGGCCGTCCAGCGCCATCTCTTCGAACGCCTTGCACTCGCCGCCATAGGACATGATCATCTTCTTGACCTGCCCGTTCTTAAGCAAGGTGCCGATGCCGAACTCATCAAGACCGGCGTTGTTCGACACGAGCGTCAAATTCTTCGCGCCCTGCGCGCGCAACGCCGCAAGCAGATTCTCGGGCACGCCGCACACGCCGAAGCCGCCGACGAGTATGGTCGCACCGTCGGGGATGTTCTTGACCGCCTCGGCGGCGGAAGCCGTGGTCTTGTTCATGATTCCCGGATTCTACAATACTGCGCGTCCTCGGGCGCGGCTCTCCCGATGGAACAAAACGGGGGGTGATTCGTATGTCTTAGGTATGAATCACGGCGACGATTCGGGCCTGACGATTTGTGCTATTCGTGGCACACTTATTGCGACGGCGGTGGGAGCAGATGAGCGCGCCGCCGTTGACGTTAAGGATCACTATGAAGCGGAGCTTGCGGATGAAGCTTAAGAAAATGGGTCTGATCGAATACGATCCGTCGAAGGAGGTGCGCGACCCGGAGGTCATGTTCTCGACCTTCCTGTCTTGCCTTCAGGAAGGCGACGACGTCGCCGCGCGCGAGGTTCTGACCACGGCTTTGCGTTATTGCAACAAGTCCCGTTTCGCCCGAATCTCCGGCATTCCGCGCCGCACCTTCTACAACTTCCTGGATGAGCCGGGCTCTCCGAGTCTTGCTCTGGTCGCCAAGGTCTGCTGCGCGATTCGTGCTGAGGCGTCGGGACGTTCGCGTGAGTAGCTTCGACGTTAAGGCGCGGCGACGCGACGGCGCCGTTTAAAACATCCCTTCGTCTTCACGTTTTTCTGGGCTCGAACCGGTGAATCAGTCTTCGGCATGCGTCGATCACGCGTGGACGCCAGAGGTCTTCGAATCGCTTTACCTCCAGCTGTTTTTTCTGAAATGCCGCCGGATCCCATAATGTTTTTACATCGTCCAGTGGGAGATGATCCGATTCAGAATGGATGCCGGTAAAGAGGTCAAAGTCGGGGTCCGAAACCAAAGCCTTTTGGGATGCGAGAACGTGAAGGGCCCTGCTGCCAGCGATCACTCCAATGTTTCCCGCGATGATCTGCTTGGCGAGTTCCACGATTTTAAGCATGCAAGCCTTCGATGCGCCAGTCCTGATGTCATCGATTTCTTCGTCGGTCTCGAGGCACGGCTGGCCTTTCGATTTTGCGAGTGCCTGCGCGAGCAAGGGCCGCGTGATTGCAGGGCCCGGGGCGATTTCTCCGGCATTGAAAGCGAGGAAGACCTCCCAAGTGAAATCCAAGATGGGTATTTGGGTGCTAGTCATGAATCCAGACGCGGCGTTAATGGCGGCGTCTCCAGCTTCCCAAGACATCAGATTATTTAAGAAGAGCGAGGTGACCTCTTCGGAGAATTTATCGAAGAACAGTGAGACCGAGACTCCGTTCTCAGTGCAGAAGCGCCGAACTTCGTCTGGGTCGATTTTTTCATTCACGGCCGCTGATTCTATGATCCGGCGCATGTCCATGATCGAGAGTATATCTCTGGAAGCCTTTCGGTGCTAGCGACGTCGAACACATGGCGCCTCCTATGGCGCCGCCTATGGATGTCGCCGCCTATAGACGAGCGGCGGACCTCGGCGGGAGTCGCGCGTTCGGGCCAGAACTCGGCCGCGCCGATCTCCGGGGTCAGGCGGCAATAGGCCTCGGCGAAGACTTCGAAGGCGTCGCCCTTGTCATTCTCGGACAGCGGGTTCAAGCGCCTTTCGAGCTCCGCGAAGCTCTGGAGACCGTCGAAAAGGCCTTCCCGCAGGAAGCGTCCTGTCTTCGGATGCTTTGGGGTCACGACCTTTCCCTCGAGAAGAGGGGCATCGGGAAGTTGAATCCAAAGTTATGCGACACTCTCGTATGCGACAAAATTATACGAGACTGTCGCATATCAGCCTGTTTTTGGGCCTGCCACATAACGGCGGCCACGGCGCTGACCATGCGCATCAAGCCACCCTTGCTCCACGAGAAGTTTAGCGCGACGCATGGCCGCCTGTCGGTCGGTCTTCCACGCCTGTCGCAAGTCCTGATTTGAAAGGGGCTTCCCCTTGCAACGAATTAGGATTATCGCAAATCACCCGCGCTGACGCGCACGGCGAGGATGTTGCGCGACTAGGATTCGAACGATTTTCTCGGGGCTAGTTCGTGCCGATGAGCCAGCGCGTGAGGCCGTCGTTCCAGGTCTTGCGCGCGGCCTCGTCCCAGGGGAGGGACTCGGCGCCGGCGATGATGGCGTTGGTCTTCTCGTTGGGGCCGGGGCGCTCGAAGAGGCGCGCGGCGCCGCCGGGCGTGGAGATCATGCCCGCCAGGTAGCGGCTCAGCTCGGCGCCGGCGGCGGGGCTCAGGCGAGCCAGGACGAAGACGGGCTCGACGGACGCCATGGGCTCGGCCTTTTTCTCCCACCAGTTGCCCGCCGCGACCTTGGCCTTGGGCTCTTGAATGCGCTTGTCGGACAGCAAGGTGCGGTCGAAGAGGCGGCGCCAGCCCTCGGGGCCGGCCAGCTCGACGGCGGCGGACGCCTCGCGCGTCTCCTCGTCGGTCAATTTCTCGCCGTGGGCGGCCTTGGCGAAGGAGTCCAGGCCGCGGCGCGTCGGCGATTGATCGCGGCCGAGATAGGCGGCCAGCAGCTTATGATCGCCCAAGGCGAGCTGGTACGCGGCGTCGGAGCGCGGCACGGCGATCATGCGCTGGGCCGAGAGCGAGGACAAAAAGGCGATCATGCCCTTAACGCCCCCCTCTTCGTAGGCTTTGCGCCAGGACTGGACGCCCTCGGAGTAGTGGTTGTCCTCGGTGTCGAGCCACTGGCGGCGCGCGCGGGAGACCGCGGCCAGGTCCATGGCGTCGCGCGGCCCCAGGCCCAGGTCCGGCGCGTGGTCGAGCAGGCGCTCGACCAGAATCTGCTCGCCGCTGACGGCGAAGCCCTCGGTCATCGCCGAGTAGACGGAGTGCGCCGGGTGGTTGACCTTGGGGCGGACGGCGGAATCGAAGAGCACGTGGAAATACTCGTGCGCGAACTCCATCAGATGCTCGATCTTCTGCTGGACGCGCGCCGCGCCCGGCGCGCCGAAGGCGCTGGGCACCTCTCCGCGCGAGTCGGCGTGGACCGGGGCGATCTCGATGAGATGACCCTTCTCCGGGGTCCAGGTGTGGCCCGTGGACGGGTGCTCGCTCCGGTCGTAGGCGGCCAAAATCGGGACGCGGCGGTAGAGCTGAGGCAGGAGGCGGGCGATCAGCGAGCGCGCCGCGGTCTCCACCGTGGGCAGGTTCGGCGCGAGCGGCCCGCGAGCGAAATGCCCAGACGCGTCGTCCCAGGCCGAGGCCTCGGGAGCGAGCTTGCCGTCGAACGAGGAGTCGAGCGAGCGGGCGCGCTCGGCGGCGGACGGACCTTCCTCCGCGGCGTCGCGCGAGGGCGCCAGGGACTCCGCCAGCTTCTTGAGGCCGCCCTGCGACGGCAGCTTCTCGGGTGCGGCCTCCGCTTCCGTGAGCGGCCGCGCGGCGACGATGATCGCCGGGGCCGGCGCCTGCAGCACCTGCGCCGCGGGGATGATCAGCGCGGGCGGCGCGGGGATCGTCAGGCTCGGCGCGGACGGAGAGGCAATCAGGGGCGCGGAGTTTTGGCCGAACGGCGCGGCCGGCATGATGATGCTCGGTGCAGCGGGAGGGGCGACGTCGATCACGGCCGCCCGGGCGCCCAGAACCGCGGACGAGAGGAGCAGGACCGGCAGCAAGCGTCTCATGGCTTCAGTGTAGACGCGCCGAAAACCGCCGTCCTGAGGCGAACGGCCTAGGAGGATTAGGCCTTCGCTTCAGGTCCGGATGCCGGAGGAACAGGTCGCGGCCGAGGATGTCCTCCTTCGAGAGAGCCTCCGCCCTCTTCCGAGGAACCGAGCCGCTTGGACAGTTCCTTGAGATAGCCGGTTGCCGCGCGGGCCCGCGGCGCCTCGACGGATTGCCTCAACTGCTCTCGGCGCTTCCAGGAATGGACGGGCGTGGAGTTCGTTCGACGCGCGGCGGCGCTGATCCCGGCCGCTTGCCGAAAGGCAAGCGGAGGACGAGGCCCCGCTCTCAACGAGGCGAAATCACCACGTGACGCCGGGTGATGATTTCCCGGAATTGGGGAGCGGTCGCGGCCCAGTCGACCACGTCCACGCGGAAGGGGAGGTTCGATTCGGCGAGGGCTTCCTTCAGGTCCGCCAGCACGCCGATGTCGAGCGGTTTTTCGGTGATGAGGGCGATGTCGAGGTCGGAACGCCGGCTTGAGGTTCCGGTCACGCGGGAGCCGAAGGCCCAAACTTCGACTCCGGGCGCGAAGTCTTGGCAGAGGGCGCGAACCGTGTTAAGATCCGCGACGGACGCGTCAATGTCCGGCATTGCGGCGCTTGAGCTCAAGGAGCAATCGGTCGGCGTCGGCGATGAAGGAGTCCAGCACGGCAACAACCTCCTCTGCGCGGCGACGGTCGTAGGTGTGGCTGGTCAGATTGCGGGCGTCGCGATAGCGCTTGAACTTCGGCGCGTCGTCGATCAAGCCCGCCTCGACGGCGGCGCGGACGGCATCCATGTAGGACAGTTCCTTGATCGCGTCGGGAGTGGCGGAAATCTCGGCGAGTTGCCGACGGATCATCTTGACGGCGAGTTCGTAGGTGAACTCGTAGGCTTGAATCGCGGCGCCGCGGAACTGCTCGCGCAGGCCCGCGTCGCCGCGGGCCGTTTCCGAGTTCAGATAGGAGACGCTCTTTTTGAGCTGCGAAAGTGCGTCTTCCAGTGAGCGGACGTCTAGTGCCATGGCGTGATTTTACCGGATTTTCATTCGTAAACGTGCGCAATGAGCGCAGTCTGACGGTGGGTGGGGCGACGCGACGCGCCGGCGGGGGGCGGGCAACCGTGAGGCTCACACTCCGAGCGCGGATCGCGGCGCGGCGGGAACGGGTCTTGAAACTACGTCAGGAAGCCCTTCAACTCGGTGCCCTTGTCCGCGGGGTTGCAAAACAGGGTGGCTATTCCCTTTCGGACTGTGTGCATGCGACGGCGACGCTCACAAGCCATCGTCGAATGAGCTTTCGTTCGCCGGTCGACATCGCCGCGGTGAGGCGGTCTTCGAGGGGGGCGACTCTCTGTCTACAGCGGCTCAGAATCTTCTCGCCTTCCCGGGTGATGCTAAGGGTCTGAATCCGCCCATGGATGGGGTGCGGTTCGCTCCTTAGCATGCCCGCCCGTTTCAGATTGCCGACGATCACGCTGACCGTCTGCGGAGTCAGAAGCGACAGCCGCGCTAGGTCAGCGTTCGAGATCTTCGGATATGCCCGAACCATCGTCAGCACGACGTATTGCGGTAGCGTGATATCCAAATCCGACAGCGCTCGTTCGACGCTGCCGCGGAACGCGACATTAGCTTGTCGCAACAGATAGCCGAGATGTCCTTCCTCGCCGCGCTTACCCTCCCCGAGCTTAGGAAGGGCTTGAAGCTTCGAATGCAACATGGTAGAGTTCATATATTATGTTCGTGTGCTTATATTATGTCTTATCTCGGGGGTTAAAATCATGACGACGTCTCGCGGCCGCATCCGTTACGAAGAGTTTGCCAAAAATGCGCCGGCAGCACACTCGGCCCTCCTGGCGCTGGGAAAGGCCGTCGATGACTCGGGTCTTGAAAAGCAATTGACCGAACTCGTGAAGCTCCGGGCTTCGCAGATCAACGGCTGCGCTTTCTGCCTCCAGTACCATCTCGATCTGGCTCGGAAAGCCGGCGTTGACGAGAGGAAGCTTGGACTTCTGTCTGCTTGGCGAGACGCGAGCCTGTTCACGCCGCGGGAGACGGCGGCGTTGTCCTGGGCGGAGGCTCTCACTCGCATCCGCCCCGAAAGCGCGTCGGACACGGAGTATGCGACTCTGCGAGAGCAGTTTTCGGAAAACGAGGCGATCTTCCTGACCGTGGCGATCGGCACCATCAACCAGTGGAATCGAATCGCGGTTTCTTTGCGATTCGCGCCGCAGCTTCCGCGGTGACCGCTGCGGGCGAAGCCGGCGACGATGCGCGCCCCCGCATCATCCTTGTCGGTGAGGACGAGATCAAGGGATGCTACGGATTGATGCGCCAACTGCGGCCACATCTGTCATCGGAGAGGGAATTCCTGGAACGGTGGCGGAGCCTGTCCGGTGGTGGCTACCGGCTGCTGGCGCTCTTCATCCGCGAGGACATCAAGGCCCTGGCGGGATTCCAAAGGCAGGAAAGCTTCATACACGGCGCGTTCCTTTACGTCAATGACCTAGTAACCGATGCGTCGAACCGCGGCCGTGGATATGGCGCAATACTGATGGAGCGCTTGATGACTGAAGGACGTGCCCTGGGGTGCCGCAAACTCGTCCTCGACAGCGGCCTCGAGAACGCTCTGGGTCATCGGTTTTATTTTCGGCAAGGACTCCTCGCTTCGGCCCTTCGCTTTAGCATGCCGTTGTGGTCCGGGAGCGAGCACGGAGATGATTCAGGGCACAATCAGAAAGGCTGAGCCTTTCGGAACTCTTACGTTACGAGCCGGATTAACTCAGTCCGCGATGGCGCTGGAGTAATCGGCGACGACGACCGATATCCGGCTGACCGAGCCGACTTCGCCCTGGGCCATGAGATCGAGCTCCCGTAAAACGGAAGTGTCGTAGTAGCGCTCGCCGCAGTTGTGGCAGGCGCCCACGGGGGACCTTCTCCACGACGATGAGCGCCCCCTTTCCAGCGAAAGTGGGCCTCATCCGCTATCAGCCTACCAAAACGAACGGGGGGCCGGCGTATCACGAATGGGCGGGCGTGGAGTTCGTTCGATGCGTGGCGGCGCTGACCCCTCCGGCGCGCAAGCACGTGGTGAGGAGGCGTCCATATTGACCTGGCGGCTCCATACGGAGTGGTGCTACAATCTCGTTGTAGCCCGACTGAGAAGAGGGGCTATCAAGGGGGCACGATGACCGCTAAGGCTATTCTGCGGAAGACGATGAGCGAGAAGCAGTACAAGAAGCTCCCGGCGCGCGTTCGCAACATAATCAAGACCATCGACGCTCTTCCGCCGACGCCAAAGCCGGTGACGGTGAAGCAATTTGCCGAACTCTTCCGCTGATCTTTGGTCTACCTGATCGACGCCTCGGCGCTGGTCCTCTCTCTTCTCAAGCGGCCGGTCGCCGAGCTCGTCGGCGCGCGAGGAAGAATCCTTCGGCTCATAACGTCTTCGCCTAAAGACGACCAAAGGGTCCTCTACGTGCCAAACTTCTGCATGGCGGAGTCTTCACGGGCGTTTTCGCGCGTGTTCGTCAAAGTCAACGGCGATGGTGAAGGCGAATATCGGCGGCACGTCGAAGCCCTGCTCGACCTGGTTTCCTCGAAAAGACGCAACGTGGTCAAAACCTACGAGCTGCGGCGCGAGCATCTGGTGGATGTCGAGGACGTTTTCCTGGCGGACCAGCGCCTACCGAGGCGTGACAACGAGAAACCTCTGAGCGGCCTGGACGGCCTCGTCATTGCGATGGGAAGAACGCTCATGAAGGTTCATCCCCGCGTCTGCGTCGTCACGGCCGAAAAACGCATGGCTCGTGTCTGCCAGAGCGATCCAGAGGCCTTCCCGCCCGCCGTCTGCATCATCCGAGACGATATCCCGGGCCTGTAAAAGAGCGCCCCGCCGTTGTCGGCGGGGCGCCTTGTTCGGACGCGGCGCGGTCTTAAGCGACCGCGAGGGCTCGGCGCTTCGTGCCTTTCCCGGCCACTTCGTCGCGCAGGGCTTCCGCTTTGTCCGTCTTCTCCCACTCGAAGCCCTTCTCGGTGCGGCCGAAGTGGCCGTAGGCGGCGGTCTGGCGGTAGATGGGGCGGCGCAGCTTCAGCGTGTCGATGATGCCCTTGGGCGTCATCGGGAAGAGCTTGCGCACGGCGGCCTCAATGCGGGCCTCGTCGGCCGTGCCGGTGCCGTGCGTGTCGAAGTAGACGCCCACGGGCTCGGCCACGCCGATGGCGTAGGCAAGCTGGACGGTGCATTCCTCGGCCAGGCCCGCGGCCACCACGTTCTTGGCGATGTAGCGCGCCATGTAGCAGGCGGAGCGGTCCACCTTTGTCGGATCCTTGCCGGAGAAGGCGCCGCCGCCGTGCGGGGCGCGGCCGCCGTAGGTGTCCACGATGATCTTGCGGCCGGTCAGGCCGGTGTCGGAGGCGGGGCCGCCGACCACGAACTTGCCGGTGGGGTTGACCAGGAAGCGGGTCTTGTCGTCGATCAGGCGCTTGCCCAGGACGGGGCGGATGATCACGTCGATGATCTCCTTGCGCGCCTTCTCGGTGATCTGGTTGCCGGTCTTGTCCAGGATCTCCGGCCCGTGCTGGGTGGAGAGCACCACGTTGTCGACGCGCACCGCGCGGCCGTCCAGGTACTCGACGGAAACCTGGGACTTGCCGTCCGGGCCCAGGTAGGACAGCTCGCCGGACTTGCGGACGTCGGCCAGCTTCTTGGTCAGCTTGTGGGCCAGCATGATGGGCAGGGGCATCAACTCGTCGGTCTCGCGGCAGGCGTAGCCGAACATGATGCCCTGGTCGCCGGCGCCGCCGGTGTCCACGCCCTGGGCGATGTCGGGCGACTGGCGGCCGATGGCGCTGAGGATGGCGCAGGAGGCGGAGTCGAAGGCGTATTCGGGGCGGGTGTAGCCGATGTCCTTGACGACGGAGCGCACCAGCTTGTCCACGTCGATGTAGGTCTTGGTCGTGATCTCGCCGCCGACGATCACCAGACCGCGCGCCACGAACGTCTCGCAGGCCACGCGGCCGGTGGGATCTTCCGTCAGCACGGCGTCCAGCACGGCGTCGGAAATCTGGTCGCAGACCTTGTCGGGATGGCCTTCGGTGACCGACTCGGAATTGAAGAAGTACTTGCCCTTGCGCATGTTCGTCCTCCGCTGTCGCGCTGTGGGCGGCTTAGGCCGCCGGCGACAGGATAAGGGCATTATACAAATTTACCGACGGACGGGTTTTTGCTTCGTTTACGGTTCGTCGGTCGTCGAGCTGCCGGACTCGGATTGGTTCTCGAGCTTACGGCGCAGGAACAAGACATCGTGCCGATCTTTGGGCCTGACGGTGTCCTTGGTCCGGATCAGGGCGCGAGCGTCGGCGAAGGGAACCCGGATGCCCTCGATCTGCCGGAACTCAGCGTCGCGAAAAACCTCGTCGAATGCGACTCCCCCGGCCTTTGCCATCAAATCGACCACGATTTCATCGGCCACGCGCACCACCGTATAGCGTTCGACGTCGTCGTCGGCGACTTCGGCGGCGGCGTTGTCCGCCAGCACGGCCAACGCCGTTTTGACTTTTCGGACGTTGTCCGGCGAGGGGTCGATCAGGAGATCGATGTCCATCGTTCCACGCGCGTAGCCGTGGAGTATGACCGCAAATCCGCCGACCACGACGTAGCGCGCGCCGCCCTCATTGAGCGCGCGGCAGAGAGACAGAAGATCCTTCAGTCGCGGGGCGCGTGACCACTGGCCGCCTGCAGCAGAGTCCAATCGTCGGCCTCCTCGAAGGTCTTGAAGCGCCATACTCCGCGCGGACATATTCCGGCGGCCATGATCTCAGCTATGGTGTCGAGTAAGACGGCGGCGTCCTGGATTGTGGCCTCGGCGGCAACTCGGCGTCCGACCGTCTTGCCGACTTCCTCGTCCCATGTTCCCATGGAAGGATTGTAACGTGTCCGTCTTGTCGACGCAAGAGCTAAAGTCGTGCTCGATTCGTCGGCGCTTGGATGGCTCTGGCGCCGAAAATTGTCAGCGTTCTCGGCGAGCAAGGCCGAACATGAACTCGTCCCGGACGACCTGGCCCCGCTTCAGATAGCCGCGCAAGAGGCCTTCCTTCTTAAGGCCGGCGCGGCGCAGAACGGCGGCGGACCGACGGTTCCGGACCCAGCACGTGGCTTGAACTCGGTGGGCTCCCAATGTATCGAACGCCAGGTCGACGACCCGCCGCGCCGCCTCGGAAGCGTAGCCGTTCCCCCAGTGTCTTGGATGGAGGCTATAGCCGAGTTCTCCGACGCCCGCATGCGGCCAGTTCAGATTGATCAGGCCGATCCAGGCATTGTCGTCACGACGGAGGATCGTGAAGGACAGTCGCGAAGGCGTGCGTTTTCGCCATTCCGCGACGGACCTCGCGACGCGCAGGCGGGTGGCGTTCAGTTTTTTCGGCGTCGGATAGCCGGCCGGGCGGGCGACGCCGGGGCTGGTGGCCAGCGCGTGGGCCTGAGCGACGTCCGAGAGGCTCATCGGGCGCAGACGCAGGCGGGTAGTCAGCAACTCCATTGGACGCGTCCCGGCCTATTGGCGGATGTTGAGGACGGCGGCCTCGAAGACGGAGATGTTCTCCTTGACGTTGCCGCTGGGGCCGATGATGCAGTTGTTCAGGCGCACGCCTTCGCCGACGGTCACGTTGTCGAAGAGGATGCAGCGTTCCAGGTTGGCGCCCGCGCCGATCTGCGCGCGGTCGCCGATCACGGAGTAGGGGCCGACGACGGCGCCGGCGGCGATGCGGCCGCCCTTGCCGATGACCACGGGCGCGATCAGCCGCGCGCGGGGGTCCACGACGGTGCCTTCCTGAATATAGACGCCTTTGCGGACCTCGACGCCCGGGATGTTGATCTTGGCCTTGCGGTCCAAGCAGTCGATCTGGCAGCGGCGGTACTCCGGCAGGTTGCCGACGTCGCACCAGTAGGACTCGGTCTCGTAGGCGTAGATCGGCTTCTTCATCTTCAGCAGCTTGGGCCAGAGCTGGTGGCCGAAATCGTAGACCACGTTGCTCGGGATGAGCTTCAATATCTCGGGCTCGAAGAGGTAGATGCCGGTGTTGACCTTGTTGGAGAACACGTCGCCCCACGAGGGTTTTTCCATGAAGCCCTTGATGCGCTGGGAGCCGTCGGTCAAGGTGACGCCGTAGTCGAAGCGCGCGTCGATGCTCTTGATCGCCATCGTGGCCATCGAGCCGCGGCGGCGGTGAAAGGCGTACATAGCACTCAGGTCGATGTCGGACAGCCCGTCGCCGGACATCACGAAGAACGGCCCATCCTTCAGGAAGCCCTCCACGCGCTTGATAGCACCCGCGGTGCCCAACAGCTTGGGCTCCAGAGAGTAGTCGAGCTTCAGGCTCCAGCGCGAGCCGTCGCCGCAGTAGCCGCGCACCTGCTCCGGATGCGAGTGCAGGTTGACCATGACCTCCTCGACGCCGTGCTTGAGCAGGTTGTCGAGCACATGATGGATCACCGGTCGGTTGACGACCGGCACCATCGGCTTGGGCGTCTCGTAGGTCAGCGGACGCAGGCGCGTGCCCGCGCCCGCGGCCAGCAGCATGGCTTTGCGCGGGCCCATGACCACCTCAGTGCGCACCGAGGCTCGGGGCGACCCACTTCTTGGCGTGGTCGAGCAGGGCCTGCGTGCGCTCGGGCTTATCGCTTTCCGCGTAGACGCGCATCAAGGGCTCGGTGCCCGACGGGCGCATCAGCAGCCAGTGCCCGTCTTCCAAGACGATCTTCAGACCGTCGATCTGGATCAATTCCTTGATGCCCGTGTTCAGGATCTTCTTGGGCAGCTTCTTGACCAGCTTCGTCGTCCAGAGTGCTTTGTCGACGACCGGCTTATGGATACGGTAGTCAATGCGCTTGTAGAAGCTGGCGCCGTATTTCGTTTCCACGTCCTTCCAGAGCTGGGACGGCGTCTTGCCCGTGGCCGCCATCATCTCAAGGAACAACAGCGCGGTCAGCATGCCGTCGCGCTCCGCGATGCCGCTCTTGTCGGCCCAGGCGTAGCCGCCGGATTCCTCGCCGGCGATCTGCGCCTCGCCGGTGGCCAGCTTCTCGGCGACGTACTTGAAGCCGACCGGCATCTGCTCGAAGGCCACGCCCTTTTCCTTAGCAATGCGCTCCGCCAGGTAGCCCAGCGACACCGACTGCACGATCTTGCCCGTGAACTTCTTCTTCTCGATCAGGTAGAGGACGATCATCGGGAAGACCTGGCAGGGCGTCAGGTAGCGGCCGTTCTCGTCGACCAGGCCGAAGCGGTCGGCGTCGCCGTCGAGCGCCAGGCCCACGCAGGCCTTGTTGGCCTTGACCGCCTCGGACAGCGCGCCCAGGTACTGCTCGATGGGCTCCGGGTGCACGCCGCCGAACAAAGGGTCGTGCGCGGCGCGGATCTCGACGAGAGTCTTGCCGTCGATGAGGTCCACGGCCAGGCCCGAGCCCGCGCCGTGCATGTAGTCGACGACCACGGGTTTCTTGATCTTCGCCTTGATCAGCGCCAGGTCGGAGCGCCCTTTAAGATACTGAAGATAGACGTCGCGGTAGGACTTGATCTTGATCTCGGCCGCGCGCGTGGGCGCGGTGCGGCCCACCCAGGACTCCACGCCCCGCGTGACGTCCTCCAGCGCCGCGCGCCCGTCGATCTTGATCTTGACGCCGTTGTAAGGCGGAGGGTTGTGGCTGGCGGTGACCATCACGCCCACGCCGCCCAGCTTGCGCGACAGGTAGCTGATCGCGGGCGTGGGCAGGCTCTCGGCCAGCAAGGTGGGGTTGAGGTGGTTGGCCTCCAGCACCTGTGCGATCTCGCGCGCGAACGCGTCGGACTGGAAGCGGCGGTCGTAGCCCACGACCATGGGCCCCGACAGCGGCGTCTTCTTGCGTACGTTGCGGGCTTGGTCTTCTTTGACGTAGTCGGCGATGGCCTGGGCCGCGCGCCGCACGTTTTCAAAGGTGAAGTCGCGCGCGATGACGCCGCGCCAGCCGTCGGTGCCGAACTTGATCGGATCCATTATTTATCCCCTGTGCGTCCATAGTCGTCTTGGAGCCGAACCACGTCGTCGAGCTCCGTCGTCGAGACCTCGACGAGCGTCACGCGTCCGTGCAGCGCCTGAAAGCGATGAATCGTGCCGGTCGGCACCGCGAACGCCGCGCCGGGTCCGGCGGTGAGCGTCTTCTTTCCAAGCTGCAAAGTGAGTTTGCCCTTTAAGACGTAAAGGCTCTCGTGCTTGCGCCGGTGATACTGCAGGCTCAGCCGCCCGCCCTTCTCGATGACCAGAATCTTGCCCGCGTACTTGCCCGGGGCGTGAGCGAAGATCAACTCGCGCCCCCAGGGCTTGTCGACGGTCTTGACCTTGAATTTCATAGCTGGCTGTAGTCTCCGACGCGCGAGCCGCCGGCCAGCGCCGTGCCGGGTCCAAGCGTAGCGTGCGTGCCCACGCGCGCGCGCGCGCCCACCACGCAGCGCTCCAGCCGCGCGCCGTCGCCCACCACGGCCCCGTCCAGCACCACGCAGTCGGACAACTGCGCGCCGCGGCCCACGCGCGCGCCGCGCCCCAGGCTCACCGCGCCGGAGAAGCGCGCGAACTCCGCCACGTGAGCACCCGCGCCCGCCGCGACGATCGCGCCCTCGAAGCCCTTGAGCGCGCGCACCCCCGCGCCGGGCTTAAACGGCGTGCGCCCGCCCAGGATGTCGAGGTGCACCTGCAGATATTTGTCGACGGTGCCGATGTCGATCCAATAGCCGGGCGCCACCCAGCCGGCCAGCACGGCGCCGGCCGCCAGCCGCTCGGGAAACAGCCCGCGCTCCAGCGAATAAGTCTTGCCCGCCGGGATGTGCGAGAACACCGACGGCTCGAACAGGTAGGCGCCGGCGTTGATGGTGTTCGTCTCCACTTCGTCCCAGGACGGCTTTTCCAAAAATCGACGCACCAAGCCCTTCGCGTCGGTGAGGACCAGGCCGTAGGCGGTGGGATCCTTGACGCGCGTCAGCGCGATGGAGATTTCCGCGCGGCGCGCGCGGTGGAAGCTCAGGAATGCGCGCACGTCGAAGGCGTTGAGCACGTCGCCGTTGAGGATCAGCGACGTGCCGCCGAGGAGGAGGTTTTCCGCATTCTTGGCCGCGCCGCCGGTGCCCAGCGGCATGGTCTCGCGCACGTAGCGCAGGCGCAGGCCCAGGCGGCGGCCGTCGCCGAACGCGCGGCGGAAGTCCAGCGCGCGATAAGACGTGCACAGCGCGACTTCGCGCACGCCGGACTTGCGCAGGACCTGGAACTGGTATTCCAGAAAGGGACGGTTCAAGACGGGCAGAAGGGGCTTGGGAGCGTCCAGCGTGAACGGGCGCAGGCGCGTGCCCTGCCCGCCGATCAGGATGGCGGCTTTCATGGCCCGCGATTCTACAAAAATATACTAAGATGGGCGCGCGCCGATGAACGAATTCGGGCCCATCTTGCGGCCGTCGCGAAAAACGCTGGTTCTCAGCATCCTGGGCCTGGCGGCCTTCCTGGCCTTCGAGGCGATCATGATGCGCCGCTTCGTGCGCGTCGACACCCGGCCGCCGGCTTGGGACCAGGCGGTCCAACTGGAGATCGCGCTCGACTACCGTCAGGCGCTGAATGCCGGCCGCTGGTCGGACTTTTGGTTCCTGGCCCCGAAGCCCGGCATGCCGCCGTTTCCGCCCGCCTACCAGCTTCTGTTGCGCGGCGCCTACTCTTCCCCCGATCCGGCTCATGCCGCGTTGTGGTACAACTGGTTGTACCTGGCCGTGCTCGCGATTTCTCTGTTCGGCATCTCCTGGCGCTTCCTGCCCGACGGGAGGGCCTTGGCCGCCACGCTTCTGTTCTGCGCGTCTCCCGGCATTCAGGATCTCTACACCACCCAGCTCGTGGACCTGTCCGTCATCGCCTGGACCGCGGCCGCGTATTGGGCGCTGATCGAAAGCCAGGGCTTCTCCTCTTGGGCGCCGTCGCTGGCCTTCGGCGTGCTGTACGCGGTCGGCATGCTGCATAAGTGGAGCTTCTTCAGCTACATGATCCCGGCCTACCTGATCGCGGCGCGCGCGGTGTCGGACAGGCGCGCGCGGCCGAAGGTGCTGGCCGCCGCGGGGCTGTCCTTGGCGCTGTTCGCGCCGTGGTATTGGTCGCACCTGGCGCTTCTGCCGTCGCGCCTGGTGCAGGCGTCGTCCGACTTCGCGGTGCCGTTCTGGCAGGGCGGGGCGTGGCTGACGTATCTGCGCGACTCGGCGGGGCCGCTGGGGCCGGTGCTGTGGGCGCTGGGCTTCATCGGGCTGCTCGCTCCCCAATACACGCGGCGGCGCGAGTACGGCTGGATCCTGGCCTATTGGGTGGTCACCTCCTATGTGTTCTGGACGATCGTGCCCAACCGGCAGATGCGCTTTCTCCTACCGGGTTTGGCGCCGCTGGGTCTGGCCTTTGCCGCGACGTGGCCGGACTCGGTCACCTGGGGCGCGGTTTTGCTCCAGTTCGTCTTCCTGATCAATTTCTTCTTCGGCTGGATCCCGACGTTCAGCGTCCCGCTTCCGTTCGTGCCCCTGCCGATGTTCGTCAGCCGTCCGCCGGAGGCGGCGAACTGGCACATCGAGGACATACTGCGGCGCGTCGCGGCGGAGCGCGATCCGTCGCGGCCTTTGACCAACGTCACGCTCGTGGCCAACGACGTGTATTTCAACGGCCCGACGTTCCACTGGGCCCAGCGCCTCCTCGGCCTGCCCGGCATCAGCATGCGCGGCGTCAACAAGCGCCTGTGCGAGCTTTCGGAGTTCGTCCTGCTCAAGACCGGAACGCTGGGTCCCGCCGGCGTCATCGGCGGCCTGCCGGAGGCCGCCGATCAGATATCGCAAATCGGCGGTTGGTTCCAGGCCGGTTATCAGGAAATCGCGCGCTGGCCGCTGCCCGACGGCTCCTCCGCGATTTTGTACCGCCAGAGACGCGGACGCCTCGCGCCTTATCCGGGACGGCGCCTCGTCGTCGATGAATTCGGCGCGGACGGGGCTTCCGGCTCGGGACTGCGTTTGGATTTCGACGACTGGACTCCGGCTCTGTCGGCGTGGAAAAGCGCTCGGCTGAGCGTGGCCGGCGTGAAGGTGCGCGGCCTGGCCGTCGACGGTCTAAGCGCGCAGGCGGACAATTTTTCGTTCGTCGCCGCTCCGGGAGAAGACGTGCGCAAGGTCGAGTTTGCGAACATTCGGATCATGCGGCTGGACCGGCTGCGCATCGAGAGCGGGCGGGTGAGCGCTGCGTCGCTCCAGGCGTTCGCCAACGCGCGACTGCACGGGCTGGTGCTCGACCGGGTGACCCTCGACGGCACCATCCGCGCCGAGGGGCGCTGGTATGGGCGCACGGTTTCCATGGAGGTCGCGCTGGAGCTGGACCGCGCCGCTCGCGTTCTGCGCGTGCGCGTTCTGTCCGCCTCCTACATGGGCACGCCGCTGCCCGTGGGTCTGTTCGGGCATATCAAGGACCTGACCGTCTCTTTGGATCCGAACCCGGAGACGCCGTTTGCCATCGACCTGCCGGGCCTGACGATCAAGAAGGGTCAGCTTACGATCCCATGAGTATGATCCCCTGTTCCAAGCTGCTCTCGGAGCTGCCGCTCGTAGTGACAGTTTCTCTGGGCGTCCGCGAGATCGGCGCCGCGGCTTAACGTAGACTTTGCCTTGGGGTCGAGTCTCGCCAGCGATAGGCTAAAATATGCGCCGATGAAGCGCCTGGATGTCGCGACACTCGCGCTGCTTGCGTTATGCGCGGGCGGTATTCTCAGTGGGTTGGGACGCTTTCCCGCGCTGACCTGCGACGAGGCCTGGGTCGGCCTCTACGCCGGCCGCCTGGCCGCGCGCGGGCTGTTCACCCCGCACGAGATGAACACCTACACCGGCCCGCTGTTCGGACTGGCGATCATGAACGTGTTCGCGGTGTTCGGCACCGGCGTGCGCTCGCTGAGGCTGTTCGGCGCGGGCGCGAACGTCCTCGCCTTCGTCCTGCTCGCCGCCCACCTGCGACGCCGCGGCGGTGCTACCGTTGCCGCCTGGTGGGCGCTGGCCCTGACGGCCAGCGTCTACCTTCTGCTCAAGTCCCGACAGGCGTGGGAGTGCTATGCGCTACAGCCGCTTCTGCTGGCGCTGACGTTCTGGGTTCTGGACGGCCCCGCGTCCTGGCCGCGCGCGTTCGCTCTGGCCGCGCTATGCGTGATCGGCGCGCAGAACCATTTCATTTACCTCTCGATCCCGCTGAGCCTGTGCGTGCTCTACGCGGCGCGCGCCCAGCGCGGCGAATCCGGCGCCGATGAGTGGTTGCGCGCCTCGATCTGCGCGCTGGGCGCGGGCGCGATACTGTTCCTGGTCAAGCCGCGCCTGACCGAGGCCGCGTGGAACGCCGAGCGCGTCTGGGCGTTGCCCTTGTTTTTCGCTTTGCCCGCCTTTTCCGCCGCCGCGTTCGCCACCGGGACCTGGGAGCGTCCTCTCATGCGCCTCCTCCCGCGCCGCGCGGGCGTTTATGTTTTCGCGCTCGGACTGGTCGCGTTCGCGGTTTGGCACGGCGTGCCACTGTGGCAGGTGCTGTCCGGACCGACGCTCTGGAAGCGCACGTTCTCCTGGGACGCCCCGGCCTTTCTGGACGCGCCGCTGTGGCTCTGGGGAACTTTGGTCCTCGCCGTCGCGGCCTGGCGCGCGGTCCGCGCCGGGCACGGCCGCGAGGGGCTGACGTCGGCCGAGACCACTCTGGCGCTGTGGCCCGCGGCCTACGCCGCGATCTTCATCCTGTTTCGCAACACGTCGTCGTTTCGCTACTACTCGCTGATTCAGTTCCTGACGTTGGCCTCCGCGGCCGCGGGTCTGGCGCGCCTGCCGCGGCCGGATCGACGCTGGGCGCTGGCCCTCGGCGTCTGCGTCGCCGTCGCCGCGCAGTCCGTGTTCTGGCGCGAGCTCCGTGCCCCCGCCGAACGCCGCCCGCTACGCTTCAAAATATGCTGGCACTCCGAAAATTCCTGGGATTTTGCGCGCAATGAGGCCCTCTTCGCGGCCTTCGACGCCTCCGGAGCCTGCGGCATCGGCCAGCAGGATAACTTCGTCTTCCTCCCGCTTGCCTTCCACCACGTGATGGGCGATCCTCATCCGTGCGATCCGTCGCGCACGTTCACCGCCGTCCAGTGCCCGGATTGCGTGAGGCCGCCATTCTTCCATTGGGAGACAGGGCTGAACTCTGCTGCGGCCCACCCATAGTTAAAAACCTTATTCTTTAAACGCGTAAAGTTCGATCGTGCCGCCCGAGCGCAGCAGGGCTTCCAGCGGCGCCAGCGCCAAGGAGAGCAGGAGCAGCGGCGGCAGAAGCAGCACGATCGCCGCGACCTGGAATGGGTAGCGCGCCAGCTCGTCGGCGCGCGCGCTGGGGTCCTTGAGCAAGGAGTAGAGCAGATTGAAGCGGAAGCCCAGCGCGTTGTAGAAGCTCTGCAAGGTGCCGTACGGGTTCTGCTCGAAGCTGAAGTAGTCGAGTTGTACGATGCGCAGGCGGTGGCGCGCCAGGACGGCTTCCAGCGCGCGCTCGGTGAAGTGGAAGTAGTGGCGCGGCACGTCCAGGTGGAACCAATTGCGGCCGAACAGTCGCGCCTGAAGGCTGCCGTAGTTGGGCACCGCGACGGCCAGCACGCCGCCGGGCTTGAGCGCTTCGGAGGCGCGCGCGATGGCGGCGACGGGATTGGAGAAATGCTCCAGCGAGTGCCAGAAGATCACGGCGTTGTAGCGCCCGTGCTCGGTCGGCGAGGAGGCGAAGTCCTCCACGGCGATGGGAAGCTTCAGCGTCTCGCGCGCGTGGCGCGCGGCCACGTCGGAGAACTCCACGCCGTGAGGTTCGTAGCCGAGTTCCTGCAGGAAGCTCAGCAGGAAGCCGCGTCCGCAGCCGATATCCAGCACCGGACCGCGCGGCACGCGGTTGTGGAGGACGGCCGCACGGCGGCGGCGGAACAGGCGGATCAGGCGCTCAAAGAGCGCGTTGAAGCGTACGTTGCCCTTGCCGTAGTAGCGCTCCGGATACCAGGAGGCGATCTCATCGGGCGCGGCCGGCGGCCAGGTGCGGCCCAGGCCGCAGTCGGGACAACGCAAGACCTCGAAGCCGGGCTCCGCGCAGGCCAGCGCCGTTTCGGGCGCGCCGTGCCCGCAGGCCGGACAGCGCGGCGGGTGGCGGTCTTGGCCGTCGTTCTCCGGCTGAAAGCGCGGCAGGGGCGAAGTCACCGGGCAATGATATAAAATCGCGCCGTGAAGACTTTTCTTTTTCTTGCCGCCGCGCTGGCCGCGGCACCCGCCGCGGCGCTTCTGCCCGAGGAGCAGAACACCATCCGCGTCTTCCAGGAAAACGCGCCGTCCGTGGTGTTCGTGACCAACGTCGCCATCGGCCAAAACATGTATCAAGACGAGTTCGCGGTCCCGCAGGGCGCGGGTTCGGGCTTCGTCTGGGATAACAAAGGACACATCGTCACGAACTTCCACGTCGTGCAGGGCGGAGACGCGTTCCTGGTGACCTTGCGCGACAAGACGCAGCTGGAGGCGAAGGTCGTGGGCGTGGACCCGAACAAGGACATCGCGGTGCTCCAGGTCGATAAGCCCGAAAAGCTCAAGCCCGTCAAGGTGGGGTCTTCGCACACCCTGCAAGTCGGCCAGACGGCCATCGCCATCGGCAACCCGTTCGGCTTGGATCACTCGCTGTCGAAGGGCGTGATCTCCGCGCTGGGCCGCCAGGTGCAGGGCATCGGCGGCGTGACGATCCGCGGCATGATCCAGACCGACGCGGCCATCAACCCGGGCAACTCGGGCGGACCTTTGCTGGACTCGGGCGGCAACCTCATCGGCATGAACACGATGATCTTCAGCCGCTCGGGCTCCTCGGCGGGCGTGGGTTTCGCGGTGCCGGTCTCCTTCATCAAGCGCATCGTGCCGCAGTTGATCCGCACCGGCCACGTGGTGCGTCCCGGCCTGGGCGTGACGATCCTGACCTCGGGCCAGAAGTATTACCTGATCGGCGACCAGGACGGCGTCGTCATCAACGCGGTCCAGCCCGGCGGCCCCGCGGCCAAGGCGGGCCTGCGCGGCGTGCGCCGCTTGCCCGGCGGGCG